>DASSDH010000145.1:0-11205 GCA_035697245.1 Jiangellaceae bacterium
GCGCTCTGGTTTGTGGCTGCCGCTGTTCGAGGAGCTTGCCGACCCGGGCGTGGTTGCGCGTCTGGCCGCCGACGCGGAGGAGCGGGGCTGGCACGGGGTCTTCGTGTGGGATCAGCTCCGCTGGCGTGAGCCGATAAAGCAAGTGGCCGATCCGTGGATCACCCTGGCGGCGATCGCGGCCGCGACCGAAGCGGTGATGCTAGGCCCCATGGTCACCCCGCTTCCGCGCCGGCGCCCGGCGAAGGTGGCCAGGGAAACCGCGACGCTGGATCGGCTCAGCGGTGGCCGCCTCATCCTCGGCGTGGGTCTGGGCGGGGACCAGTTCGCCGGCGAGTTCTCCAAGACCGGGGAGCAGGTCGATGATCGAGCGCGTGGCGAGATGCTCGACGAGGCACTCGAGATCCTTCTGGCTGCCTGGTCCGGCGAGCCGGTCAACCATCTCGGCAGGCATTACCTCGTCGATGATGTGCAGTTCCTCCCTCGGCCGGTGCAACGGCCGCGAATACCAGTGTGGGCCGCGGCGTACTCAGGCAACGTCAAGCCACTGCGCCGGGCGGCCCGCTACGACGGCTTGTTCCCGGTCAACCTCGAAGGTGTGGATGAGTTCGCGCAAGCCGTGGCGACCGTCCGCGAGCTGCGCGGCGATAACCCGGCGCCTTATGACATCGCCGTCGAGCTTCGTCCCGGCAGCGATGTCGCCCCTTACGCTGAAGCAGGCGCCACTTGGTGGATGACCGCATTGGAACCCGAAATCTCGCTGGACGAGGTACGCGGTGTGATTCGAGAAGGCCCGGGGGGATGACCCGGTCACGTGCATGCCTACACCGAACGTGGAGGCAGTGTCCTCACATCGGCCATGTCCGTGAAACCTCGCACTTCGCATGTCCATGACGAATTGCCCACCCGACAGGCGGCGGAAGACGCGCCCTTCCCGACGCCAGGATCGCGGCATGTCGGGCACAAGGTCAGCGACTCGGATGCACGCCGTACTTCTCGATCATGAAGCGCCAGAAGAGCGGCACAGCCTCTGCGGCTGGGCGTTCAATTAGGTCTCCGTGACCGGTAAGGGACATCTCCTCGATCACAACGTGTCCGGGCCGAGGCCCATTGCGGAGTGAGTTGGGCGCACGGACGATCACGACATCGAGAGGCGGCTCCGGTACTGGCCGAGGTGTAATGACGAGGTCGTGCATCGATGTGGTCACAGCCAAATCGTCGGCTCGTCCCGGGCTAACGATGCTCGCCAGGATCTCGGCGAGGTAACCGAACTCGGGCGACCCTTCCGCAAGTCCGCCGAGAAACTGACGAACCTCGTTCCAATCCCTTTGGACGAAGTCGTGCGGTCCAACCGCGAGTCCGCACAAGTCGAGCCTGGCAACACGAGCTCGTGGGCAGATCCGAACGGCCGCTGACGGCGAAATGATGGGGCCGTCGACGCACCTGATCGTGGCAATGAGCGGGCGGTTGCCGTTCAGACACCGCGAGGCGGCTCACCCAGGCTCATCGACGAAAGCCAAGAGATTCGGACGGCGATGTCGAGGATCCGTGACCGGCTCCGTCCCCGCTGTGAACGCGACCAGAATGGGTCGCACCAGCCCGAGGAGACACCCGATGGCCAAGTACTTGCTGCTCAAGCACTACCGCGGCGCCCCGGCTCCGGTGAACGACGTCCCGATGGACCAGTGGACGCCGGAGGAGATCTCGGCCCACATGCAGTTCATGCACGACTTCGCGGCCCGGCTCGAGGGGACCGGCGAGTTCGTCGACGGACAGGCACTCGCGCCCGAGGGGACGTTCGTCCGGTACGACGGCGAGGGTCGTCCGCCGGTCACCGACGGCCCCTTCGCCGAGACCAAGGACCTCATCGCCGGCTGGTATGTGATCGACGTCGACAGCTACGAGCGCGCCGTCGAGCTGGCCGGGGAGCTGTCGGCCGCCCCGGGGGCAGGCGGGAAGCCGATCCACGAGTGGCTCGAGGTGCGCCCGTTCCTGGCCGAGCCGCCCACCATCACGGAGTGACCTCTCAGGTGGACGAAACCCTGCTGCGGAGCCTGACGCCGAGCGTGATCGGGATCCTCGTCCGCCGCGGAGCCGACTTCGCGGCGGCCGAGGACGCCGTGCAGGACGCGCTGGTCGAGGCGGTGCGCGTCTGGCCGGACGACCCGCCGCGGGACCCGAAGGCGTGGCTGGTCACCGTGGCCTGGCGCAAGTTCCTCGACGCGACCCGGGCGGACGCCGCGCGGCGGCGGCGCGAGGACCTCGTCGACGAGGAGTCGGCGCCGCCCGGCCCCGCGGTGGACGACACGCTCCAGCTCTACTTCCTGTGCGCCCACCCGTCGCTGACGCCGTCGTCCGCGGTCGCGCTCACGCTGCGCGCCGTCGGCGGGCTGACCACCCGCCAGATCGCCGAGGCCTACCTGGTGCCCGAGGCGACGATGGGGCAGCGCATCACCAGGGCTAAGCGCACCGTTTCCGGCGTGCGGTTCGACCAGCCCGGCGACGTCGCCACCGTGCTGCGTGTGCTCTACCTGGTCTTCAACGAGGGTTACTCCGGGGACGTCGACCTCGCCGCCGAGGCCATCCGGCTCACCCGGCAGCTCGCAGCCGCGATCGACCACCCCGAGGTGGCGGGGCTGCTTGCCCTCATGCTGCTCACCCACGCCCGGCGCGCCGCCCGGACCGCGCCCGACGGCAGCCTGGTGCCGCTCGCCGAGCAGGACCGCGGCAGGTGGGACACCGAGTCGATCGCCGAGGGCGTCGAGACCCTGCAGGCGGCCCTCGCCCGCGACGGGCTGGGCGAGTTCCAGGCCCAGGCCGCCATCGCGGCACTCCACGCTGACGCGCCCACCGCCGCAGAGACCGACTGGGTGCAGATCGTCGAGTGGTACGACGAGCTCGCGCGCCTGACCGACAACCCGGTCGTCCGGCTCAACCGCGCGGTGGCCGTCGGCGAGGCCGACGGACCGCGCGCCGGCCTGGCGGCGCTCGCGGCGCTGGACGACTCACTGCCCCGCCACGCCGCGGTGGCGGCGTACCTCCACGAGCGCGTCGGCGACCTGGCGACGGCAGCACGGCTGTACGCCGAGGCGGCTCACAAGGCACCCAACCTCGCCGAGCGCGACCACCTGACGCGCCAGGCCGCCCGGCTCAACGCCCGCCTCAGGCACGAACGAAAGGTCTGACCATGTCACTAGCAGATGGCGGCCGTTCCCTATCCCTCGGCCGTGTGTAGCCCGACGCGAAATGGCACGTGAACTGGCCCGACCCGGGTGTTGACACCGTCCGCGATCCAAGGCCGCGAGCGCACTGGCAGTCGGTGCGCCTCCTCGGCGACTTTGCTGGCGCCGTCACAGCGGCCGCGGGTGGGTCGTCAATCATTGCTGCTCGCCTGACACGGGTCATGAGCAGATGAGCAGGTCCTCCAGGAGGACCGGTTCAGCGACCGTGAGGACACCGTGGGCGCAGAGGACGCATCCCCGCATGGAGGTGGGGTGACGACAGGAGCTCACGCGCCGGTGACGTAGGCGGTGAGGAAATGCACGCCGTGGCGGTCGAGGTTGCCGCGGGCGCGGTCGGATTCTCGGGCAGCCGCGCAGAATGCCGACATCAGTTCGCGTGCTGTGGGAGGGCCGCGTGGTGGCCGATGTTCCGGTCGCGGAGCTTGGGTAGGAGGCGCGGGCGCCGATAATTCCGCGCATCGACCACAGTGCCCCCTCTGGAGCGCGTCGCCGAGGCGTCTGTGGCGGGCGAGTGTCGGACATCTGGATGGTGTCGTCCGGTACTTGACGGGTGTGTCGACCTGGTCCGATGGCGTTGACGATTCGCTTGTGTGTGGACCGCTTGTAGGGGATCTGCCCGGGTTCAAGCCCCCACCACGCGGCCGCGCGGAGTACCCATGCTGCTGCAGCAGTTCGGCCTTGGCGTTGTCCGCAGACCTGCGGGTTCGGGTAGCATGGAGCTAGCACTGACTCGTCGACTCCCAGCCGGGCAGCCTCCGGTTCTTGCCGGATCGCTGCGTGAGGTCGGTGCGTCGCGCTGAGAAATGCGCATGGGTCCCGTGTGTGCGGGACACGCCTCGTCGGGGGTGTCCCGCCAAGTCGTTCGACGGCGGGACGGGGGCGTCGCGGGGCTCAATAGCCTCGAGGCCCGGGCCTCGAGCCCGATCGAGCTGTGAAACGCATAAGGAGAAGTCGGTTGGCACAGCGCCAGCGTCGTTCCGGGAGGACCGGGACAGCCCAGCGCGGGCAGGGTCATGCGCGCGACAACGACGGGATCTTGCCTGTTCTGGCCAGGGCGGTCCGCGAGGTGGAGAACCGCGTGCAGCGCGGGCCGATGGAGCGGACGAAGTTCCAGGTCACCGCGCTGCTGGCGGCCGAGGAGCGGGCGCGGGTGAGGGCCGACGCGTCTGTGACCGACGCGCAACGCGACATGCAGCTGAGGCGGCTGGACGGGATCGCAACGATCCTTGCGCAGATCGCGGTCCGCGAGCCGTCGCTGTTCGCCCTGCTCGGCGAGGACGCCGAGGTCAGCGACTCGGCGCGACGGCTCAAGAGGGAGATGCAGGTCGCCGGCGGGCTGACCCCAGACCCGGAGGTCCAGCGGGCCCGCCCGGCCACGACCTCCCTGCGCAGCGAACGGCAGGTCGTGCCGCAGTCGGTGGTCGCCGCGCAGCTGGCCAACCCGTTCCTGGCGCCCGAGTTCACCGTAGCCGGCCAGCGCGGCCATCAGCAGCGGCGCCTGGCCGGCTGGGAGCTGATCCAGCCGTTGCTCAGCTCGTTCGAGAACGCCACACCCGGCGCGCCGTCGTGCATGGAGCTGCCCGAACCGGCCTCGTCGGTGCGGCTGCCGCCCGGGCTCGAGCTGATGCCACACCAGGCTCGACTGCTCGCCGCTGCGGCCCGCGGACACCGAACGTTCCTGCTGGCCGACGAGCCCGGACTGGGCAAGACCGCCCAGGCACTGTTGGCCGCGCAGGCCGCGAGCGCCTACCCGCTGCTGTGCGTGGTGCCCAGTGTGGTCAAGACGAACTGGGCCCGGGAGGCCGCCCGCTGGACGCCCTCCCGCAGCGTCACCGTGATCCACGGCAGCGGCGAACAGATCGACGGGTTCGCCGACATCGTCGTGGTCAACTACGAGGTGCTGGACCGCCACGTCGGCTGGATCGCCACCCACGGCTTCCGCGGCATGGTCGTCGACGAGGCGCACTTCATCAAAAACAAGAAGTCACAGCGCTCCCGGCACGTCCTGGAGATCGCCGACCGGATCCGGCAGCGCGTCGCTCGGCCGCTGGTAATGGCGCTAACCGGTACGCCGCTGATCAACGACATCGACGACTTCCGCGCGATCTGGCAGTTCCTCGGCTGGATCGGGGAAAACAAGCCCGGGCCGCCCCTGATGACGGCGCTGGAGGAGACCGGCCTGACACCGATCGACCGTGGCTTCTACCCGGCGGCACGCCAGACCGTCATTGACCTCGGCATCGTCCGGCGGCGCAAGCTCGACGTGGCCAGCCAGATCCCGGCCCGGCGGATCGCCGACCTACCCGTCGAGCTCGACCCCGCCGCCGCCCGCTCCATCCGCGAGGCCGAGCGGGAGCTCGCGCTCCGGCTCCTCCAGCGGTACGACGCCGCCGTCGCCGCCCGCGCGCAACGGTCCGGCCAGACCGTCGAGGGCATCGACCACGAGCTGGTACGCGGGGTCGCTGGCCGGGAACTCTCGGACCCGGCCGAGTCATCCTCGGGCGAAAACGTCTTCGCGATGGTCCGCCGAATCGGCCACGCCAAGGCCACTCTGGCCGCCGACTACGCCGCCCAGTTGGCCCGTAACGCCGGCAAGGTGGTGTTCTTCGCCAAGCACATCGACGTCATGGACTCGGCCTCCGCGCTGTTGGAATCCCGAGGCATTCGCTTCGCCTCGGTCCGCGGCGACCAGCCTCCCGCCGTGCGCCAGCGCAACATCGACGCGTTCGTGAACGACCCCGACGTGGCGATTGTGGTCTGCTCCCTGACCGCCGCCGGCGTAGGCCTGAACCTGCAGGTCGCCAGCAACGTCGTCCTCGCCGAACTCTCCTGGACCAACGCCGAGCAGACCCAGGCCATCGACCGGGTCCACCGGATCGGGCAGACCGAACCCGTCACCGCCTGGCGGATCATCGCCACCCAGACGATCGACGCCAAGATCGCCGAGCTCATCGACTCCAAAGCGGGTCTGGCTGCGCGCGCGCTCGACGGCTCCGACGAACAGGTCGCCTCCTCCGCCGACATCCAACTCGAAGCGCTGGTGGCGCTGCTGACCGAGGCGCTGACAGACCGGCAGAACTGAGCACGTGTGCACTCTGTTGCGCGTGACGTCGTCGCGCCATGACAGACGACTTCGTCATCACCCCCAACCCGAGCCAACAAGCTCGCTACCGTACCCGCTGCAGGTTTCCCGTCCGAGTTGCGTACACCCGGGAGCCGCGGCCATCGACCTCAAGCGGCGGAATGATACGCCTCGCCGATCGCGACTCGCGATGTCCAGATGGTCGCAGGTCATATGCGGTCTCTGATCATCGTGAGCGCTGACAGTGCCAGACCTTCGGCAGCCACCTCACGCTTCGTCGTTCGATCAACCGAGAGACCACTCGTACGTGAAGCCGGAGGGTCTTCGTGCGCAAGCTTGGACTCACGTTGCAGCATCCTGATCCTGCTCCCGAGCCCTAGATCATCAATCGGGTGCACGCCATACTTGCTCGTCGGCACCACCACCCGACCCGCGGTAAACGCGGGGGGCTTCGCCATCGCGAGACGTTTGCAGCTCTCGCTCCAAAAGGGCGCCGAAATCCACATCAGGTCAGTCCGCGCTGCACCGCAAGAATCGCGGCCGCGGTGCGGGAACGGACACCGAGTTTGGTCAGGATACTGCTGACGTGCCGGTGCACGGTCCGTTCGCTCAGGTAGAGCTCGGCCGCGATCTCAGCGTTGGTCCGACCGTCCACGATCAGCCGCAGAACCTCGATCTCCCGGGGGCTCAGCCCAGACGCACCGTCAGGCCGGTCAGCCAAGAGCTCGCGGGCGCGGTCCGCGTCCGGCCGTGCGCCAAGTCGTTCGAAGGTCGCCAGTGCCGCGCGGAGCTCCATACGAACGCCGTCCTCGTCGCCGAGTATCCGGCACGCCTCGGCGATGCGTACGCCGACCATCGCCGCCTCGTACGGCACACCCAGTTCCCGCCACCCGTTGACCGAATCCCTGAGGCGGACAAGTGCGTCAGCCGGACAGTCTTCAGCCAACGCAATCGCTCCTCGGGCCGAGGCCACAGTTGACCGTGCCGCCGTCGTGGGGAAAGCCTTAGCGATCCTCTCCATCTCGGCAACGGCGTCCTCGGCCGAATCGATTCGACCGGCGGCGAGATCAACCTCGACGGCCGCCTCGAGAAGCACTAGCCGATCGACCGCCTGTTCGCGCTCGGCCAGCACACGGTGTAGGCCGGCATCCGCAGCCTGCACGTCGCCCTGACTCAGCCGGTAGAGCGCGAGTCCCGGCTGGGCCACCCGCCCGAACGCAATCGCCTGTTGGTAGGCCTCCTCGACCCCTGGAGCTCCTTGCAGTCTCCGCAATTCGCCGAGTTCGTACCAGGCATGGCCGGCCACCAACCGCCCGTCGATGGCCAGGTCACAGCACGCCTGCTCGAGCTCGGCTACAGCCCGTGACCAGTCCCCGCGCAGGCGCATCAGAATCGCGCGGTAGATCCGGCAGTTCCCGAAGTAGGCGCCACCGAGTTGAGGCAGCGTGCCGAGCCACGTGTCGAGGGCGACCGACCATTCCGCTGCGCGCGCAATCTCATGCACCTCATAACAGGAGCCGATCGCGGCGCAGTACATGACGCTGGTGGCACGTGGCGAGGTGGTCCGGGCCAGGATCCGGACCATCGCCTCGTCAAGGAGAGCCAACCCGCTGTCCATCGACCCCAACTTGAGGGTCGCACGGCCACACATTGTCGTCGCAATGGTGACCAAGTCGGCGTCGCCCCGACCCAGGCCCAACTCGACTGCGCGATGCAAGAGCCCCTTGGCGGTCTCATAGTCGCCGGCTCCGAAGCACCCATACGCCTGCGGGATCAACGGCCAGCCGTACTCGCCGGACTGCCGTGCCGCCGCCAGGCTGCGGGCCCGCTCGACCCAGCCAGCCGCGATGGCGAATTCGCCTCGTGTAAAGACGTGAGCACTCCAAAGCCAGTACGCCGCGCGCGTCGCCTCGTGGATCTCGCCGGATTGCGCCCGCCGTTCGAAGCACCGGGCGAGCACAACGATCGCCTCGTCGACCCGCCCGATGACCTGCGCCGCCTCGGCCCAGCCCTCGAGATCCTCAATACCCAGCGGTGTGACCCGATCAGCCGCGGAGTACCCCTCACACGCCTGAACCCACCGCGACGCGCGGTGGTGCTCGCGGGCGGCCACAAGATGGCGAGCGTGCTCGTTCATCGCCTTGCCTTCCTGCCGATCCTGCCAGTCTGGGGCCATGGGTAGGAATACTCACGACCGCCTGCGAAGTCGGCCCAATGTGCCGAAGCGAGGCGACCGCGGCGGCACAGATCGTGGACTCGATGCCCGACCCGTCAAAGCACCGATCCCAGGAGGACACCGTGACTACACCGTTCATCTTCATCGGCACCCACAAGATCAAGCCCGGTAAGCGCGAGGCGTTCAAGACCTACTTCGCAACGTTCTGTTCCGAGATCGTCGAGCCGCAGGAGCCGCGGCTGCACTCCTTCTACGGCTACACGGCCCCAGACTCCGACGTTGTGACCGTCGTCCAGGTTCACCCGGACGCCGACTCGATGGCGACCCACATGAAAGTCGGGGTGGAGCACTTCGCCGAGGCATACGCGGAGTACCTCGAACCCGAAAGCACCCTACAGATCTACGGAACCCTCACCGCGGACCTGATCGAGGCGATCTCGGCTTCTGCGCAGACCGAAGGGGACGAAAACAGCGTGACGATCCGCGAACCTTTCACCGGATTCGACCGGCTGCCCCAAAGGTGAGGGGCCACTGCGCCGCGTGATCCAGAATCCCGTCCGACGACTGGATGTTCGCGAGTCAGCCGGGATCCTTGGTTTGGTGGAGCTGACGGCGTAGCTAACGGGATTCGAACCCCTGGACCCTCATTGCGAATAGGACGTCAGTCTCTACCGCAGTTGCGTCGCCCGTCGACGATGTTCCCAATGGCAAACGCTGCCGGCGAGGACACGATGCGGACACGGTCTTTCTGGGCGGAGTTGACGCATCACTGGCGGGGTTCGCGGTCGCACGGCTGTCGGCGTCATCTACACCCCGGCCACGTAGGCGGTCAGGAAGTGCACGCCGTGGCGGTCGAGGTTGCCGCGGGCGCGGTCGTAGTGCTCGGTGGTGCAGGGGTCGGCGTGCCGGGCGAGGATCTGGGCGTCGCGGAGCGGGACGCCGGCGTCGAGAGCGTTGGTGATGGCGGCGTGGCGAAGCGAGTGTGGGTTGATGTGCCTGGGGATGCCGGCGGCCTTGGCGATCCGGGCGACCATCCGGTAGGCGTCGCGGCGGTCGATCGGTTTGCCCGAGTTCGGCCGTAGCACGAGTGGTCCTTCGGTGCGTTCGCCCCGGCAGGCATCGAGAACCCGGAGAACAGGCACGGTCGGTGGCATGGTGGCGGGGTTGTTGCCCTTGCCGACCAGGTGCAGCACCCGGTGGCCGCGCAGCGTCTCGGCGTAGTCCTCGATCCGGACGGCGGCCGCCTCAGTGGCGCGCAGCGCGTTGATGCCGAGCAGGTAGGCCACGGCGCCATGGTGGACGCTGATGGTCTGGGTGACCTGGAGGAATCGGATCAGCTCGAGCCGGTCCAGGCCGTGGGTGCGGGACTCGTCGCGGTGGACCTTGGGGAGGCGTGCGTAGACGGCTGGGTCCGAGACGATGAGACCGTCGATGTGGGCGAACCGGAAGAAGCCACGCACGGCGTGCATCGAGGTGGTGACCGAGGAGGCCATCAGCCCGGACTCGCCGAGGTATCGGATGTAGAGCTCGATGTGTGCTCGCTGGATTCCGATCAGCGGGTCGAGGTTGTTGGTCTCGCACCAGGCGAACCAGCGGCGGAGTTGGTAGGCGTACAGCGCGTGGGTGTGCCCGGAGTACCCGGGCCAGGTAGGACACCGCGGCACGCTGGGCCGGCGTCATCGCATCGGGCTGGAACGGAAGAAGCGTCGTAGCGGTCATGGCATGCACCTGGCGAGGGAGACCAAGCCTCGCCACGGATCGCCGCACACGTGGTGAGGCACCTGCCGCGACGCTATGCCGCCCCTGCGGCCACGCCCGAGTCGCTGCGGAATGACGCACCGCGCGGATTGCACCAGATCCGGATGTCTGCCCAACGGGCTATGCGGTCATCCTTCCCCAGCTGCTTGTTGACCTTGACCGAGCAGGTCCGCTGGTGCTCGTTCTTCAGTCTCGGCTGTCCGGGCACGGCCTGCGGTTCGGTGTCGGCGTTCACGAGGCGACCTTGCGCGTGAACGTGACGTGGGTGACGCCGCTGGGGGAGGAGACGGCTTCGATGTCGTAGGCATCCTCGAGGGCCTCCAGACCGTCCCAGATGCGGACGCCGCGGCCGAGCACGATCGGGACCTGGACGAGATGCATGTGGTCGACGAGCCCGGCGGCGAGGAAGTCGCGTACGACGGTGGCGCCGCCGCCGATCCGGACGTCCTGACCATCGGCTGCTTCGCGGGCGGTCTCGAGCGCCTCGGCCGGGGCGGCGTCGAGGAAGTGGAACGTGGTGCCGCCCTCCATCCCGATCGAGGGCCGCGGGCGGTGGGTGAGCACGAAGGTCGGTGTGTGGAACGGCGGGTTCGGGCCCCACCAGCCCTTCCAGTCTGGGTCGTCCCGCCAGCCGGGCGGGCCGAACTTGTTGGCGCCCATGATCTCGGCGCCGATGCCGTAACTGTGGCGCTCAGCGAAGGCGTCGTCGACTCCGGCGGTTCCGCCCGCGTCCCAGAAGCGGGTACCAAACATCCACTCGTGCAGTCGCTCGCCCGCATGGCCGAAGGGTGCATCGGCGGACTGCGGCTCGCCGGTGGCGAAGCCGTCGAGGGAGATGGCCAAGTTGTGGATCCGTGCCTGCGACATCTGCGCTCCTTGGATAGTGATTGCGCTTTGCAATCGGTGGTGGGGAGACTGACCAGGGTGAGTAGAGGTTCTCATCGGCCGCC
>DASSDH010000146.1:0-23577 GCA_035697245.1 Jiangellaceae bacterium
AGACCGCCGGCCTACGGTTGCTGCTCGACACAACGGCGAACAGCGTCGACGTGGACGCGCGGCGACTGTCCGTGGTCAACCCGGGTGGGCGCGAGTCGCGGTTGCCCTATGACGAACTCGTCATAGCCACCGGCGCCACCCCGGTACGCCCCCCGATCGGCGGCCTCGACACACTCGGCCCGGATGACGGCGTATTCCTCCTGCACACCATGGGCGACACCTTCGCCCTCACAGAGTTCATCGACACGCACCACCCAGCGACCGCGATCATCGTCGGCGCCGGCTACCTCGGCCTGGAAATGGCCGAAGCGCTCACCACCCGTGGAATGCGGGTCACCGAAGTCGAGAAGAACACCCCCAACGTCGCCCACGACAACCCCACCGACCAACGGCTGCACGCCTCACTGATCCTCGGCTTCGCAGACACACCCGCGCGAGCGGCGTTCTTCGACAGCGAAGAGATCACGACACCGTCGGACCGGCTGTCGGTGTTCGCTTCCGCCGTCCACGCATACGAGATGTCCGAAGCGTTGACCTACGTGAAAGAAGGCAAAATCCTCCCGCACTACCAGACGTAGCCCAGCTGCGTGTGGCGGTCGCTCGCCTAGCGGCGCCAGAGCGAGCCGACGCGGAAACGCCACACGGCCAGACCATGGTGAGCTAAACCAGGGGTACCCCAGTCCGGGTCCTTCCACGCCTCGTTGACGATGCGGGCCGCCTCCGCAGCGGTAGGTGCCAGCGGACTCGGCTTGGGAGGCGCAGGCGGGTCGGCGTCGGCCATCGGGTTCGCGCGACCCCCCGCCCTCCTCGCGGCCATCGACCGGTTATGGCTCGGGCAGCGCATGCACTGGACCAGCTGCCTGGGCCTGGCGATGGTGGCGTTGGGCACGGTCACGATTCATCTGGATGAGCCGACGTGACGCCCCGCGGCGACAGGACCGTGCCGCAATGGGCCTGGGTCTACCTGGTGCCGCCATCGTCTTGGAGCTGATCGGCATCGCGTGCCTGAAGCGGTCCCACGCCTTGACGCATCGGCTCCCGCGCTCATCGGCTACCTCCTCGCCTACTACGCGGCATTCGGTTTGCTCCGCCACGTGATGCGCGTGATGCCACCGAGCATGACCTACACCGCGTGGAACGGCCTGGGCGCCGCCGCCCTTTCGGGCTGTGTCTTCTTCGGAGACCGGCTCACGGCGGCCACTGCAACCGGAATCACCCTGGCGGTGGCAGGGGCCGTCCTGATCAACGCCGGCTGGGCCGCTGGCGGCAGCCGCGCAGGTGGGCGTAGCGCTCGCGCGGCGACCGCCGCAGCCGAGTGCCGGTGACTCCGGCGGACAGGCGAAGAACAAGGAGGTCGAGAAAGGTGACCAGTCGCAGGGACCTGCCGTGAGAGTCGCCATCCCCGTTGAGCACGACATCCCGGATCTTGGTCAGATGTCGGGAGTCGAGGTCCGAGTCGCGACGAGCCGGGAGCTGCCCCGCGCGCTGCGCGGCGCCGACGCGTTGCTGGTCTGGGACTTCGCCGCCCGCGGGCTCGCTGAGGCATAGCGCTCGGCAGACAGACTGCGGCGGCCATCACCAGCGCCGGCGTCGACAACGTGCTCGTTCCCAAGGTGATCGCCAGCGACGTCACGATCACCAACGCCGGCGGGGTGCTCGATCAGTCCCTGGCCGAGTACGTGCTGGGGGCTGGTGCTTGCGCTGGCGAAGGATCTGCACGGGACGCTCGACAGGCAACGCAACATCGCTGGGAGCATCGACCGATCCGGCGGCTGGCCGGCAGCCGCGCACGCGTCTTCGGACTCGGCGGCATCGGTCGAGCCACGGCCCGGCTCGTGGGCGGCCTCGGGGCTCCACGTCGACGCCGTTGCCCGGACCGCCCGCGCTGGGGACGGCGACGTCGGTGTGGTCCATGCGGTCGAGGAACTCCGGCGCTGGTCGGCCAGTACAGCGTGATCGTGTTGACGCGCCGCTCACCGCGGCCACACACGGCTTGGTGGACCTGCGAGTGGCTGGTCTTCGCGGTGGGTGTGGGCCGCGCGCTGCGGCACCACGATCCCGAACCGATGGCCCACGCAGCGCTGGAGCTGTCCCTGCTGGCGGTCGCCTCGGTTGCGATCGCCTACCTGGGCCTCAACGCGGTGCTTGCGGCCGGTTGACCGCCGTGCACGGCGTCGCCGTTGCGTTGTCGGCCGCCGCGGCCGCCCTCGCCGTCGGCTTCGCGATCACCGGGTAAGGGGTGCCGTGATCAACCGCATCTGCTGATCAACAGGTGAGGTTCAGTCTGGATACGCGGGGTGGATTTCACCCGAGCCGCGGGTGATCAGCCTGGTCGGGATGATCTCCAGCTGGGCCGGGCGGTCGTCGCCGGCGATGCGCTCGAAGACCAGCTCCGCGGCTCGATGGCCCATGCCGGTCGAATCCTGGGCGATGACCGTGACGCCGGGTTCGAGCAGGTCGGCGAGCTGGAAGTCGTCGAAGCCGATCATCGCCACGTGGTGCTCGCGACCGTGCGCTCGGAGTGCTCGAATGGTGTCCATTGTGATGAGGTTCTGCCCGGTGAACAGCGCTGTGGGCGGCTCGCTGGCGGACAGCATCGCCACGACCGCCTGTATCCTCGCCTCGCCGTGCTGAGAATCGCGCCGGACGATATCGAGATCGACTGGCAGGTCGTGGGCCGCCAAGGCGTCCAGATACCCCTGATAGCGCTCCTCGGCGGTCCAGATTGTGGGCTCGTCCCCCAGGAATCCGATCCGCCGATGCCCGTGGCGAATCAGGTGCGCAACCCCACGGGCGGCACCCCGCCGGTTGTCGGAGACGACGGCGTCGACTCCGCTGTACGTAGGCGCTCGGTCGAGAAACACGACTGCGGTGCCGTTTCGCTGCCCCAGCAGCAATGGTGCCAGATCGCCTGGGGGCGGGACGACGATCATGCCGTCGACTCGCCGGTTCACGAACTCGTTTACCAGAGTGCGGGCGCGTGTCGCTTCCTCGTCGCAGCTTCCGGCCAGTACGGTCACTCCGCGGGCTAGGGCGACATCCTCGACCGCGCGGTACATGGCTCCCGAGAAGGGGTTGCTGACGTCTTCCAAGATGAGACCGATGCTCGCTGTCCTGCGGTCGCCTCGTCGCAGGCTGCTCGCCGTGTGGTCGGGGTGGTAATCCAATTGCGCGCTGGCTTGGCGGACCCGCTCGGCGAGCGTCGGCGAGACGCCCGGTTCGTCGTTGACGACCCGGGAGACGGTCTTGTAGCTCACCCCGGCGAGCGCGGCGACGTCCCTGAGCGTCGGTCTTCGGCTGCGGGCCTCAGTCTTGGACAAGGTTGTCTTCCCAGTCATGTAACAGTTCTACCACAGCTCTTGACATGCAGTGGTGATTCGCTAGACACTCTGACAACGTTGTCAGAGGACATCGTGGACTGAAGGAGGCACAGTGGCCAGGAACATCCGGATCGCGCCGGGGCGTCGTCGGACGACGCTGCTGGCGCTCGGCACGGCGGCAGCGCTGATGCTCGCGGCCTGTGGGGGCGACGGCGACGAGCCGTCGACCGGCGGAACGGGTACCGCGGGTGGCGACGGCGGCGACGGTGAGGTTCTCGTCGGGCTGATCACCAAGACCGAGACCAACCCGTTCTTCGTCAAGATGAAGGAGGGCGCGCAAGCGAAGGCCGACGAGCTCGGCGCCGAGCTGCAGAGCTTCGCCGGCGAGTTCGACGGTGACAACGAGGCGCAGGTCCAGGCGATCGAGAGCTTGATCTCCGCGGGGGCGGACGGCATTCTCATCACGCCGAGTGACTCCGCGGCGATCGTGTCGTCGACCGACCAGGCGCGAGCGGCGGGCATCACGGTGATCGCCTTGGACACCCAGCTCGACCCGCCGGACGCCGCAGACGCCACGTTCGCCACCGACAACTTCAAGGCGGGCGAACTGATCGGTCAGTGGGCCGCAGCGACACTGGGTGACGCGGCGGCGGATGCCAAGATCGCGATGCTGGACTTGAACGCCAACCAGGTGTCGGTCGACGTGCAGCGCGACCAGGGCTTCATGCAGGGATTCGGCATCGACGTCGGTGACGAAACCCAGATCGGCGACGAGGACGACCCCCGGATCGTCGGGCACGACGTGACCGACGGTGCACCGGAGGGCGGCCGGACCGCGATGGAGAACCTGTTGTCGGCGAACCCCGACATCAATGTGGTCTACACGATCAACGAGCCGGCCGCTGCTGGCGCGTGGGAGGCCCTCGAAGCGGCAGGAAAGACACCCGAAGACGTGATCCTGGTGTCTGTCGACGGTGGCTGCCCAGGCGTGGAGGACGTCCAGGGTGGGGTCATCGACGCCACGTCGATGCAGTTCCCCCTCGAGATGGCCTCGTTGGGTGTCGAGGCGATCGCCACGGGTGAGATTCCGGAGCCCGAGGAGGGCAAGGACTTCTACGACACTGGCGTCACCCTTATCACCGACGCGCCCGTCGACGACGTCGAGTCCGAGGACAGCACCTGGGGTCTGGACAACTGCTGGGGCTGACGGCAACCTCGGCTCCAATCGGTTGCCGTTTCGCGCATCCTCCGAAGCTGGACGGCCGGCTTTACCGGCCGTTCAGCCGTGGATCCCTACTCACCCGCACCTGAAGGGTTGATATGGACAACACACAACCAGGGGCGACGGACACCATCGAACAGCCCCCGCCGCCGGGCGACGACACGTCCCGGATGACCACCCTGCAGCGCATCCAGCACGTCCTGCACACCCGGGCGACTGTGGGCCCGGCGATCGTGCTGCTGCTGTCCGTGATCATCTTTTCGATTGTTGCGGACAACTTCGTGCAGCCCAGCAACATCTCGCTGATCGTCCAGCAGGTGATGGTCATCGGCACCCTGGCCATCGGTCAGACGATCATCATCCTCACCGCCGGGATCGACCTGTCGGTGGGCGCCATCATGGTGCTCTCGTCGATGGTCATGGCCAAGCTCGCCGCAGACGCGGGCTTACCCGGTTTGCTGGCGTTGCTCATCGGCTTCGCTGTCGGCCTTGTCTGCGGGCTCATCAACGGCCTGCTCGTGACGCGGGTCAAGCTGCCGCCGTTCATCGTCACGCTCGGCACGCTGAACATCTTCTTCGCGCTCAACCTGTACATCTCGCAGAGCGAGACCGTGCGGGGTCGAGACATGCCCAGCCTGCTGCTGTGGACCGGAAACGCGTTCGAGGTCGGCGGAGCGCGAGTCACGTACGGCGCGATACTCATGCTGTTGTTGTTCGCGCTGATGGCGTTCGTGCTGAAATGGACGATGTGGGGCCGGCATGTCTACGCCACAGGCGATGACAGAGAAGCCGCCCGGCTATCCGGAATCCGCACCGACCGGGTGCTGCTATCGGTCTATGTGGTAGCCGGGTTGATCTACGCCATCGGCGCCTGGATCCTGATCGGCCGGATCGCGTCGGCCAGCCCGCAAGCAGGCATCACCTACAACCTGGACACGATCACGGCTGTGGTCATCGGCGGCACCAGCCTGTTCGGTGGTCGCGGCAAGATCTTGGGGACGCTGTTCGGGGCCCTGATCGTCGGCGTATTCCGAAACGGCCTGCAGCTCGCTGGGATCGACGAGCTCTGGCAGAACTTCGCGGTCGGCGTGTTGGTACTGGTCGCCGTCGCAATCGACCAGTGGATTCGGAGGGTTCGGACATGACGACTCAAGAAGCTCCGACCACGACCCCGGTGCTGAAGGCAAAGGGCCTGGTCAAGCGCTACGGCAACGTCACGGCCCTCAACGGCGCCGACTTCGAGCTCTACCCGGGCGAGATCCTGGCCGTCATCGGCGACAACGGCGCCGGCAAGTCCACGCTGATCAAGTGCATCTCCGGCGCGGAAGTGCCCGACAGCGGCACGATCCAGCTCGAAGGCCAGGAGGTCTTGTTCAAAAACCCGCTCGAGGCGAGAGCGGCCGGTATCGAGGCCGTCTACCAAACCCTTGCCGTCGCGCCGTCGCTGGACATCGCCAGCAATCTGTTCCTCGGCCGAGAACGCCGGCGGGGCGGCTTCGCTGGCAGTGTCCTGCGGATGCTCGACGTTCGGGCGATGAACGAGCACGCGCGGAACCGGATGACCGACCTGGGGATCATGACGATCCAGAACATGAACCAGCCGGTCGAGACGCTCTCCGGCGGGCAACGGCAAGGTGTGGCAGTCGCCCGGGCGGCGGCGTTCGAAAGCCGGGTCGTGATCATGGACGAGCCGACGGCAGCCCTCGGGGTCAAGGAGTCGGGCAAGGTTCTGGACCTGATCCGGACGCTGCGCGACAAGGGGCTGCCGATCATCTTGATCAGCCACGATATGCCCCATGTCTTCGAGGTCGCCGACCGGATCCACATCCAACGGCTCGGTCGACGCGGCGCGATCGTCACCCCGCAGAGCCACACCATGTCCGAGGCGGTCGCGATCATGACGGGGGCCACCCAGGTCGACGAACACGGCGCGCACGACCTGCCGTGATCGTCGTCGCGGGCGAGAGCCTGATCGACATGGTCCCCGCCGGGGACGGTGCCTTTCGCGCCGTCCCCGGCGGGGGCCCGTTCAACGTGGCCCGAACCATCGCCCGGCTGGGAGAGCCGTGCGCCTATCTCGGGTCCCTGTCCACCGACGGGTTCGGCCAGCTGCTACGTGAGGGCCTCCTCGAGTCCCACGTCGACGACTCGTACGCACCGTCGACCGATGCGCCGACGACGCTCGCCCTGGCCTGGCTCGACGACGCCGGCGCGGCCTCCTACCTGTTCTACGTCGACGGCACGTCGGCCGCCGAACTCAGCGTCGATGAGGCACAGGCCGTCTTGGCGAAGACGCCGCGGATCCTGTACGTCGGCACCCTCGGACTCGTGCTGGAACCAATGGCCTCCTCCGTGGAGACCGTGATGACCAGCCTGCCGGAAGACGTCCTGCTGGTGGTCGACCCGAACTGCCGGCCGACCATCCTCGACGCTCACCCAGCCGCCCGCGAGCGGCTGGACCGCATCCTCCGCCGTGCGGACGTCGTCAAAGTGAGCACCGAAGACGCCGCGTACCTCTATCCGGGCCGGTCGCCCCTGGCCGCCGCCGAGGCAGTCCGTGGCCTGGGCGCGCGGGCCGTGCTGCTGACCGACGGCGCCAACGACGTGCAGGTCGTCACCGAGGCGGGCCAGATCCGGGTCCCGGTGCCGCGGGTGGCGATCGCCGACACCATCGGCGCAGGGGACTCGTTCTGCGGCGGGTTCGTCGCCTGGTGGCACCAGCGCGAGCTCGGCCGCGCCGAGTTATCCGACAGCTCGCTGTTGACCGAGGCCACCGAGTTCGCGACCGCCGTCTCGGCCGTCACCTGCCAACGGGTCGGCGCCGACCCACCCTGGGCACACGAGCTCGCCGACGCCGGCTGGCCGTGACGCTCTGCTGCGGAGCTGGTTGCTGAGCCAGACAGTCTGCGGACTCGTATCCGCTCGCCGTCGGTGACCGACTATCGCCAGATCGACCGCATTTGCCGGATGGTGAGTGAGTCCACCATGACCTTGCCGCCTTCGGAGAAGTGGCGAACGATCGAGCAGCTCGAGTTCGCCATCTTCGAATACATCGACTGGTGGAACCACCGCCGGCTTCATAGCCAGATCGGGCTGATCCCACCCGCCGAAGCGGAAGCGAACTACTACCGTCACACCCGAGCCGTCGAGACCGCCGGCTCCCAATGAACCAAGTCCCTACCAAACCCAGGGCGGTTCAGTGAACGTCGAGCGCCACGAGGAGAGTGGCGCAGGTCCGCCGAGTCGCATGGATGGGGATCACTGGAACGCCTGCTTTCTGGGCCCTCAGCTTGAAGTCGCTGTTGAACGCCTGGGTGGGGGCCCCTGACGGCAATGGCCGGGGTGACCCGCAGCGTGCGGATCATCTCGACCAGCCCGGTCTTGGCCTTCGGGGTCCGTCGCGGTCATCGCCAGGACCGAGCGGGCGATCTGTTCGGCGTCGAGCCGGTCGGCTTGCCGTCCGCGTGTCGGGCCGGGCGGGACGCTTCACCTCGACAACCGGCACCCCGGCCGCGGTCGGCTCCCGCGTGCAGCGCAAGAGAGTCAGTGGTGCGGGGGCGGGCGCGCAGGCCACAGGACGCACCCGCATGCGTCCCACGATGCGGCACCATTTCCTTGACCTACTCGACGATCACCCTTCAAACTGGCCACTGACAACGTTGTCGTTCCCGGAGGTTCGTCATGGCTGTCAGCACTCGTTCACCCACGCGCCGGCCGCTCGCCGTCGTCCTGATCGCCGGCGCGTTCCTCGCCGCACTCGGCGTGGCGCCCGCGGCGGCGGACACGCCGCAGCACCGCCCCGCATACCACTTCAGCCCCGCGAAGAACTGGATCAACGACCCCAATGGGCTCGTCTTCCACAAGGGCGTCTACCACCTCTTCTTCCAGCACAACCCGCTCGGCAGCGTCTGGGGCAACATGTCCTGGGGCCACGCGACTAGCACCGACCTCGTCCACTGGGACGAGCAACCGGTCGCCATCCCGTTCGACGCCAATGAGGGAGTGTTCTCCGGCTCGGTCGTCGTCGACACGACGAACAGCTCCGGCTTCGGGACGGCGCAGAACCCCCCTCTCGTGGCGATGTACACCAGCGCCTACACGGCGGCCAGCGGCCGCGAGGGCATTCAGGCCCAGTCGCTGGCGTACTCGACCGACGACGGTCAGACGTGGACCAAGTACTCGGGCAACCCGGTCATCGACATCGGCTCGCGCGAGTTCCGCGACCCCAAGGCCTTCTGGTACGAGCCCGCCCAGGAGTGGCGGATGGTGGCGGTGATCGCCAACGAGCACAAGGTCCTCATCTGGCGCTCCGCCGACCTCAAGCAGTGGACCCGGCTCTCCGAGTTCGGCCCGCGCAACGCCATCGGCGGCGTCTGGGAGTGCCCGGACCTCTTCCCCCTGGCGGTCGACGGTGATCCGGACAACGTCAAGTGGGTCATGCTCGTCAGCCTCAACCCGGGTGGGATCGCCGGCGGCTCGGGCACCCAGTACTTCGTCGGTGACTTCGACGGCACGACGTTCACGCCGGACGGGCCCGCGAGCTACGAGCCTCCCGCCGGGACGCTCCTGCAGGGATTCGAGAACGGGTATGCCGGATGGTTCCCGACGGGGACCGCCTTCGGGTCCCAGCCCGCATCCGGTTCCCTGCCGGGCCAGCAGCCCGTTACCGGCTACGTGGGCGAGCACCTCGTCAACAGCTTCATCGACTTCGACGCCGCCCAGGGCGAGCTGACCTCGCCGGAGTTCACGATCGACCAGAGGTACCTCAACTTCCTCATCGGCGGTGGCCGCCACCCGGCCATCCCCGGCGCGACCCAGGGTGACCCGGGCGGCGAGGTCTTCACTGACTTCGAGGAGCTCGACCCCGCGACGCACCTGCCCGCCGGGTGGAGCGCCACAGGGGACTTCGTCGGCTACGGCGCGACCAGCTCGAGCCTGCCCTACCACCAGGGTGACAAGGTGCTCGACACGTGCGTCGTGCCCGACAAGTGCGACCCCGCCGTGGGCACCTTCGTGTCGCCGGAGTTCACCGTGACCAAGGACTACGTCAACCTCCTCATCGCAGGAGGCACGCACCCGCTCGGGACAAGTGGCCCGACCGTCGTGGAGCTCGTCTCGGGCGGAGAGGTCGTCGGGTCGGTTACCGGCAACAACTCCGGTGAGATGGACTGGCGCCACATCGACGCCAGGGCAGTGGTGGGCAAGCAGGCCCGGATCGTCGTCCGGGACGACCACAGTGGCGGCGACTGGGGACACCTCATGGTGGACGACATCCGGTTCTCCGACACGGCTGCTGGCCCGCGCGACACCCAGACGACCGTCAACCTCGTCGTCGGCGGCGAGGTCGTGCGGTCGAGCACGGGATCCGACAGCGAAGCCCTCGACTGGGCGTCGTGGGACCTCAGCGACCTGCAGGGTCGGACGGCGCAGATCAGGGTTGTCGACCACAGCTCCGGTGGTTGGGGGCACATCCTCGCCGACCAGTTCATGCTCGCGTCGGCGCCGGCCAAGAGCGGGACCGACCGTGCCGCCTGGGTCGACTTCGGGCGCGACAACTACGCCGGGGTGACCTTCAACGGACTGCCCGACGACCAGCGCATCGCCATCGGCTGGATGAGCAACTGGCAGTACGCCGGTGACGTGCCCACGGACCCGTGGCGCGGCCAGATGACGATGCCCCGCACGCTGTCCCTCGTCTCCACCGAGGCGGGACCGCGCCTCCGCCAGGCGCCGGTCCCGGGAGTCGATGCGGTGACCGTGAACCGTGACCAGCAGCAGGCCAAGGTGCGTTCGGTCGCGGCCGGTGTGACGCCGACCGGGCTCGCCGCGACGGTGGCGCGGGTCGAGGTCCGGGTCGCCCTGGGCTCGGCGTCCGAGGCCGGGGTCGTGCTGCGGCGCAGCGCCGACGGCGCCGTGGGCACCAAGGTCGGGGTCCGTCGCGACGGCACGCTGGTCGTCGACCGGACGCGCAGCGGCAACGTCGGGTTCAACCCCCTCTTCCCGAGCGTCGAGGAGGCGCCCGTGACGGTGCGCGACGGTGAGGTGACCTTCACGGCATACCTCGACCGCAGCTCGGTCGAGGTGCTGGCCGAGGGCGGTCAGGTCTCTGTCACCGACCTCATCTACCCGCCGGCCTCGGCGACGGGTGTCGCGGCCTACGCGGTGGGCGGGACGGCCAAGGCGGTCGACATCAAGGTGACGCCCATCCGCCCCTGACCGGGTCGAGGCGGCCGGTGCAGCTCCAGCAGCTGCACTGGCCGCCCCGCCCGTCCCTGACTCATCGCGCGGCGGCCACCGACGAGGGGCGGTCTCCGGCCTCGTCGCGGTGGTTTGAGCGCAAGAAGTCGGGGGAGGCGCGGAGCGGAGGGCCGCGGGAGGCAGAGCTCAGCCTGGTGTGATCTCTGCCGGAGCCGCGCACCACACCCCGGCACTTAGCTCCGTGTCGGTTCAGGGAAGAGGGGACGCTTCGGAGTTCCGGAGCGGCCATGGCCGGGTCGAGCAGACCGGGGCGCCACGCGGAGTACCTGAAACTCAGTAGGTGCACAAACCGGCCGATTCCTAGCCTGCCTTGTGGATCCCCTTCAGCAACGGCCTCGAGATGCAGGAAGGCCCCATAATCACCCCGGAACCGCCGACTGAGAGGGGTCTGAAGTTGCGTCATTTCTAGCAGCCGCGACAGACTGACAACCCGGACTGCGCCGTACCCTCGTCGGGCAGGTTGGGCCCTTTGACTCTGCTGTACGACCCCCACCACGCCCACACTGTGATCGTGCGACGTCAAACGGTGCTTCTCCTTGCTGTCCCGATCTCAGGCATCGTCTATGGCCGGACGTGCGTCCGTGGCAGCTCACGTGGGGCGCTACTCCAGCGGAGGTCGCACGTTCTCTTCCCAGCGACGAACTCGTGAAGCACCCGACGTTCAACGCCACCCGCGCCATCACGATCGCCGCCCCACCCGAGGACGTGTGGCCGTGGGTGGGGCAAGCAGGGGTGACTCGGGCCGGCGCTGGTACAGCTACGACCTCCTCGACAACCTCGGGCATCGCAGCGCTCGGCGCATCATCCCGGAGCTGCAACATCTTGCGGAAGGCGATGTCATTCCGATGAGCCCTGACGGCAAGCAGGGCATGCGGGTTCATTCACTGGATGCGCCCCACTCGATGGTCTGGGGCGAGCCTGGAGGCACGACCTGGGCTTGGCAGCTCGACGAGATCGCCGACGATACGACGAGGCTCATCACCCGTGTGCGTTCGCGCTACAAGTGGCTGTCGCCATCGATCGCCTTCTCCGCGCTCCTTGAGTTCGGTGACATCTGGATGATGCGGAAGATGCTGTTGAACCTGCGTGAGCGCGCGTCGAGAACTCCGCGCTGACCATCAGTCATCGCGCGGACACGCGGCTTGAACGACCGCGTGCCAGGTGATCAACACGGCACATGGTCCCCGGAAATGCCATTTTCGAAGGCGCGTGGAAGCGCGTCATACCGCCGCCAGCGGGCGTCACTTGATGGTGCGGATTTCGGATCTGCCGACGAGCCGGCCAGCGCTCGCTATGTAATGGTCCCGGGAGGCGAACCACATGACGAAGTACGCCCTCGGGTACCGCTTCGGGATCACGCCCTGGGAGCGCTACGGGACCGCAGCGGCGACAAGCATCGCCACGCTGTTCGATCGTGAGGAGAACGAACGCTCCCGCCCACTCGGCCGGGCTCTCGACCTGGGCTGCGGCCGTGGCCAGTACACCCCCGACCTGGCGCGGAGGGGCTGGCAGGCCGTGGGCATCGACAACGTACCGGCCGCGATCGAGGCAGCCAAGCGCAAGGGCACGAGTGGCGCCACCTACGTCGTGGGGGATGTGACGGACCTGCCGGCGGCCGATCTGGGCACGTTCGACTTCTTCCTCGACGTCGGCTGCTTCCAGGGTCTCAATGCCGAGCAGCGTGACGCGGAGGGCCACGGTGTCACGACCCTGGCCAACCCCGAAGCCACGCTGCTGATGCTCGCCTTCGGACCGACCTGGATGCGGTCCCTCCTAGAAGGGGTGTCCCAGGAGGAGGTCGAAAACGCATTCCCGGCCTGGGAGATGCTCGCAGTCGACTCCGCGGACACCCGGGGGCTGGGCTGGCCGATGAACAGGACACGTCCTCAGTGGTACCGATTACGCCGGCGGACGTGGAAAGACAGCGCCTGACATCCAGCGACGGCTCCTGGGACACCCGCACCGTCGCTGCGTCATATCGCCGCATCAGCTCCGTCCAGGATGACCCAGAATGACGTGGTCGATCGGTCGGCCGGGAGCCGGGTGTCCGGCGCGGTGGGCACGGTCAGGAAGCCGATCAGGCGAGGACAGGCGGCTGCGTAGAGCTCGCCCACCGCTCGACTCTCGTGTACATCTGTGACACGCGACGGGTGGGCCGGTTCCATCGCGTCGGGATCGATCAGGCGTCGTCGAGGGAGGGCGGGGCCTGCAGGTCCCAAGCGCGGAACAGCACCGCGTGCTCGATCCCGAGCGCGGGGCCGCCGGCCCCGGCGATCCACTCGACCACCTCGCGCGGCGGCGGGTGCCACGGGAGCGCGGCCAGGTAGGTCGCATGCGCCTCGAGGGAGCGGATCCCGGCCTCGAGTGGGGCTCCGGTGACGTCCACCCCGTGGGTGGGCTGGTCGTGGCCGACGACCAGCAGCCACCGTACCGAGTGGGGCTCGAGGCTGTCGTCAACGAGCTCGGGGAAGACCCACCTGTTGCCGGCGTCCCGGACGGCGTCCAGGGTGGCCAGGCCGGCCGCCCGGTGGTCGGCCTGGTTGAGGCCGCCCATGACCTCCAGGTCCCAGGCGCCCGTCACCACCGCATCGGGGCGCACCCGCCGGATCGCCCGGGCGATGTCGCGCCGCAGGGTCAGGCCGTACTCGAGCACCCCGTCGGGGTGGTCGAGGAACTCGACGTCCTCGACCCCGACGGCCTTGCAGGCCGCGGTCTGCTCGGCGCTGCGGACCTCGGCGGTCTGCGCCGGATGCATCGTGTCGATACCGGCCCCGCCGCGGGTCAGCAGCAGGTAGTGGACGTCCACCCCGGCCGCAGTCCAGGCCGCGACGGCCGAGGATGCGCCGTACTCCATGTCGTCGGGGTGCGCCACCACGCAGAGGACGCGCGTGAAGGTGTCGGCTGGAAGATTGATCAGCTGGTGGTCGGCCACGCTGTCGAGCGTAGGCCGGACCATGGCCACGGCGGCAGGGCCCGGCCGGGTTCTCGCAGGTCGGAGGCGAGCCTGCGCCCTGTGGTGCGAGACGATCTGATCCGTTCGGCGACGGCAAGCCCCCGCCTACGCGGTCTCAAGCCGGCATGGCACTGGGCGCTCGTCGGCATGGGCGCGCGATCGATCGGCTCCGAACCGTCCCCGGACGTGCGTCATATCGCCGCCAAGGCATACCGCTCTGGATAGTCGCCGGCGTGCTTCATCGCGATGGCGACGACCGGGTGGAGGGTCGGCTCGGCGAGCGGGGTGTCGGGGTTACGGAGGTCGCGGGCGCCGTGGCCAGCGATCCAGCTGTCGTGGGAGCCTTCGGCCCACCCGATGACGCAGACGGCGTCTGCCTTCTCGGCGAGGTAGTCGTCGATCTGCAGGAGGGCCTTCTCGCCGGCCCAGCGCACCAGGATGGAGCCGCCGGTCCAGTGATGGAGTGCCGGACTGGCGTCCGCTGTCGCGATCCCAGCGAGGACCGCGTCATTCCGCGAGTCTGCGGTGTCATGGCCCGGTGCAGACGGTCTCGACCGATTTGACTCCTGCGATCTGACGGAATTACTCAGTCAGATCAGAGCCAGCCCCGGTCGTGGGCGAGCCGGGCGGCGGCGGTGCGGTTGGTGGCGCCGAGCTTGCGGATGGCCTCGGACAGGTAGTTGCGCACGGTGCCGTCGGACAGGTGCAGGCGCGCAGCGATGTCGGCGTTGGACAGCCCGTCGCCGGCCAGGCGTAGGACTTGGCGTTCCCGGTCGGTGAGCGGGTCAGCCTCGGCCCAGGCGTCCGCGGCGAGGGCGGGGTCGACGGCGCGCCCGCCGTGGTGCACGGTGCGGATGGCGCCGGCGAGGGTGGCCGAGGGGGCGTCCTTGAGCAGGTAGCCGCCAACGCCGGCGTCCAGGGCACGCCGCAGGTATCCGGTGCGGGCGAACGTGGTGAGGATGACGACCCGGGTGCCCAGCCCGCGTCGGCGGATCTCGGCGGCGACGTCGAGGCCGCTGCGTCCGGGCATCTCTATGTCGGTGAGCAGGATGTCCGGCTGCAGGGTCTGGACCAGGCGCAGCGCCTCGTCACCGTCGGTCGCGGTGTCGATGATGTCGATGTCGGGCTCGAGACCGAGCAGGCTGCCCAGGGCGCCGAGGACCATGCGCTGGTCCTCGGCGAGCAGCACGGTGATGCTCATGGCCGGGCCGCCGGGCTGGGTGCCGCCGCCGTGCTCGGGGTGCGGGGCAGACTGATGGTCACGACTGTGCCGGGTCGCTCGCCCCCGGAAGGGCCGGTGCGGCGGGTGACGTGGCCACCGAGGGCGGTGATGCGTTCGCGCATGCCGGCCAGGCCGGAACCGTCCGGTCCGGAGGTGCCTCGCCCGTCGTCGCAGACTTCGAGGGTCACCTCGTCTCGGGTGGCGTCGGCGTGGATGGTGGTGTGGTGGGCGTCGGCGTGGCGTACCACGTTGGTGACGGCCTCGCGCAGGGCCAGGGCGAGGGCTGCCTCGTGCTCGGCGGGCAGGACGGGAAGGTCGATGGTGGCCTGCAGGTCGACGCCGGCAGCCGAGAGTGCTCGCCGGGCGTTGACCAGCTCCACGCCGAGCCCTTTGGCCCGGTACCCGGCCACGGCCGAGCGCACCTCGGCCAGGGCGGTCCGCGCGGTGTGCTCCACCTCGCGCACCTCCTGCTCGGCACGGTCCGGATCGGATCGGACGAGCCGCCCGGCGAGCTCGGACTTCAGCACGACCACCGACAGGGTGTGACCGAGCAGGTCGTGCAGGTCACGTGCGATGCGCTCGCGCTCGGCGATCGTGGCCAGCCGCTCGATCTCCTCGTCCGCGCGACGCAGCCGGGCCTGCGTGCGCTCGCGTTCGCCGTCAATGATCCCTGCTGCCCCGATCACCAAGACGAACACGATGATCGGCCCAACAGCGAGGAGTCGCCACGGCAGGGGAACCGTGGAGATCAGGAACATCACCCCGGCGAGCCCGGCCAGCACGGCTACCGCCACAACGGCCCGCCTGACTGGGGAGAGACGTCCGGCGAGGGCGGCGGCGTAGACGACGAACACACCCGCCCCGGCATTGACCAGGGTCCCCACCACACCGAGACCAGCCATCGCGGCGAGCAGGAACATCAGGCGTCGCTGATCCCGCTCAGCCAAGCTGGCCCGGTACAGGGGTAGGAAGGCCGCGACCATCACCCCCGTCGCGACCCAGTCCGCCGCGGTGGTGTCGGGGTCGAACGCCGGCTGGAAGACCAGCGCGCCGAGGTAGACCAGCCACAGGTAGGGCGCGTAGCGGGTGACGGGTTGGTTCACCGCGGCCCTCGTCTCATCCGTAGGTGCGTCCCTCGTCGCGACGGAACCCCCAGGCTGCCACGACCAGGAACAACAGCGTGAATCCCAGCACTGCGGCGGCATGCACGACCGGCGAGCCGCCCTCGGACGCCCCGATGGTGCCCAGCGCCAGCTGCACGAAGTGATACGGCGGCAGAGCGACCGCGACCGACTGCACCACGTCGGGCAGCTGGGAGATCGGGATCCACAACCCCGACGCGAACGCCATCGGCAGCCACGCCAGGTTCAGCACCGCCGGGGCGGAGTTCGGGCCCACCAGGTAGCCGAACGCCAAGCCCATCGCCGAGAACGGCAGCGCACCCGCGACCAGCGCCAGCCCCACCGCGACCCACTGCTGCGGGTCGAGACGGACGCCGCCGACGAGGGCCCCGAGGGTGAACATGGCCAGCACGATGATCGTGGCCACGGCCAGGCTCATGACCACCTTGGCGACGAAGTAGGCCAGCGGCGGCATCGGCGCGACCCGCTTCAGGCGCATCCAGCCCTGCCCACGCTCCACGGCCACCGACACCCCGAACCCGAACAGAGCCGCCCCGATAACCCCGAACGCGCCGTAGGTGACCAGCATGTAGGTGGTCACCCCGACCCCGCGGGCCTGCTCGCCGGCGAACGTGATCCCGAAGATCACGTAGAACATCAACGGCAGCGCGATCGTAGTGGCCGCGAAGATCGGCAGCCGGATCAACTTGAGGAACTCCTGCCAGGCCTCGGTGCGATACACGCGCAGCAGGCTGCGGCGGGTGTACCTGGGCGGCGCCGCAGCACCCGGGGCGTTCGGCCCGGTCGTGATGGTGGTGGTCATGCTGCCTCCTTCGTCCGGTCGGTCAGGGTCAGGAACGCGTCCTCGAGAGTGGGTTCAGTGACGGTCACGCCGGTCACCGACTGGTCCCGGTGCAGCAGTTCCCGCAGCACCGGTTCGGGCTCGCTGACCAGCAGCTCTAGCCGGGTGCCGTCTCGCTGGGCGTGGTGCACCCCGGCCCAGCCGGACGCCTGCCCTGCCTCGATGCTGGACTCGGCGGTGATCCGCCGCCCGGGCACGAGGGACTTGATCTGCGACGGGGTGCCCTCGGCGATCACCCGGCCCTCGTGCAGCACCACGATGCGGTCGGCCAGCGCGTCGGCCTCCTCCAGGTAGTGCGTGGTCAGCACCACTCCACGGCCCGTGGCGGCCAGGGTGCGCAGCGTGGCCCACAGCGTGCGCCGCACCTCGGCATCCAGGCCGGTGGTCGGCTCGTCCACGAACACCAGCTGCGGGTCCCCACACAACGCGATCCCGAACAGCACCCGCCGCTGCTGGCCCCCGGACAGGGTTCCGAACAGCCGGTCCTCCAGCCCGTGCAGCCCGGCCGCCTCCACCACCGACGCCACCGGCAGCGGGGCCGGGTAGTAGCCACGGAACGCCGTCAGCAGCTCCCGCACCCGCAACGTGTCCGGAACCCCCGACGACTGCAGCATCACACCCATCCGCTGCCGCGCCCCCAGGTCCCTCGGATCCCTCCCGAACAGCCGCGCCGTCCCGCTGGAGGGGGTCGTCAGACCGGTCAGCATGCCCAACGCGGTCGTCTTGCCCGCACCATTCGGGCCCAGCACCGCCAGCAGCTCCCCCGCCCGCACGCTCAGGTCGACACCCTCCACGGCGAGCACCGCCGACCCACCCGACCCGTACGTCTTCGATACACCGCGAAGCTCGGCCATGACGGCACCCGGCAACTCCCTGTCAGCAGCTCGATCTGTCATGACACCCACGCTCCCGTGCCGGGCACGCAACGCGTAGTGCCCCCCATCACCGGATCAAGGTGACAAACGTCAGCCGCGTCGGGCCGTTCAATGCCTCGTCGGTCTGGGTGTTGCCGGTATCCGACCCGACCTACGTTGCGTATCGAGGTCGCCGACCCGCAGCACGCTCTGGTGCTGTACGGCTCACCCGCGGACATGGGCGCGGAGGACAGCTGGCAACGGTCGATCTGGCAGTTCGTCGTCCCCCCGGAGGCTCGATGGGTGGGAGCCAGCTGCTGCTCCGGCACCGCTACGCCTATGGCCCGGACTGGACGAGCCGACTCGTGTTCGGACGCTTCCCGCTTGAGGTCGTCAGCTCCGTGATGAGCCGCAAGATGATGCTCAACATCAACCGGCTGGCCGATCGCGAGACCTGACGGTCCTCGCGGCAAGCCGGGCCTGAGTCGTGGCTTTCGGCTCTTGGTGTTGTTGTCGCCCGCTAGCCTGCCGCGTCGGCATTGAGCAGGGCGGGGATGACGTGCGCGCCGAGGATCTTGGCCGGGGACGAGGCTGCGTTGTAGTGGGCGCCGGTGAACACAGCGACCGCATCGTGCTCGGGGAAGACAGCGATCACTTGGCCTCCCCAGCCCCACGCGTAGAAGGCGGGGACTGTGTGCCCGGACTTGCGGAACTCGTGGGTCCACCACGCGTAGGCGTACCCGCGTCGTCCCCAGGTGTTGTCGTCGGGCGGGATGGGGCGCAGGACGTGGTTGGTCCACGTGTTCCCCGCGTACGGCGTGGCGCTGGCGGTGACCCAGTCCGGCGGGATGACCTGCTGTCCGTCCCAGACCCCATCGTTCAGGTAGGTCGCGCCGATCGTGACCATCGCGCGCGGGGTGAGGCGCTGGTCGTTGGTGTCGGCCACCCCGTTGTCGTAGCGGGATCATGCCGGGCGCCATTTCGCTTGGCTGGCTGCCCGGTCGACATGCGGGCGATACTCGCCGGCGCTAATCCCGGCACGCGCCGGACCTCGACGCCGATCGATGCTAGCCAGAACTTAGGGCGCTTCACCCAGCTGGTGACCCGGGTCGCCGATCCACCCACCACGGCCGCCGCCTGGCCAGCCACCAGAGACGGCTCGACCGGGGAAGTCAGGTGGGCGACGGTGCGATCGTCGGTGCTGTCGAGGTTGCACGGAGCCAACCGCACCCGGGCCCCGGCCTCGACGAACGGAGCCGCGATGCAGATCGTGTCGGCCAGGATGTGCTGGCGACAAGCCACGGTGCGACCGCTGAAGTCGGAGGCTGCCAGCGCCGCACCCAACGAGGTGGTGATCGGCGTCGTCCACGCGATCCACTCGAGCTCGGCAGCGTCCATCACTCAAGGACACCAGTTCACGGGAACGGCAGCTGTGCGGCCACGGCCAAGGCATTATGGGTGCGTCATACCGCCGCGAGTGGTTACGACGCTTGATGTTGTGCAGCGCTCGTCAGTGGGCCGGTGCGCTCGACCCGATGCGCGAGGTCGCTCGTGTCGAGCGCACCGCGCAGAACGAGAAACGGTTCGTTACCTCGCTGGGTGTCACCGCGAGCTGGGACGCGGAGTCCGCCGAAGTGTCCGACGACACGCCGACGCTGCTACAGCCGACCATCACGTCGTACAAGGGGCAGGCGTTCGTCCCGGTCAGCTTCGAGCTGTTCGAAGACAGCGACATCGCGCAGCAGGTCGGGGCACTGTTCGCTGACGCGAAAGCCGTCCGTGAGGCTTCCGCGTTCACCACGGGCAGCGGCAGCGGTCAGCCTCGCGGGATCATCACTGCCCTGGTGGCCGCGGCGACCCCGGTGATCGCGACGGCGACGAACGTGCTCGCCCAGGGTGACCTGTACGCCAACCAGGCGGCGCTGCCTGCGCGGTGGCGGCCACGCGCCCGCTGGATGATGAACCTGTCGATCATCAACGGGTACCGGCAGCTGCCGCAAGCGACCGGGCTGAACTACTCGATCATCAACGACGACGGCCCGCGGCCGCGGGCGCTCGGCTGGACCGTGTACGAGAACTCGTCGATGGACGGCTCGCTCGGTGCCGGCGCGGACTACACCGTGCTCTCCGGCGACTTCCGCCAGTACATCATCGTGGCCGGCTCGGCACGACCGTCGAGCTGGTGCCGCACCTTCTCGGCGCGAACCGCCGCCCGACCGGAGAACGTGGCTTTCTTCTGCATTGGCGGGCCGGTGGCGACGTGGTGATCGCTGACGCGTTCCGGCTGACCAACCACAGCACGTGACGGGAGAGGGAGCGATGGCACGCAGCAAGCTGGACGAGGGGCCGTTCGTACCCCGCCGCGACGGGCCGCACGAGCAGCCGACCGACCAGCAGGCCGAGACCAGCGAGCAGCTGCAACGGTTCGAGGTCCTGGTCGAGGCGCCGAACGGTCACCGCACCGTCGTACGCGTGCAGGCCAAGGACCAGGCCGCCGCGGAGAAGGCCGTCGCGGAGACCCTGGCCGAGGGTTCGTTGATCGTGGCTGCCGGGCCGGACGGGTCCGGGCTCGGCTCCGGATAGGACTCGGCGTCAACGCCCACGGCGCCGGTCCACGGCTCTGCCGACACTCGGGAGCGATGGCCCAGAGTGCGCGCCGCGGGTGCGCCGAACGATGACGACCTGGCCGACGACCTCGTGGGAGCGACGCGTGCCTTCCTCGCCCGCGTCGTTGATGTAGCCGGCAAACTCGACATGAACTTCCAGCTGCCGCGGACCCGAATCATCCGGGAGCGACTACTAGGGACCGCCAGGGTCAGCACCGTTACGACAGACGGACCTCCGGTGACGCGAGGTACGCGGCGTGGACCGCCATGATCTCCTCCACGTCGGCGACGACCCGGGCATGGAACTCAGCCCGGTAGGCGGCATCGGTCAGGGCCAGGCCGGTGAAGTACAGCGCGCACATCCCGCCCAGCAGCCCGGCCGTCACCAGGAGCTCGGTCGACACCAGCCGCGGCTCGCCGAGCAGCTCGAACCCCTGCACGGTCCGCACCGGCTCGCCCACCCATTGCTCCTGGACCGATGCAGGGATCGCCAGCACGCCGAGCGCGACGAGGAACAGCGTCACGAGCAGGCCCACGAACAGCGACTGGAGGAGCTGGCTGAGCAGCATGAGGAAAACCAGGTTGATGCGCTCCAGCCAGCGCAACCGTCGCGGTGGAGGCGCCGCCAGCATGGCCCCAGCCAGCGGCTCCGCAGGCGTGCCGGCCAGCCGGGCGGCAACGGCGTCGCCGGTCCGTTCGGTCTCCTCGAGGCGCCCGATCTCGGCGCGCGCACGGGTCACCACCAGCAGGCCCGCCACCAAGAGGAGCAGGACGATGATCGCGATCAGGTCCGCACCGCCCAGCGTGTGGGCCGCCTGCCACAACTCCGAGGCGAAGAGCAGGAACACGACGAGGATGAGCAGCACTGGCAGGGTTCGGGCGAGCAGGGTCGAGATCTGGGTCAGTTGCGCGCGCAGGTGGCCGAGCGCCCACCAGCCGATCTCAAGCAGCCCGAAGCCGAAGACGAGGTAAATGAGCCCCACGCCCAGCAGCACGAAGCCGGCGACGCCGAGCACGGCGATGGGGTCCGCGAAGAGTCGCCCATGGACCACGGCGGCCACCACGCTGGGCACGAGCCCGATCATCGCGATGTCGAGCAGGTCCAGCCGCGCGTTCGCGCGGAACGGCGGGTGTCGCCGCAGCAGAAGAACGAGACCGAGCACGACCAGGATGGCAGCTAGGGCGGCGAGCGAGAGCAGGATCTGCGCGCCCAGGTCGGCCTGCGGTCGGCGGCCCCAGATGAGGAACGTCCCGATGACGAGCCAGGCACCGATGAACGGCACAGCCCGGGCGTCCATGCGCTGCTCGGTGCTGTAGCCCTCGATCAGCTGAGGGACCCCGCGGGCGGCGAACCAGCGCTCGATCTGATGACGGCGGTCCATCGGAGGCCGATGCTAGCGCGCGCGGAATGCTGGATCGCCTTGAGTCCAGCGATGCATTTGCCCGCCGCCGTCACGTCGCACGCTGTTCTCTACTTCTTCGCCAGGCGGCTAATGGCGTCGTTGCTGATCACGCGAAGTTCCCGCCACACGTTATCCGTTACGTCGGCCAACTCCCGGCGGCCGATGTTGGGCAGGTCATCAGCACCGAACAGACGATCTCCGCCGACTACGTCGCGCCGCTCGAGGCCCTTGTCAGGTGTGACGCTGGCCTTCCATCAACTGCTGTACGACGTTGCGCTCGTCGCGCAACGAGAAGACGAAGCAACGGCCCTGAACGCAGCGCCCCTGCGGCGCTGATCGACGGTCTTGCAGCATCAAGAGCGACGTCCGCGACGCCGCGCGCGACACGCCGCTGACGGACGAGGCTGCCGTTCGCGCTGCGCGCGACCGCCTCCGGGGAGCGGGCGTTGTCGAGACGGAGTGGCGGGACGACGGGCGCTTCGTGCGCGTTCAAGTGGCCGACCTTCGGACGGCTACCGCGTCGATGTCTACGCTCACTACTAGCGGCATGATGTCGAGAAGCGCCAGTCGGCTCCGCTCACCAGGTGAAGGGCCTCGACAAGCGCGGCCCACGACACCAGGAGACCACAATGCCGAAGTACCTGCTGCTCAAGCACTACCGCGGTGGCCCGGAGCCGCACCGTCGCGTGCCCCCGATGGACCAGTGGGCGCCTGAGGACGTGGAGGCGCACATGGCCTTCCTCAGGCACGTTAGCGAGCTGCTCGAGGAGAATGGCGAGTACGTCGACGCGCAGGCGCTCACGCCGGCGCGCAGCTGGGTGCGCTACGGCGGCCCTGACGCGGCGCCCGTCACCACCGACGGCCCGCTGCCTGAGACCAGCGACCTGGTCGCGGGCTGGTACATGATCGACGTCGAGTCCGAGGAGCGCGCGCTCGAGCTCGCGGCGTACGTCTCCTCCGAGCCCGGCCCCGGCCGCGAGCCGCTGTACGAGTGGCTCGAAGTCCGGGAGGTCATGTCCGACGCGCCGTCGGAGGACTGACCCGGCGTGATCGACGCGACGGTGCAACCGCTGGACGAGGGCGCGCTGCGCGCTCTCGTCCCGCGGGTGCTCGCGGGCCTGGTCCGCCGGGGCGAGGACTTCGACGCCGCCGAGGACGCGCTCCAGGAGGCGCTGCTGGAGGCGCTCCGGGTCTGGCCCGAGCACCCGCCGCGCGACCCGCACGCGTGGCTGACCACGGTCGCGACGCGGCGGCTCGTCGACGCCCGCCGCAGCGAGGTCGCCCGGCACCGCCGCGAGGAGACGACGTACGCGGAGCCGCGGCCGGCCGCCACAGAGGACGACGACGACACCCTCTTCCTGCTCTTCTGCTGCTGTCACCCAGACCTCGCGCCCGCGTCCCAGGTGGCGCTGACCCTGCGCGCCGTCGGCGGCCTCACCACCGCTGAAATCGCCGACGCCTTCTACGTCCCCGAGGCGACGATGGCGCAGCGGATCAGCCGCGCCAAGCGCACCCTGCGCGGGCGCCGCCTGGACCAGCCCGGCGACCTCGCCGTCGTGCTGCGCGTGCTCTACCTCGTCTACACGGCCGGCCACGCGGGCCGGGTGGACCTGGCCCGCGAGGCGATCCGGCTCGCCCGCCAGCTCACCCTCGCCACGGAGGAGCCCGAGGCGCGCGGGCTGCTCGCGCTGATGCTCCTGAACCACGCCCGGCTCCCGGCGCGGCTCGACCCCGAGGGCCGGATCGTCACGCTCGA
>DASSDH010000147.1:0-3656 GCA_035697245.1 Jiangellaceae bacterium
CCAGCTCGCGAGCTTGCTTCATCTGATCACGTGCCCGTTCGATCGCTTGCTCGGCCTTGGTGTGCGCCTTTCTGGCTTCGTCCTTGGCTCGCTTTACTTGCTCGGCGACGTCGGCCTCGACCGCGGCGACGTCGTTGGCGGCGATCTCCTGCGCCCGGGCGCGCTTCGCGGCTACGTACTCGTCGGCCTCTCGCTGAGCCTCAGCCACCACGTCGGCGACTTTGCGTTCGCCTTCATCCCGCGCTGCGTCGATCTGCTTCTCCCCGTCGGCTTCCACCTTCCCGGCGGCCTCCGCGCGCTCCTTCGCATTCTCGGCTTCCTCCCGAGCCTGCGCCTCGAGCTGCTGGGCGCGCTCCAGGGCTGCGTCAACCCGTTGTAGTCGGCTGTCTGCGCCGTTAGCGAACGGACTCACGTCGGCAACGGCGGATGCCGCCTGGTGCCCCACCGACTGGAGGGTTTTTCCCGCAGACGTGGCCGGATTCTTCAAGGTGGCGTCGAACGCCCACACGATGTTCCGCGGGAGATCGGTGACGCCTCGTCGAGCGTGGCGCGCGAGCCAGAACACCGGATTCGATCTCGTCATTGATTCCTCCAAAGTCGTCATGTGGCCGTCCGGTCCGGACTCGATCTCCGGTAGGCGAGGGGACTGGATCCGCACAGATCAGGTCGCTCGCTCTTACTACCCGGATTAGCGTGGACGAAAAAACAAAAGATCCTGTTGCATGCGCGCTACAGTTCGCTACGCCCAACCAGCTGGTCACGCCGAAGGGCATCAAGCCGTGCTGCCAGCCATCGCCGGGCGCGGACCAGCACCAGTGAGTGTTGCGGGTCTGGCGCGGCGGCACTCATGAAACCGGGCGCGCAACCACGATCAGATTGCGGCTGTACCCCCCACGGTCGGGCCGGAACTCGCCCGTGCAGGTGATCAACACCAGCCGAGGCGATCCGCCGATGTCGAAGACCTCCGCGTCGTCGACGAGATCGGTGCGCGGGACTTGGCGCACCGTGGTGATCTTGTACGCCTGACGCACATCACCCGCGCTCAACACCACATGCTCCCCGACCTTGATGTTCCACAGCCGGAAGAAGAACCCGATGCCGCGGTCGAAGGCGTCGACGTGGCCGGCGATCACGGTCGAGCCGTACGGATCGCCGACGTAGGAGCTCCCATCCCACCAGCCGACCTTCGTGGGATCTTCCGGGACCACCAGCTCGTTGCCGACCGTGGCCACGGGAACGACGGCCGTATACGCGCCACCTGGTAGGTCGATCCGCTCCGGAACGAACCGCATGTCGTCTGCCGCCGGTCGCGCCTCGCGGGCGGTGGCGACCGTCGTCGGGGACGGATCCCCCAACGGCACTGCCACCGGCCCGTTTGGCACTGGCAACACCGCGAGCTGCGCGACCGCTACGCCCAACAGGGCGACGGAGAGGACAATCTGGACGCCGATCGCGCGCCCGAGCATCGGTCGCCGGCCGCCCGGCTCGACAGGGAAGCCGCGCAAATACCGCTCACGGAAGGCCAACCTCCGGCCGTACGCGACGGCATAGCGGCTCAGCAGCAGCGTGGCGACCAGCGCTAGCACCTCAACGAGCAGCAGCACGCCCGAGCGAGGTGTTGCCGTCCCACCGGCGATCAGGTGTTGCGCGGTGCCAGCGACCGTCAGCGCGAGCACGCTCAGCCCTGCAAAACGAGAGAACCGTGGCGAAACCCGCTCGAGCGCACCGGGCGGATTGCGCGGGACGAGCAGGGCGGCGAAGGCCATGAGGCCGCCCAACCAGGCGGCCAGGGCCAGTAGGTACAGGCCCGTCGTCGCAGTGAGCGCGACGACCCGAGGTGAAGCCATGGCGGTCGACTCGACCACCAAGGTGATGGTCAGGAGGACGACCAGCATGAGGACCGTGACGCGTCGTCCGCCCCTCACCGGGCGTCGCAGCACTTCGGCGCCGAAGAACCCGGCGCCGGCGAGAACTGCCAGCCGCACCAGCAGCCACGTTCCGGAATCATCCGCGACTTCACCCAGCGCTCGTCCAGGTGCTAGCCAATCGATAAGCGCCTCAGCGATCGTTCCGACGCCGATCGATGCGAGACCGATGACCGCCATCATCCGCAATCGACGGACGGCCTGACCATCCGGCCAGACGAATGCCCAGAAGGTGCCCGTCCCGGCGAGGAGGACGTAGCCGAGGTAGACCACGAACGATACGGACGCAGCGAGGATGGCAAACATGGGAGAACCCACCGGACGAGACCCTACGACCTCATGGCCGCGCCGGCCGGTCGTACTGCACCAGCACTTGCGATCGGTCGAACGGAATCGAGCGTAAGGTCCAGAACTTCGGAGCTATTCCTGCGCCACAGGACAGTCTCGCCAGCGGAAGCTGGGGACAGGTGAGAGACAACACAGTCCGGCCCGTCACGACCACCTTGACCGGCAGGTCGGCAGGCATCTGGTCGAGCAGTGACCCGAGTGCGGCCACGGTGCGGCCGGCTTTGGCGGGTCGGCTTGCAACGCTCACCTGCGTCAGGCGGTAGCGCAGTCGTAGCTGCTGGGTGGGTGAGTCCCAGCGAAGCATCACCCCGCTGCGTACCAGGCCGTTGGGAATCGCCAGGGCTAGCCCACCCGCACTGACCTCGACCTGCATCGCGGTCGGCCGCAGCTGCTTGAACCGGGTGCCGGCGTCCCCGATCGACGGCGGTCGCAGCACGGCCTCGGTCGCCGGTGCGGGCAGCGTGATCACCTCACTGACGAGGAAGCTCCCATCGGACTCGGGACGAGTGGTGATGGCGATGCCTGGAGCGCCGACGGCCTCGCCGGGGCGCATCGGCGTCGGCGACGTCCGCGGTGTCGGCAGGATCGTGCGGGCCGGTGACGGGGTGGGACGGACGAGCGTGGATTGGCTCGGTGCCAAGGACGGAACCGCGCCCGCCGGCCCACGCGCAGAGGGTGCGGCAGAGCTGGGCCACGGGAGCCCCGCGCTGACCGCGACGGCCGCGCCAAGCAGGGCGGTGACCGTCAACGCCCCCACCGAGCGCCGCAGGGCGTCGCGTGCGCGAGCCCCCGCCATGTGTCACCTTCCCCGAGACGCCACCGCCGAAAAATTCTCGCGAAAAATTCTCGTCCGACACTTCTGACGATCGGTGGTCGGTCCCAGTCTGCATGACTAAGCTGCTGCCCGGCTAGTCGGACCAGACTGCGACATCGCCAGGCCGGTCCGTCCGTGGCGTACCACAGTGTGGATTCGGGGTTCTGAGCATGGGTCGTCCAAGGCTGCGCAGCATATGGGTCGCGGTGGTCGGCGTCGGTATGCTCGCCCTGCTGGCCGCCGGGCTCACGCCCAGTTCAGCCGCCGACCAGACCTGCATCTACATCGTGCAAGGTCTGCCGAGCCGAACGATCTCAGTCACCGTCGACGGCGACTCGGTGGTTGGTGGGCTAGCTGGTGGCAAGGTGGCGGGACCCTTTCCGGTCAAGCACGGTACGCGGACCGTCACCGTTTCCGAGGATGGCAAGACTCTGGTGACCAGCAAGGTCAAGCTGCCGGCGGGCTCGAATTCCGAGATCGTCGTCCACCTACCCGCCTCACCTACCGGCGACCCGATGATCACGCGGTTCGACAACAACCTGAAGTCCGTTCAGAAGGGCAAGGCCGCC
>DASSDH010000148.1:0-2687 GCA_035697245.1 Jiangellaceae bacterium
TTCGCCATCGCGTCGGGCGATCCGGGCTCGTGATCGGGCCTGACGAAGCTCGAGAGCTCTATCCCGGTTCCTCCGCCAGGCGGCCGCAGCATGACGATCTCCGTGCGCGAGTCCGGGATGCCGATGACTGTGTCCAGGAACTCGCCCTCCACGAACGTGCTTCCCTCCACCTCGAGACCCAACCCGACGAAGAACGCCGTCACCAGGTCGAGGTCGTCGACGGTGATGCCGACATGGTCGAAACGCCTCACGTGTGACATCGCTGCCATCCTCCAATCTGACGTTCCGCACTTCTCGGCGACCGTTTGGCCTCCCACTTTCGGTCAGGGCTTCGCTGTCTTGCGGGGGTTCGTCGGGGCTGCTTGATCCAGGAGCAGATCGGATGCTGCTGCTGAGGTCTGCTCCATCTGGGCGATGAGCTGTTCGATGCGTCGCCGGTTGGCGATCCAGCCCTGGTAGAGCTGGGCCTCGGCGTCGGTGAGTCGGCGGCTCACGGTCTTGCCCGCGACGGCACGGCTCCACTGGTAGTACGGGCCGTGGCGTTGCGGCGGGTCGGCTCGGCATCGGCAGCCGAGTTTCCCGCAGGAGGTGTAGCGGCTGACGACGCTGCCTGGGCTGATGAACCCGACGGTGGCGAGCTCGGCGGCCAGCTCCGCAGCGAGTGCCCGGTAGCTGCGCTCAAGGCGTTCGAGACGACTCGGCACGACACACCTCGTTTCTGCTCTGGCGTCCCCGATCATTTGTCGGTCAGTAACTATGCTGACCGATGAGGGAACGTCCGTCAAGGAGGACCGTGTTGACGCCATCAGAGCCGTTCACGTTGCGCAGCCAGCGGCTGGGCTGCCTGCCGATCGTGAACTTCCTGTTCGACCGGATGGGCCTGGCCGGGCAGCTGCAGGCCTACCTGCCCACCGACGACGCCCGGTTGCGGCTGGCCCCGGCGGCGGTGATCGCGACGGTGGTCCGCAACATCGTGGCCGGCCATCGACCGGTCTATGCCCTCAGCGAGTGGGCAGCCTCGTATGACCCGACAGTCCTCGGGCTCGCGCTGGGCGAGGCGGAGCTGCTCAACGACGACCGGGTCGGCCGGATGCTGGACCGACTGTTCGACGCCGATCGGGCGAGCCTGATCACCCAGACGGTCCTGGGGGTGATCCGCGAGTTCAACATCGATACGTCCCAGCTGCACAACGACTCGACCACCGTCACCGTGACCGGGAACTACCCCGATGCTGACGGCCGAGACCGCGGCGGGAAGCCAACGCCGGCGATCCGCCACGGGCACAACAAGGACCATCGTCCCGACCTCAAGCAGCTGCTGTTCATCCTCACCATCTCCGCTGACGGCGCGGTCCCGATCGCCTACCGCGTCGCGGACGGCAACACCCCCGACGACGTCACCCACATCCCCACCTGGGACGAACTGCACGCCCTGGTCGGCAGCCCCGACTTCCTCTACGTCGCGGACGGCAAACTGTGCTCCCAACAGGCGATGCGTCACATCGCCAGCCACGGCGGGCGTTTCGTCACGATCGTGCCGCACGGCCGCACCGAGGACACCTGGTTCCGGAACTGGGCCCAAACCCACGCGCCGGACTGGACCGAAGCCCGCCGGGCACCCGGCGTGCGGGCCGCCGACCCTGACCGGATCTGGCGGACCTTCCCAGCCCCCGCACCTTCAGTCGATGGCTACCGAGTGATCTGGGTCCACTCCAGCGCCAAGGCGGCCCGCGATGCAGCAGCCCGCGCTTCCCGCATCGAAGCCGGGCTCGCCGCGATCGAGGCCGTCGCTGTCCGACTGGCCAGCCCCAAGACTCGGCTGAAGACCCGAGTCGCCGCCGAAGCCGCCGCCACCACCGCCCTGCAGTCAGTCGGAGCAGCGCGCTGGGTCGGGTTCACCATCACCGAAACCCGCGAGGTCGACCACCGGCAGGAGAAGCGCGGCCGACCCGGCACCAACACCCGCTACCGGCGCACCGAGAAGACGGTCTTCACCATCACCGCCGCCATCGAGGCTGAGAAGGTCAGCTACGACGCGGTCACCGACGGTTGCTTCCCCCTCATCACCAACGACACCCTGCTGACCGGCGCCGAGGTCCTCGCCGCCTACCACTACCAGCCCAACCTCGAGCGTCGCAACCACCTGCTCAAAGGACCGCAGGACGTCGCACCGGTCTACCTCGAAACGGCGCACCGCATCGAAGCGCTACTGCTGTGCCACTTCCTCGCCATGCTCACCGAAGCGCTCCTCGAACGCGAGATCCGCACCTCGATGACCGCCCAAGGCCTGACCGGGATCCCGCTCTACCCCGAGCTACGCAACTGCCCCGCCCCGAGCGCGCCACGGATCCTGGAGATCTTCGACGACCTCGCCCGCCACCAACTCATCAACGCCGACGACGACGTCGTCCAGACCTTCCAGCCCCAGCTCACCGACCTGCAACAGCAGGTCCTGGACCTGCTTCACATCCCCGCCAGCATCTACAACGAGATCGAGGTCCCCTGAAGTGGGGGCCAAACGGTCGCCGAGAAGTGCGGAACGTCAGACTTGTTCGTCCCCCGCTTGCGTTTCCACCGGATGTGGAAGCCGAGGAAGTCGAACCCGTCACTCATGTGCACCACCTGGGTCTTCGCGGCTGACAGCCGCAGGCCCAACGGGGCAAGCACCCGGGCGACGTCCTCGCGCA
>DASSDH010000149.1:0-12305 GCA_035697245.1 Jiangellaceae bacterium
GGCGTCCTCGAAGGTCGTGGCGAGGTGACAAGTGTCCAGACATATCCCCAGATGGTCGCCGCCGAGGCCGCCCAGCCATTCCACGGCGTCGGCAATCGTCTCGACGGCGCACCCCGGTTCGGGCTCCAGCCCCACCCGCACGACCCGGCCGGTGTCTGCAGCGAGCTTGGCCAGCTCGTCGGCCAGCCGGGCCAGTTGGTCGAGCGCTGCCCGTTGCCGATCTTCGGACCACTGGAAGCGCCAACCCAGTGGCAGCGTCGAGATGCTGCCGCGAACGGCGTCATCCGGGAGCAGGCGCACCAGCACCCGAGCGCAGTCGATGGTGTAGTCCAAGCGGGCTGCCTCGGACCAGTCCGGCCGGTACACCGCGCGCTTGACCACTGGTGCGTGGAATCGCTCGTACGGAAATGCGTTGATCGTCACGACCTCGAGCCCATGCCGGTCCAGCGCGGTGCGAAACCGGTCGATGCCAGCAGGATCTCCGGCCAGCTCCGCCGCGGCCATCGCGGGAAGCCACAACCCCCAGCCGATCCGGTCGACGCCGAGCGCGGCCCGCACACCCGCGCCGTAGGTCCGCAGCTGGTCGACCAGACCGTCGACGTCCTCGGCTGGGTGCACGTTGGTGCCGTACGCCAGATGGACGACGGTGCCGTCGGGGTGCCGGAACCGCACGGTTCAGGCCGCCCCGGATGCCCGCTCGCCGCGCAGAATCGTGTTGCCGGCGAACGTAGGCTCCGGCGGTGCCATGTCCAGCAGCAGCCGTCCGCTCTGGCCGTAGAACTCCACGGGGTTGCGCCACAGCACCCGATCGACGTCGTCGGCTTCGAACCCGGCTTCGAGCATCGCCGCGCCGGTCTTGGCCGTCTTGAGTGGGTCACTGCGTCCCCAGTCGGCGGCCGAGTTGACCAGCATCCGGTCGAGGCCGCGTTCGGCGAGGATGCGCACCATCCGGTGCTCGTCCATCTTGGTGTCGGGGTAGATCGAGAAACCCATCCAGCAACCCGTGTCGACCACCATCCCGACGGTCGTCTCGTTGAGGTGGTCGACCAGCACCCGGTTCGGAGGCAGCGGCGACGCAGCGACCAGTTCCAGGGTGCGCCGCGTGCCGGCCGCTTTGTCGCGGTGCGGGGTGTGCACGAGCACCGGCAGATCGTGCTCGGCCGCGAGCTCGAGCTGGCGCACGAACGCCTTCTCCTCGTCCGCAGTCATCGAGTCGAAACCCAGCTCGCCGACAGCGACGACGCCGTCCTTGGCCAGGTAGCGCGGCAGCACGTCGAGCACCTCGATGCAGCGCGGGTCGTTGGCCTCCTTCGGGTTCAGCGCGATCGTGGCGTGGTGGGCGATCCCGAACTGGGCGGCCCGAAACCGCTCCCAGCCGACCAGTCCGTCGAAATAGTCGACGAACGAGCCGACGCTGGTGCGTGGCTGTCCCAGCCAAAACGAGGGCTCGACGAGGCCGCGCACCCCGGCGGCGTACATGGCTTCATAGTCGTCGGTGGTGCGCGAGGTCATATGGATGTGCGGATCGAATATTCGCATCACGCCTCCCTGCCAGTGGTAGCCCGGTCAGTACGGCCGGCGAGGGCCCGTTCCGCGGCGGTCCTCCTGTCCGCGTATGGGGAGTCGAGCTCAGCCAGCACGCCGGACTCTTCGACTGCTTTCGGGTGTACGTCGAGAACCCGCCACACGTCGGCGGGCACATCGCGACCGGCGGCGACCCGCTCGTACACATAAGCCGCGATCATGTCCGCCAGTAGGGCGTCGGAGCGGCTGTCCAGTGCGGCCACGGCGGACAGCGGGACGCCGACGAACAGGCACTTGAGCACGCCCTGCCGCCAGGTCTCCGCATCGAGGTGTTTCGCCCCGTATGGCCCCAGTGCCGCCGCGACCAGCCGCACGTCATTGGTCCGCAAGGCGTCGGCGACCAGGTCAAGGTAGGCCGGTCCCGGGGTCAAACGGTGCAGAGCGCGCAGCACCGCACGTTTCTCGTCGGCGTCGCCGAACCGATAGAGGTCTCGTATCTCGGCTACTAGGCGGTCCGTGTCCCCCGCCAGCGCACCAGCCAAGGTCACCAGTAGCGCGCCCCTGACGGCGTCGTCAAGAGTCGCCCCAAGCAGACCCTGCGGATCCGCTGGGTCAAGCGGTCCCCTGCCGACGAGTCGAGCCGCGGCGGGCATCAGGACTCGGATCTGGATCGGGTCGCCAGCCAGTTGCGCACACAGCGTCTCGAGGCGTTCCCGCGCGGCCGGCTCCAGAGCCGCACTGGCGCGGGGGTCGACACTATCGAGCGTGGTCATCTGGCAGCCTCCTCTGCCTGGTGCAGGGCCGAACGCAGCGCGGCCAGCGACCGTTCGGCCACCACGGGCGCCGCATGCCCGTGCCTGGGGAGCTCCACCGACACAAGCCCGTCGTAACCGGTGTCCAGCAGCGCACCCAGCGCGGCCGGCAGGTCGAGTTCGCCGGCGCCGAACTCGAGGTGCTCGTGGATGCCGCGGCGCATGTCGTCGACCTGAACGTTGGCCAGCAGCCCGCCCGCGCGCCGGACGACCTGGTCGGTTGGCTCGGCCTCGACTGCCACGCAGTGGCCGAGGTCGAGGGTGATCTTCAGCGAGGGTGAACTGAGCCGGCGGCGCAACTCGAGCGCGGCGTCGAGAGTGTCGACGAACATGCCTGGCTCCGGCTCGAACGCGCAGGTCACGCCGAGCGGTTCGGCAGCTACCAGCACCTGCGCCACCCCGGTGGTAAGCCGCCGCCATCCCGTGTCGGCATCCGTGCCGACTGGCAGCGAGCCCGACCAGAACGACACCGCCTCAGCACCCAGGTCCGCGGCCACCTGCACAGCCCGACGCAGCAGCTCGACACGCGGCGTGCGGTCACCGGCCGACACCAGCGTCGGTTCGTGCTTGCGCCAGGGGTCTAGGACGTACCGCGCGCCGGTCTCGATCACGACCGCGAGGCCGAATTCGTCCAACTGGCGGCCGACCTTGGCGGTCCGGGCGGCCAGGCCGGCATCGAATGGGTCGAGGTGGGGATGGTCGAGGGTGAGGGCCACGCCGTCGTAGCCGAGCCCGGCGATCACCGTGAGAGCGTCCTCCAGCCGGTGGCTCCCGAAGCCGTTCGTGCCGTAACCGAACCGAAGCGTCATGTTGGCGACACCACCTTGGCCGCCGCCTTCGCCACCGGCCCCATGGTCACCAGTGCACCGGCTGTGGCCACCGCGCCGGTCCGAGCCGTCAACGCCGCCTGCAGCGGGATCAAACCTCGCACGCCAGCACCCGTGGCCTGTCGGACCGTCGGTCCGTCGGGACGCTCGGCAGCTGCGGCCTGCGCCCGGCCGACCGTGACGGCGTATGTCGCCGCAAACATTGCGGCCGCGATATCGGATCGGGTTACGCCGCCAGCCGGATGCTGCCGGCCCGTCAGAAGCGGTTGGGGCAGGCCGGCCAGAACCGCTACGGCCACCGTAGTACCGAAGGCGGCCACCGCAATACCGCGGCGCGAGCCGTGCACCTCGCCCCGGCTCAGTGCCGTCACACCCACGGTGTGCGCTGCCACCGCTGCCATGGGCAGGGCCGCTCGGTGCACCTGGCCCGCACCGCCGAGCAGCACGTCGAGGCCGCGGGCGGTGGCCATCGCAACCGGACCGAGTGCGGTGCGCTTGATTACCAGGTCGTAGGCCCAGACCGTCGCTGCCAGCGGCGCGGCCACCCGCAGTGCCCGCCGGCCACCCGCGGCAGCGGCCGCCCCCACACCGGCCGCCGTCAGACCGGCGGCCAGCGCCAGTGCTTGTCGCGGCAGCACCCGGCCGCTGGGGATCGGCCGCTCCGGGCGCTCGACGGCATCCAGGTCGCGGTCGGCATAGTCGTTGAGGGCCATGCCCGCCCAATACAGGCAAGCCGACGCGATCGGCAGCGCCCACGTCCGGCGGCCGAGGGGCCAGCCGGCCGCCGCCGCTCCGGCCAGCGTGTCGCCCGGAACCGTCAGCACAGCCGGCAGCCGCACCAGCTCGGCGAGATCACCCAGCCTCATCGAGCCTCATCCGACCTCCCCGATCCGGGCGCACCAGCGGATCAACGCATCCCACTGTGCAGACAGGCGGTGCTCCGCGCTGCCGGCCGGGTCCTTGAAGAAGAACCCGAGGGCGGCCAGTGGCCCCGCCTCCCCGACCTCGTGGGCTCGGGCCACCAGCCGAACCAAGTCGAGTACCAGCGGCGCAGCAAGGGCGGAGTCGCATCCGGCCCAGGTGAACTGCAGCGACATCCGGGTGCCGAGAAAGCCCTCGAACGAGACGTGGTCCCAGGCGGTCTTCCACTCCCCCAGGTCGGGGACGAAATCGATGTGCAGCGGCCCGTCGACCGGACGGCCGAGGATGGCCTCCAGGCCGCGCCCCTTTGTCGCGGTCTTGCTGGCCGCGGTCGCCGGATCAGCGAGCGTCTGCCCATCGCCACCGCCGAGCAGGTTGACTGAAGCCCAGGAAAGCACATTCAACGCCCGGCTGGCGAACATGGGGGCCAGCGCGGTCTTCACCAGCGTCTCGCCAGTCTTTCCGTCCGAGCCCGCCCAAGGCAGCGACCGCTCCCTGGCCAGTTCCTGCACCGCGGGTACCCGCGGACCTGGACTCGGAGTGAACGCCACCAGCGGGCAGCCAGCCCGGAACGCCGCGTACGCGTACAGCGAGCTGACCGGCAATGGCGCGGCACCTGCGTCCAGCGCCCGCTCGAGCCCACCGGCCGAGGTCAGCGCAGGGTCCTCAGGAGCTGGCGGTTCGGTGCTCGACACATCGACCACGACGATCCGCGACAACCCGTGTGCCTGGCCGAAAGCGCGCAGATCCGCCTCGACCGACTCGGCCGTCGCCCGCTGAGGGCGGTCGTGGCCGTGCACTCCCGGCCGGATCCACTCATCGGTCGCCGCGAGCTCGCTGGCCAGCGCCTCGGGCAGATTGTGCGGAACGACGCCGGCGGCGGCCAGCGCCTCGACCCGCTTCGGCAGCGAGATGGTGGCGATGTCGTGGCCGCCGAAGACCAGACCCGACAGCCCCGGAAGTCGGGCGGCCGCGACCTCGGGTAGCTCGCTTACCAGGCCCGTCAGACGTGCCAGACCCGATCGCAGCGCCAGTGCTCCCACGATCGCGGTGGAGGCGACGGAGCCGCGAGCGCCCACGAACCACACCCCGGTGCGCGACGCGGCCGGGTCGGCCCCCTGCCGTGTTACGTCCGTCACTCGTGGCTCCCTTCCGATTCCGGGCCGGGCCCGACGGTGACGTTCCTCGTACCTCCAGTTCTAGTCGCTCAATAGGTAGCGGGCAGCCGGACGCCGCCGATCAGTCGCACGGGAATGTTGTCTCTCCGGCCGCCATCTGGATGCCGCCGTGAATGTGCGACAGCAGCAGGGGCTCGGAGAAGTACTCGCTCTTGTGGCCCATGCCCGTGTACCAGGCACGCCCGCCGTCATAGCTGTGGCACCACGAGATCGGGTGATCCTCGCCCATGCCGGACGAGCCGGTGTATCCGTTCGGGATGTAGGTCTTCTCGTCCACCGTCGCGAGCACGCGGACGGCATCGCGTGGGTTGGAGCGGAAGTTGTACCACTCCTCCTCCCGGACCCACCGGTTCGGCAGGTCGGCATTCGACGGCGCACCCTTGCCGGCGACCTTGACCGTGGCGTCCTGGAACTGGTTCGGCCCGAACGGGTGGTCCAGGAAGTAGGCGGCGACCAGCCCTCCGTACCACGCCCAGTCGTACTCGGTGTCGGATGCGGCGTGAATGCCGGCGTACCCACCGCCGCCCTGGATGTACCGCTCAAACGCGGCCTGCTGTTCGTCGTTGAGCACGTCCCCAGTGGTCGACAGCCAGATGACCACCTCGAATTGGGCCAGGTTCTGGTCGGTGAACGCGGCGGCGTCCTCCGTGGCGGTCACCGTGAAGCCGTGCTCGGCGCCGAGCGCTTCGATTGCAGCGACGCCCGCCGGGATCGAGTCATGCCGGAACGCCGCCGTCTTGCTGAAGACCAGCGCGTCGAACGCAGGGTCTTCCTGAGCCTGTACGGCTGGCGCGGCAAGTGCTATGCCCACCACCGCCGTTGCTGTGACCAGTACCGTTGTGAGTCGTGCTCTCATGTCGAGACCTCCTCGCGTCGGTGCGTTCATCCATCAGCGGGTGCCGATCAGGTGCTCCATAGCCAGTTGGTCGAGTCGTTCGAAGTGCATTCCGCGCGTAGCAAGGGTCGCGAGGTCGTGCTGTTCAGTTCGTAGGTCTGCCAGCGCCTCGCTGTCGGCGAGGGTGGGAACGGCCAATTCAGCGACCCGGGCAGCCTCGAGCGCATCCTTGACCTCGGGGTCCGCCCGGAAGGCGCGAACCCGCTCGCGCAGGATCAGGTAGTTGCGCATGCACGCACGTGCGGTTTCCCAGACGTCATCGACGTCCTCGGTGCGGGGTGGCTTGTAGTCGAAGTGGATGTACCCCTCGTAGGCCGCCCGCCCGGTTCCAGCGCCCTCGAGCACATCGACCGTCCAGAAGGCGCCGCGCAGGTTTCCCGCGCCGAAGCGCAAGTCCTGGTCGAAGCGCGGACCGTGTTGGCCGTTGAGGTCGATGTGGAAGAGCTTTTCTTGCCATAGCGTCTGGGCGATGCCGTGTGCGTAGTTGAGTCCGGCCATCTCCTCGTGGCCCACCTCAGGGTTCAGGCCCACGATGTCGGGGTCGTCGAGGGTGTAGATGAACGCCAGCGCGTGGCCGATGGTGGGCAGAAGGATGTCGCCGCGCGGTTCGTTCGGTTTTGGTTCCAGGGCGAACCTGATGTCGTATCCCTGCTCTCGCACGTAGCCGCACAGGATGTTTAGCGCCTCCCGGTAGCGGTCCAACGCGGCCGCCACGTCCTTGGCCGCTCCGGACTCCGCGCCCTCCCGGCCGCCCCACAGTACGTAGGTACTGGCGCCCAGGTCGGCGGCAAGGTCCAGGTTGCGCAGCACCTTGGCCAGCGCGTACCGGCGAACGGCACGGTCGTTCGCGGTGAGCCCGCCATCTTTGAACACCGGGTGCCCGAACAGGTTCGTGGTGACCATCTCCACGCCCATGCCGGTGTCCGCAAGCGCCTTCGTGAACCGGTCGAGTGTTTCTGCACGGGTGCTCTCGTCGGGCACGACGTCGTCGTCGTGGAACGTGACGGCTGCAGCGCCCAACTCCGCCAGTTTGTGCACGGCTGCCACCGGATCGAGTGGCGGACGGACGGCCCCGCCGAATACGTCGACGCCCCTCCAGCCGACGGTCCACAGCCCGAAGCTGAACTTGTCGTCCTTGGTGGGCAGATACGTCATCGCGGGATCTCCGTCCACACACTGTTCTTCGCTGCGCTCTCCTCGACGGCGCCCAGGACCCGTTGGACCGCAAGGCCATCCGCGAATGACGGCTCCGGGTCGCGGCCCTCGGCGATGGCCGTCAACAAGTCGACGACCTGGTGGGTGAACGCGTGCTCGTAGCCGAGCACGTGACCCGCCGGCCACCAGGCACCAACGTACGGGTGCGACGGCTCGGTGACGAGCACCCGGGTGAAGCCCGCGAGGTCCGGATTAGCCGTCTGGTCATACACCTGCAGGACGTTCATGTCCTCGAAGTCGAAGGCCAAGCTCCCGGCCGACCCGTTGATCTCGATCCGGATTGAGTTCTTGCGACCCGTCGCGAACCGCGTTGCCTCGAACGTGGCCAGCGCCCCACCGGTGAAGCGGCCCAGGAAGACCGCGGCGTCATCGACGGTAACCTCGCCGCGCTCGGTACCGCCAACCCCAGAAAGCCCGCTGGCGGATTCCGGCAGCGGCCGTTCCTTGACGAACGTCTCCAGCAGCGCACTGACGCCGATGATCTGCTCGCCGGTGATGTACTGCGTGAGGTCGACGATGTGCGCCCCGATGTCGCCCAGCGCGCCCGAACCGGCCTTGTCCTTCTGCAGCCGCCAGGTCAACGGTGCTTCCGGATCGACGATCCAGTCCTGCAGGTATTGCGCCCGGACATGGCGGATGTCGCCGATCTTGCCGTCGGCGACCAACCGGCGGGCCAGCGCAATGGCCGGAACCCGACGGTAGGTGAACCCCACCATCGACCGCACGCCCTGCGCGCGGGCGGCCTCCGCCGCCGTTGTCATCGCCTCGGCCTCTTCGACGGTGTTGGCCAGCGGCTTCTCGCACAGCACATGCTTGCCGGCAGCGAGCGCCGCGATAGCGATCTCGGCATGGGTGTCGCCTGGGGTGCAAATGTCGACCAGCCCGACGTCGCCGCGCTCGATCAGCACGCGCCAGTCTGTCTCGACGTCCTGCCAGCCGAGGCGCGCCGCAGCAGCAGTCACGTGGTCGCGGTCGCGACCGCCGAGAACAGCCAGTCGTGGCACGAGCGGCAGGTCGAAGAAGCTCGGCGCGTTCCGCCACGCCTGCGAGTGGGTCGCGCCCATGAACGCATGGCCCACCATGCCGATCCCGACTGTCGGCCTTGTCTCATTCATGTCCACCGCCTTGAGATCGAGTTCAGTGGGCTCGCGACGGATCACGGTGAAGTGGCCCTAGGAGTTCACCTGGAGGGCCACTCCGCCGTGATCTGCACGGTCAGGACTCGAAGCACTGGTCGACGAACTCCTCGAGGTTGTCAGCGGTCACGACCGGTGCGTACAGCACGGTGCGGCGCGGCACCTCGACCTGGACCAGGTCGGACATGCTCTTGCCCTGTGCGATCAAGCGGGCCAGCTTGATGCCGTCCGCGGCCTGCGTCGGCGGGTACAGCACCGTGGCTTCCATCTCGCCGTCCTCGATCCATTGCATGGCGTTGCACGAGCCGGCGCCACCGATGAAGAAGAACTCGTCGCGCCCGGCGTTCTCAAATGCGGCCTTGACTCCCACACCCTGGTCGTCGTCGTGGTTCCAGATGATGTCGATCTGGGGAGCCGCCTGCAGCAGGTTCGATGCCTCAGCCTCGCCGGACTCCACGGTGAACTCGGCCGATACCCGGTTGTCGACCTCCTGGTCACAGTCAGATAGCGCGTCGGCAAAGCCGCGGGAGCGGTCCTGGGTGAGCGGAAGGGCGTCGATGCCGGCGATTTCGGCGATCACCGGGTCGGCAATGCTGTTGTCCTCGATCAGCTGGCACGCGTACGTCCCGGCTGACACGCCCATGCCGTAGTTGTCACCGAGAATCGTCGTCCGTGCCGCGAACGGGCTGGAAAACTCGCGGTCGACGTTCACGACGGGAATGCCGGCCTGCATGGCCTGGATGGCGACATCGGTCAGCGCAGCGCCGTCAGTCGGCAACAAGACGATCGCATCGACGCCCTCGTTGATGAACGTTTCGATCTGGCTGATCTGCAGGCTTGCATCGTTCGTACCCTCTGCCGCCCGGAAGTCGATGTCCTCGTAACTTTCTGCTGCTTCCTGCGCCGAGCTGTTGATCGCGGCCAGCCAGCCATGGTCCGCGGCCGGTCCGGAAAAGCCGATCGTGACGGTTTCACCGGGTTCATCGTTGCCTCCGGCCGGCGCCTCGGTCGAGTCGGCCGCAGCGCCGCCGTTCGACTCTTCCTCGGGTTCGTTGCTCGTGCAGCCGACCACGAGGACGCCGGCTGCGACCATCGCGCCGATGGTCTTGAGCAGCCGGCGCAACGGCCGGTTGGTTGGTGCGGACATCTTGTCTCCTCTAGTTGGGTTAGGCCCCGGGCCCCTGCCCGGGGCTCGACGAAGTCGTCGGTGGTCGGGGTGGCCGGCTAGGTCGATCCGTTGCGGGCAGCGACCCGCTGCTGGAGCAGGACGGCGAGGACGATGATCACACCCTTGGCCACCGCCTGTGAGGACGTGTCGAGGTTGTTCAACGTGAAGACGTTGGTCAGCGTGGCGAAGATCAGCACACCGAAGACGGTGCCGACGATCGTGCCCCGGCCACCGGTGAGGAGCGTCCCGCCGATGACGACCGCAGCGATCGCGTCGAGCTCGTAGAGCAGTCCATGAGTCGAGCTGCCGGTCGTCGTCCGGGCAATGATCATGATTGCGGCGATGCCGCAGGCGAAGCCCACGAGCATGTAGAGGAACAACGTGTGGCGCTTGACATTGATACCAGCAAGGCGGGCCGCAACTGGGTTGCCACCAACAGAAATCGTGCGGCGTCCGAATGTGGTCCGGTTGAGCAGAACCCAGCCAATGGCAGAGACCAGGGCGAAGATCCACACCAGCCTCGGGATCCCGAGAAAGTCCCCGCCAAAGAACTCGACGAACTCCCGGACGTCCACGATCTGGGTCTTGCGTTCGGAGATGATCTCGGCCAGGCCGCGTGCCGCCGCGAGCATAGCCAGCGTGGCGATGAACGGCGCCATCCTGCCGTAGGCGATCAAGGTGCCGTTGACCACACCGCAACCGGTGCCCACGGCCAACGCGGCCAACACCATGACAAGCCAGTGGGTGTCCTCCGCCATGGTCTGGGTGGCGAGGGTCGTCGCCCAGACCGAGGCAAGCGCCACGATCGCGCCGACCGACAGGTCGATACCACCGCCGATGATCACGAACGTCATGCCGATGCTGACGACGCCGATCACCGAGGCGAAGCGAAGGATGGTGAGCATGTTGTCGACGGAGGCGAACCGGTCTCCCGCTGTTGCTACACCGATGATGATCAACACGACCAGCGCGATCACCAAGCCCAGGTTGCGCCCGACCGAACTGTTCATCATCCGGGTGAACGACGACTCCCGCCGGGCGGTCTCCTCGGCGAGCGCCTCGACTCGCTGATGCTCGTCAGGGGGTGGCGTGACTGCCGGAGGAGGTGTGGCCTGATCACTCATGCGGCACTTCCTTCCATGACCAGGTCGAGGACCTGGTGCTCGTCGATTTCCTCGGCCGGGCCCTCGTAGACGGTCCGGCCCTCCCGCAGCACCAGTACGCGGTCGGCCAGGCCGAGGACCTCCGGCACCTCGCTACTGACCATCAGCACCGCCACGCCGTCGTCGGCCAGCTGGCGGATGAGTGCGTAGATCTCGCTGCGAGCTCCCACGTCGACGCCGCGCGTCGGCTCGTCCAGCAGCAGCAATGTGCACCCCTTGATCAACCATCTGCCGAGGACGACTTTCTGCTGGTTGCCGCCGGAGAGAGTGCGGACCTCTCGGGTCGGGTCGTGCGGTCGGATGTCCAGCGCCTCGACTTGTTCCGTCGCTGCGGTCAGCTCGTCACCACGCTGGACGAACGACCCGCGCGAGAACTTAGCTAGCGAGGCAACCGTCAGGTTGTTGATGATCGACTCGTTGAGCAGCAGTGCTTGACTCTTTCGCTCCTCGGGAGCCATGCCAATCCCGGCAGAAACGGCCGCTCCCACCGAGCCCACCCGAAGGCGCTTGCCGCGGATACTGACTGTGCCCGTGGCGGCCTTGCGGGCGCCGTAGACGGTCTCGAGGATCTCGGAGCGGCCGGATCCCACCAGACCCACCAGCCCGAACACCTCGCCGGGCCGGACATCGAACCCGATGTCGTGAAACTCGCCCGGTCTGGTCAGGTTGCGCACCTCGAGAACGGCACCGTCGGCCGCGATGTCGGAACTGCGGGCCGGGAAGACATATTCGATCGACCGCCCGGTCATCAACCGGATCACCTCCGCGGTCGGCGTCTCCTTGGCCGGCAGCCCGGTTGCGACCGTCCGTCCGTCCTTGAGCACTGTCACGCGGTCGCCGATCTCGCGGATCTCCTCCAGCCGGTGCGAGATGTAGACGACGGCGACGCCATGCTCGGTGAGGTCACGGATCACCCTGAATAGCCGGTGGACCTCGTTCTGGTCGAGCACCGCCGACGGTTCGTCCATCACGATGAGCTTGACGTCGTGGGAGAGTGCCCGAGCCATGCTCACGATCTGCTTGCCGGCGGCCGAGAGCTGGCCAACCTCGCGGCGCGGCGATATCTCTGGGTGCCCCAGCCTGGCCAGCAGGGCTTCCGTAGCACGTTGGGCGTCGCCGCGACGGGACAGTCCCAGAGTGCTCATCTCGTGTCCGAGGTAGATGTTCTCGGTCACGGTCAGGCCATCAACAAGATCCAGTTCCTGGTAGATCGTGGCGATTCCGAGCCGCATTGCCGCGATCGGATTGGCCAGCCGGACGTCGTCGCCCTGCCAGGTGATCGTTCCCTCGTCGGGGTGATGCACCCCGGCCAGCACCTTGATCAGGGTCGACTTGCCGGCGCCGTTCTGGCCGAGCAGGCAATGCACCTCGCCGGGCACGACATCGAGGTCGACCCCGTCGAGAGCGCGGACACCGGGGAACTGCTTGACGATCGCGTGCATCTGCAGCAGCGGCTCGGTCATGGC
>DASSDH010000150.1:0-48480 GCA_035697245.1 Jiangellaceae bacterium
GATAGCGCTGCTCAGCCACGCTCAGCTCCCGCACCCAGACCACCTCCCAGCACAGCCGAGAGACGGCAAACGATCATGTCAAGGATCAACCGAGCAGATGTCAACCATCAACCGAGCAACCGTCAAGCATCAACCGATCCCATTTCGTCAAGGATCAGCCGAGCGCACACAGTGGGGCGCGTGGGGCGGGTGGGACTCGAACCCACGACCTGACGGATTATGAGTCCGCTGCTCTGACCAGCTGAGCTACCGCCCCAAGCATCGCGGCAGGCGACACCCAACCGAGCGTAGTGCCTCGTCGGGACGGCGACGGCGCAGCACAGACGCAGGCCCTCTTCCCACCACCAGGCCAGTACATACATCACGAGGCTTGCAAGCCTGGTGACGTACAGGCACGGGTGGTCCCCGTGGTCATTTCGCCAATGGCGTAAGGCCACGGCGGGAACAGCCGATGCGGCAAGGGGGTTGGACGGCGTGTAATTGTGCAATCGGAACGACCAGGGGTGAGCCGATGAGTGACGAGGCCGTCCCCCTGCCGGGGTTCGGGGAAACCGACGAGCCCCTGGATGCCTACTCGCGTGCGGTGACCAGTGTCGCCGAGGAGCTTCTCCCCCATGTGGCCAGCGTCCGCGTGCGCGGATCCCGAGGTGGATACGAGTACCAGGGTGGCGGCTCGGCGGTGGTCTTCACCGACGACGGGTACCTCGTGACGAATGCACATGTGGTCGGCCGGTCCCAGCGCGGCACTGCAGCGTTCACCGACGGTTCCGAGGTCGGCTTCGATGTCGCCGGCTCCGATCCGCTGTCGGATCTCGCGGTCATTCGGGCTCGCGGTAGCACCCCGTCGGCAGCACGGTTCGGTGATGCCGAGGACCTGCGGGTCGGCCAGCTGGTCGTTGCGGTCGGCAGCCCGCTCGGGCTGGCGGCTTCGGTTACGGCCGGCGTGGTCAGCGGTTTGGGCAGATCCCTACCGACTCGAAGCGGCCAGGCCGCACGGGTCGTCGAAGACGTAATCCAGACCGACGCCGCACTCAACCCGGGCAACTCGGGAGGTGCCCTCGCCGACGCCCGCGCGCGCGTAGTCGGCATCAACACCGCCGTCGCCGGAATCGGGCTCGGGCTGGCCGTTCCGATCAACGCGACCAGCCGCCGTATCCTCGCAACCCTGATGCGCGATGGCCGGGTACGGCGCGCATACCTCGGCCTGGTCAGCACGCCGGCACCACTTCCCGCAGCGCTGGCGGACCGTTTGGACCAGCGGCAAAGCCTTCGCATCATCGACGTGGTCAATGGCAGTCCGGCTGACCGCGCCGGGCTCAAGGCCGGTGACCTGGTTCTTTCGGCCGGTCGTGCTCCGGTCGCCGCTGCGGAGAGCTTGCAACGGCTCTTGTTCGACGACGCCATCGGGGCGCCTCTACCCCTAACTGTCCTGCGTAACGGCGCCATGGTCGACGTCATCGCCGTTCCAATCGAGCTTGAGCGGGTCTGAGACTCACCTACCAGCCACTCACCCGGCCTGGGTGATGTCACGATCGAACCGCCCGCAGACAGTTGGCGTGCTGTCCCGATCGGAGGGCCATGGCCGAGGCGTTCTTCTGGGGCATGCTCGGCTCGGTCTCTCTGATTCTTGGCGCCGTCGTTGTCGCCGTGAATATGCCATCGGCACGAACACTCGGGCTGATCATGGGCTTCGGGTCGGGTGTGCTGATCAGTGCCGTCGCGTTCGAGCTGGTCGAGGAGGCCGCCAGCGTGGCCAGAGGGCTGGGCGCCACGACGATCGGCTTCTTCATTGGAATGGGGGTGTTCCTCCTCGGCGACCAGGCAATCTCCACCATGGGCTACCGCGACCGGAAGAAGATGAACGCCGTCCACTCGGCCAGCGGTCTGGCCATCGTGCTCGGCATCATTCTCGACGGCGTACCGGAGTCAGCGGTGCTCGGGCTGACCGTGCTCGAGTCAGGAACGATCGGCGTCGCAGTGCTCGCGGCTGTGTTCCTGTCCAACCTGCCAGAATCTATTGCCGCGACCAGCGGCCTGCGCTCGAGCGGCTGGAGTTGGGGCAGCGTGTACGGGCTGTGGACAGGCATCGTGCTGGTGTCTGGAATCGCCGCGGCCGTGGGCTACCAGCTCATGTCCGCGGCCACACCGGCGGCCTTCGCGTTCGTCCTGGCCTTCGCGGGCGGCGCAATCTTGTCCATGCTCGCCACCACGATGATGCCCGAGGCCTACGAATACGGCGGACGGCTCGTCGGCGTCACCACCACGATCGGCTTCGCTGCCGCCTTTGCCATCAGCTGGGCATCGTGATGACTGACACTTCAGGACGGCAACCGAGCACGGGGCGCTTCACCGGCCTGCGATCCTGGGGCTGGTCGATCAAACCTGAACGGCAACACTTCGGGAAGGACCTGGTCGCCGGTCTTCCGCGCTCCATCGGCAGTGTTCCGGACGGCATGGCAATGGCCGTCCTCGTCGGCGTCAACCCGGTGCACGGCCTGTACGCGAGCTTCGCGGGACCAATTGCCGGTGGGCTGACGTCGAGCACCCAACTGATGGTGATCACCCCGACCACAGCAGCGGCACTCGCCGCGGGGTCAGCGGTAGTTGGGTTCGATGCCGATCAACGGCCAGCAGCGCTGTTCCTGCTCACGGTGCTCGCTGGCCTCGTCATGATCGCCGCCGGTCTCCTCCAGCTTGGCCGCTACACCCGGTTCGTGTCGCATGCGGTGATGACCGGGTTTCTCACCGGCGTCGCTGTGAACATCATCTGCGGCCAGCTCGGCGACCTCACCGGGGTCGCTGCAGAGGGGCCGAGCGCTCTGGCGAAAGCCTTCGACGTCATCACCCACCCGCGCACCATCAACCTGGCGTCGCTGCTGACCGGGCTCGCGGCACTGGCCATCCTGTTCGGGCTGGCCAGGACCCGGTGGAAGATGGTAGGCGCGCTGGTGGCATTGATCATCCCGACACTCGCCGTGGCCGTCGCTGGCGCTGACAGCGTCGCCCGGGTCGAGGACGAGGGCGCCATCCCCCAACTGATTCCGCTCCCCGCACTGCCCGATTTCAGCCTGATCTCGGTCGACCTGGTCGTCAACGCATTCGCCATCGCAGTCATCGTGCTGGTGCAGGGCGCCGGGGTGAGCGAGGCCGCCCCGAATGCTGACGGCCGGCCGTCGAACATGAACCGCGACTTCCTCGCCCAAGGGGTGGGAAACCTCGCCGCCGGCCTGTTCCGGGGCCAGCCGGTGGGCGGCTCGGTGGGACAGACCGCCCTCAACATTACAGCCGGGGCGCGGACCCGGTGGGCGGCGATCTGGTCGGGCATCTGGATGCTGGTGATCCTCATCGCCTTCGCCGGCCTCGTGGGCAAGGTCGCGATGCCCACGCTGGCCGCGGTGTTGATCTTCGCCGCGATCGGCGCAATTCGGCCCTTCGAGCTGGCGACAATCTGGCGCACCGGATATAGGTCGCAGATCGCGCTTGGGGCCACCTTCACCGCCACCTTGTTCATGCCGGTGGCCGCTGCGGTCGGCGTGGGAGTCGTGCTGTCGTTGCTGTTGCAGCTCAACCAGGAGGCCATGGACCTCACCGTCGTCGAGCTCGTGCCCACCGACGACGGCCGGTTCCGGGAACAGCCAGCACCCCGAGCCCTGACCAGCCACCAGGTCACCGTGCTCGACGTCTACGGCAGCCTCTTCTACGCCGGCGCCCGCACCCTGCAGGCACACCTACCCGAAGTCGCCGGAGCCCGGGCACCGGCGGTCGTGCTCCGGCTGCGGGGTCGCACCTCACTGGGCGCGACCTTCTTCCGCATCCTCGCTGCCTACGCTCAGCAGCTGGCGGCAGCGGGTGGCCGGCTCTACCTGTCCGGTCTGGCGCCGGACATGGCGGAGCTGTTAGCCAAGACCGGACGGGTGACGGTGACCTCGCCGATCCGCGTGTTCGGCGCGACACCGGTGCTGGGCGAGTCGACCTGGGCGGCATTGCACGACGCGCAGGCATGGGTCGTCGAACACGATCCGACCTGACCCATCCTCCGCCAACGGGCTCACCCGCACCGGGTGACGCGGTGTTCGACGGCCCAGGGCACAGTGTCCATATGATGAGTTCCCATCGCTCCGGTGGCGTGCCCCCAATGGTCATCGACGCCGGCCGGCTGTGGGTGGGTGCCTTAGCGACTGCGCTTGTTGCGGCACTCACCGCGGCCGTTGGTGTACTGATTGCGACCGGCCTCCTCGACGTCGAGGTACTCGCGCCCCCGGCTTTACCGAATCCGAACTAGCCAACTATGCGATCGCAGCGGCCATTGCCGCTCTGCTTGCCACTGCGCTCATCCACCTGCTGATCATCTCAGCGCCCCGGCCATTCGCCTATTTCCATTGGATCATGGGCCTGTTGATCGTCGCCGTGACCCTCGTTCCATTCACGTCCTCCGCCACTTTGGGTACCAAGGTCGCGACCGCGTTGATCAATCTCGTGGTCGGCATCGCCATCGCCTCTCTCACTTCTGGAACAGCCGCCCGTGTCATACGGCAGGCCGGGCGAGCACCGGGAGAAGATTCGGCCTACTGATTCGGGAACTGGTGGCGGGCCAACGCGGCCGCCGGCTTAATGGTCGCCTGGGCGAACGATGAGTCGGAAGCCGAGATGGCTGGTGCTTGTGTCGACGGCTTGCGCCATCCGGGCGGCCGGACGGTATCGGCGGCAATAGTTCGGCGCGCACAGGTGCGAGCCGCCCTTCATCACCCGGCGTGGCGTTCCCGATTGATCCGCTGGGTCGATGCTGCGTTGGCGATCGCTGCCCCGCGGATTCTGCACGGTGCAGCAGCTGTGGCTGACCGCACTGTGTGCCTCGTACCAGTCGGTCGTCCACTCCCAAACGTTGCCGGTCATGTCGAAAAGCCCGTATCCGTTGGGCGGGTATCGGCCCGCCGGTGCCGTGCCGTCATAGCCGTCATCACCGGTGTTCTGGTTCGGGAACGCTCCCTGCCAGGTGTTGGCCATCCACTGCCCACCGGGCGTCATCTCGTCTCCCCAGGCGTACGCTGCACCGTCCAGGCCCCCGCGCGCGGCGAACTCCCACTCGGCCTCGGTCGGCACCTGCTTGCCCACCCACTGCGCGTATGCCTCGACGTCGGCCCAGGCCACGTGCACGACGGGATGATCGGGCTTGTTGCGGATCGAGCTGTCCGGACCCTGCGGGTGGCGCCAGTCGGCACCCGGAACCCACGACCACCAGTTGTACGCGTCGCGCAGGTCTACCGGGCGCCCCGGCGAAACGAACACGCTCGACCCAGCCACGAGCATCGCGGGCTCCGCACCCGGATACTCCTCGGCCTGCGGCGTCTGCTCGGCGAGTGTCACATACCCGGTTTTGCGCACGAACCGAGCGAACTCCCGGTTGGTCACGGCGTACCGGTCGATCCAGAAGCCACCGACGCTCACTCGATGGGCCGGCGCCTCTTCGGGGTAATGATCGTCGGACCCCATCGAGAACGTTCCGCCGCCGACCCAGACCATGCCCGGATCGGGAGCGGATCCGGGCAGGTCGATTGGGGTGGTCGGGCGGGTCGTCAGCTCGAGGTCGTCCGGCACGCCATCTACTCAATCAGAATTGGGTCTCGCGAAGTTCGCTGCCGTGGACGATCAGCGCCCAGATGATCAGCACGTCCAGGGTGATCACGATGACGCTCCACACCGGGTGGAAGTTCAGCGACGCGAGCTGCGCAATCGCGTTGAGCATGACCACGATGACCGCGAAGATGCGGGCCCACGTGGCCCCGGAGAACAAGCCGAACCCGGCCAGCAACGCCAGCAAGCCGATGATCAAGTGCGTCCAGCCCCACCCGGTGACGTCCAGGATGACGCCGCCACCTTGGGTTGGGAGGAAGACGTCATCGGTGAAGATTGCTGCGAACCCCTGGATGATGTTGAACGCGCCGAGCAGGACGAGCATGAGCCCGGCGAACCAGATCCAGCCGACCCATCCGGTGGTCCTGGTTGTTTCTGGCGTACTCATCGACCCTCCCAATCTTGTCGACCCGCATCTCGGGTCGCGGGACGACAATGCCGGGCCGGCTGTCCAGCAACATCACCCACACCGGGTGAAGTTCGACCCGGTCACAGCAGGCCGAGTTCGCGGGCCCGGTCGACTGCTTCCCGTCGGCTACTGACGCCCAACTTTCGGTATATCGCCTTGAGGTGTGTCTTGACCGTGTTGGCGCTGACGACGTGCGCCTCGGCCATCTGTTCCACCGACAGCAGGGACGGCAGGTCGCGCAAGACACTCAGCTCACGGCTGGTCAGCGCCTCGACAGAGGCCGAATGGAGGGCCGGCCCGGTTTCAGCACCGGCAGACAACACTTCAGCGACGAAGCCTTCGAAGGCGCCGAACCTGCCGACATTGCGAATCAGCAGGTCACGAACCGGGACTGGACCATATACGAGAGAGCGCAACGCTCGCCGGGGGGCGGCGAGATCCAGGGCGGCCATCACGGCCTCGTGGGCGCGGCTGGCCTCGCCGGCACGGTCAGCGTAGTAGGCGGCCATCAACCATGCCGCAGTCTCCGACGTCACCGCGTGGCATGGCTGCTCTCGGTTCAGAACCGGGGCCAATGCCTTGCGTGCGGCGGCGTTCCGCCCGTGATGTGCCGCCATGATCGCCCACAGGACCTGTGTGTCTCCGACGTCGCCCAGATAGCGCTCAGCACGGGCCGCCACGTCCGCGGCCCAGGCCGTTTCTCCGATCGACAGGGCAAGATTTTGCTCGGTGCCACACAGGAAACCGATCAGGGCGGGTGTCAACCGCTTGCCGTCCAGCCGGAGCCAGTCCCGGCGGAGCCGCTGCAGCGCTCCGCGGCGGTCGACCCCCCGCTCGAAGTCAACGAACGCTCCCAGACATCGGGTGGCCACGTCGATTTCCGGCTCGACGTCGGTCTCGATGACGGCAGCCGCAAGCGTCGCGTAACGCGTGGCATCAGGTCGATCGAGCATCTGCCATGCGGCCCACGCGGCCACCAGGTAGGCGCTGGCGATCCGGGCCGAGGACGCCCAACCGCGCTCCTTGGCGAACGCGATGGCGTCCCGGGCCCGGTCCGCCATGGCCACGAAGTCGTTCTGGGCGGCTGCCGCTGCGGACAGGCGGGACAAACAGTCCAGCGCCACAAAGTCTCGCGAGTCGCGGCGGGCGAGTCGCAAGGCCACGCTCAGGTCGGCCTCCGCCTCAGCGTATTCACCGAGCCAGAGCCGCGCGGAACCCCGGTTCGCCAAGCTCAGCAGTTCCAGATCCGGGTCATGTACGGCAGCAACAGCACTGGCCGACTCGATCAACGTGGCGAGTGGGGCGTCCTGGTCTCCCCGTAGTCGGGCCTCGTAGAGCAGCGCAGTCGCACCAAGCACCTGCAAGCGAGGATCGCGATACCCCGACGACTCCCGGCCCAGCCGGTCGAGCTGACGGGTCGCAGCCGGCAGATCGCCCGCCTCGAGCGCTGTGAGCGCAGCAGTCAACGCGACCACCGGTCGAGCCGCGACGTTGGGGGGGAGCAGCGTGAGGACCCGGTAAAGAGCTCCGGCCTCCCCCGAGAGGAGGAGTCGAGGTCCGTAACGGTCGACGATCTGCACGACGCGATCCCAGTCCGCCGCGGCAGCAGCGTGTTCCAAGGCTGAGCGCGGCAGGTCGTGCTCGACGAACCAATCGGCCGCCGTCACATTGAGCCGCCGTTGCGCCTCCACGTCCCGGCGGTCCAGCTCCGCGTGAAGATACGACCGGAGCAGGGTGTGATACCGGTACCACGACGAGCCCTGGCCGAGCCGCATGACCAGAGCGTTGGCGCGCTCGAGGCTGTCGAGCACGATGCCCGCGTCGTCGCGGCCGGACAACCGTCGGGCCAAGTCGACACTTAGCTGGTCCGGACCAGCGGTCGCGAGCAGGAACTCCAGCACGCCGCTTGCTTGCTGCGACAGGATCTCCGAGACCAGGTAATCCGCAACCGGGCGGCTGTCGCCGGCGAAGCCGGCCACGAACTTGGCGGCGTCGTCATGGCGGATCATCGACAACGTCGCGAGCCGAAGTCCGGCGGCCCAGCCTTCGGTTCGGGCGAGCAAGGTCTCGACGTCGTCGTCGTTTAGGTCGATGTCATGGCTCGCCAACAGCTGGTCGACCTCGGCCCGGTCGAAGGCGATCTCGGCGAAGCGAATCTCTCGCGCCCGGCCGGCGACTGCCAGCCGGGCCAGCGGGAGCGAGAGGTCGTGCCGGCACCCCAGCATCAATCGCAGCTCGGCCGGCATGCTACGCAAGATGGTCCGCAGGCCGTCCAAGGCCGGCCGACCGACGAGCTCGTGCGCGTCGTCGAGAACGAGCCACACTGGGACCTGGCAGGAATGCATGACATCCAGGAACGCCGTCAGAAAGCTCGACTCTGTTCCGCGGACGGGCGGGCTGAGTGCGCCGAGCGCGGATCCGGTCGATGCATCCACCGTGCCAACCGCCCCCGCGAGGGCCGCCAGGATGCTCGACCACAGAACATGTGGGTCGTTGTCCTCCTCTGCGAGTGACACCCAGGCCACAGCGTGTCCGGCCGCTTGCAGCAGCGCGGACCGCTCCGCGAGCAGCAGCGTTTTCCCCGACCCGGCAGGCGCGGAGACCACCGTCACGCGAACACCGTTCGCCTCGTCCACCGCCATCGCGGTGAGCAACCGACTGCGTTGAACGGCGCTCACGGGGAGAAGCGGAACCTGCAGCTTGGGCGTCAGGACCGTTGCGTGCTCCCCCTCCGCCGAGGCGGTGACCATGAATTCACGCTATCGCCAACGATCACGGGCCACCACAGCGATAAAGCGATGAGAAGGACCGACCTCACCCCACCCGGGTGAGGCAGCCCCAGACGTGCCAGCGGGATTGTTGAGCATGGGCCGGAATCTGTCGGAGGGCATGGCCCCAGTGCGGTACGAATTCCTGATCGCTGGGCAGGTCTCAGACATCGTCAACGCGGCCTTTCCCGAGCTTGATGCCGTCGCTGCACCGACGGGGGGGACGGCCATGTACGGACCGGTCCGCGACGCGGCGCACCTGCGCGGGTTGCTGGCGCGATTCGACGACCTCGGGGTCAATGTGGTCGAGATGCGTCAACTCCCCGACTGACAGAGGTAGCCTCCAGCGCCTTTCGTCCGCCCCGCCGCCCCAGGAAGGGCGAGTCCGCTCCCGCGGTTGGACTCGAACCAACAACCTGCCGGTTAACAGCCGGACGCTCTGCCAATTGAGCTACGCGGGATCGTCGGCATGCGGGCCGACCGCCTACGGGAGGATATCAGCGCCGGGATCTCAGCTTCGAAACGCCGCTGAGCGACCGATTACTCCACCTCCGCGCGAACGCTCGCCAGCGCCGCCTCGATCTGCCGGCGCACTGAGGGAGCGTCGATCGACAATCCCTTGTCCACGGCGACCACCCACATCAACCCGGCGCGTCCGGGCTGCCGCCGGCCCGAGATCCGCACGCCGTGCGTCCCTTCGATCAGCACGTACCTGCTGATCACCATGCTGGCGGTTACCTGCTCGCGGACGACGTCGAGCAGCTGAGCTGCGTCTTCGACTCGCAGCCGGTGCTGCCGTGGACTGAACCCGGGCGGCGCTGACTGAGTGATCGTCAGCAGCTGGTCGTCGCCGTCCCATGTCGCACGATCGACGGACTCCCAGCCGATTCCGTGGTGGCCCCCGGATCCGGGCACGAGCAACCGCTTGTCCGTTGCCACTACGGTTCCGGTATCCCCGGACGCGGACGCGAGGATCCGCTCACCTGCGTCGAGCACAACGCCTTCGATTTGGGTCCGGCGCCGAGGAAAGACCGCCACGCTGGAACGCTAATCGAAGGTGATGCCGCACTCCTCGCTCAGGTACTGGTCGATGTTCGTCCCGGCCTCGTCGATTGCGGCGGACTGTTGCTCCATTTGGTCTACCAGGTCCTCGAGTTGCCGGGTCAGCGCCTCAGGATCGCTGACGTCCAGGTCGCGTAGACCTGTCACCACGCTCTGGAACGCATCAGTCACGGTGGCCCAGTCCTCGGCGATCTCGGCGGGTGGGTCGACGGATCGCAGCGCGTCTACCGATTCCTCGAGGGTCTGTACCGCTTCCGCCGGATCGGTCATGTCGGGCAGGCCGTCGAGATTCTCTAACTGGCTCCTGATGTCCTCCACTTCGGCGCAGAAGTCACCGCTCGCAGCGTCCGTGGACGTGTCCTCCGTCGACACGGCAGTGGGAGCGCTGGTCTCGGCAGCCGGATCGTCATCGCCACCACCCCCACAGCCGGCGAGCATGACGACCATCAGCGCCGCCGCCGCGCCAGCGCGTTTCAACCCCCGCATTTGACCCTCCAAGGTCCGCCCCGTGAGGCGCCGATTCCATCAGCCCCGCTGTCGATCGGTCAACGAAGGTACTCACGCAACGCCGGCGCAAACCGACCACGGCGAAGCTTGGACAGGGTCTTGGCCTCGATCTGGCGTACCCGCTCGCGGGTCACGCCGAAGTGCCGCCCGACCTCCTCCAGCGTCCGCGCTTCGCCGTCGTCGAGTCCGTAACGCAGCCGAACGACCGCCCGCTCCCGCTCGCCGAGGGAGCCAAGCACCGCGTCGAGGTGGTCCTTGAGCATGAGTTGCGCAACGAACTCCGCGGGCGTTTCGGTATCAGCGTCCTCGATCAGGTCCCCGAGCTCGTTCTCGGTCGCCTCGCCGACGGGTGTGTGCAGGCTGACCGGTTCATACGCAAACGACAGCAGATCCACGACCCGCGCAATATCCAGGCCGGTCTCGAGGGCGAGCTCGCGCGGGCTCGGCTCATGGCCGAGCTCCTGCAGAAGGCGACGCTGTACCCGCAACACCTTGTTCATGCTCTCGACGACGTGGACCGGCATCCGGATGGTTCTGCTCTGGTCGGCCAGGGCACGGGAGATCGCCTGCCTGATCCACCAGGTGGCGTACGTCGAGAACTTGTAACCCTTGACGAAGTCGAACTTCTCGACGGCTCGGATGAGCCCGACGTTGCCTTCCTGCACCAAGTCGAGCAGCGGCAGGCCGCGCCCCAGAGAGCGCTTGGCGACAGAGACCACCAGGCGCAGATTCGCCTCGATGAGCCGACGCTTCGCCTCCCGGCCGAACCAGACCAGCTGCCGCAACTCGGCCCGAAGGCTTTCGTCTAAGTCCTCGCCGCGGTCGAGGCGATCCTGCGCGAACAGACCCGCTTCGATGGCCCGGGCGAGCTCGACCTCCTCAGCGGCAGTGAGCAGCGGCACGCGACCGATCTCGCGCAAGTATTGACGGACCAAATCGGGAGCGCGTTCGGCGCCGGTCCACGAGGCCTGGGCGACGATCGTCTCTTCGATCGGCTCGTCGTCAGCCGCTTCGTCAGCGCCACCATGGGCGTTCGTCAGCCGAGGGGCGTCGTCGACAACCGTGTCCTCCGGCTGACGCTGCGCCGGAATCACCGACGCCGTCGCCAGGTTCTGCACCGGTCCCACCAAGACGACCCACCACCCTGAGTGGATTCCCGTCCAGTGTGCCGCGTCCGGGCCGGCTTGTTCCCAAGAATTCTCGGGTCAGTCCTCGATCAGGAGGTGCCGAGCCCCCGCTCGCGTAGGTCGCGACGGTGCTTCTCCAAGGTCATCAGCTCTGCGAAGAGCCGGTTGTAGGCAGCGGTCTGTTCGGACGGATCGGTGCGTTGCAGCCGGGCTTTCAGGGTGACGAGCCGGCGTGAGACCCACATCTCGTGCAGCCGAAGGACCACCGACTCCGCGTAGCGAGGCAGTGCCGTTTCCTCGGCCGGAACCGGCTCGACCGCCAGCTCCGCCACCGACAGCCGGCTGGCTTCGTCGACAGCCGCCGTGGTCAACGCTTCGATCCACGCCGGACCGCCGCCTTCCGTCGCGCAACCGCCGGCCTTGCGGACCGTCTCCCGCAGCGCCCGGTAGGCAGGAGAGAGAAAAGCCTCCGGCTCCAGGTCGTCGAATTGCGGGCCTGCCAGCGCGGGGCGCTGGATCGCCATCCGTAGCACAGATCGTTCAAGCTCGAGGGTCTGCGGGTCCACGTCGCCATGAACCGGAACACCCAACGCCTGCTGGCCGGGAGCTGGCTGCTCGACGTGTCCCCCGCCCCGGGCTCGGCCACGGTCCGGGCCGGACGCTACGCGTACCCGGCGTACGACGGCCAGCTCGTCGGGTGCTCCTACCCAACCAGTGAGTTTGCGTGCGTACTCGTCGCGCAGCGCGTGGTCGCGGATCCGTGCCACGAGCGGGATCGTGCTTTCCAGCGCCCTGACCCGTCCCTCCGCCGTGTCCAGGTCGAACCCGGCGAGAGTGGTTCTGATCGCGAAATGGAACAGCGGCTGGCGGCGTGCCACGAGTTCACGGACTGCTGCGTCGCCGGACTGCTGGCGCAGCTCACACGGGTCCAGGCCGCCGGGCTCGATGGCAACGAAAGTCTGGCCGACGAAGCGCTGGTCGCCGTCGAAGGCCCGCATCGCAGCCCGCTGTCCCGCTTCGTCGCCGTCGAAGGTGAACACGACCTCGCCGCGGAACTCGTCCTGGTCGCGCAGAAGTCGCCGGAGGACCCGGGCGTGGTCCTCGCCGAACGACGTTCCGCACGTCGCCACGGCCGTTCCCACCCCGGCCAGGTGACATGCCATGACGTCGGTGTATCCCTCGACCACGACCGCCTGGGACCGTCGGGCGATTTCCTTTTTCGCCAGGTCGACGCCGTAGAGCAGCTGGCTCTTTTTGTAGATCGGTGTCTCAGCCGTGTTGAGGTACTTCGCGTCGATCCGGTCGTCGTCGTAGAGCCGCCGCGCACCGAAGCCGACCACATCGCCGAGCAGGTCGCGGATCGGCCATACCAACCGTCCGCGGAACCGGTCGTACGGTGCCGACCGGCCCGGCGCGACGAGCCCGGCAATCACCAGCTCGTCGTCGCTGAATCTGCCCTGACGCAGATGCTTGCGCAGGGCATCACCGGCCCGAGGGGCATAGCCCACGCCGAACCGAACCGCAGCGTCGCGGTCGAAGCCTCGTTCGTCCAGAAATCGGCGGCCGGGCACCGCCTCCGCCGATTCCGCCAGCTGCTCGGCATAGAAAGCGGCCGCTGCTCGATGCGCCTCGACCAACCGGGTTCGCTGCTCACGATGCGGTTGAGGTGCGGTGCCGGCCCGTGCTTCCTCATAACGCAGCTGTAAACCGACCTTGACCGCGAGCCGCTCGAGCGCCTCGGTGAAGGACAGCTGCTCGACCTTCTCGACGAACCGGATGACATCGCCGCCCTGGTTGCACCCGAAACAGAAGTACATCCCCCGGGCCGGCGTGACGTGGAACGACGGCGTCTTCTCGTCGTGGAAAGGACACAGGCCCTTCAACGATCCGCCGCCGGCGTTGCGGAGAGCGACATACTCGCCGACGATCTCTTCGATCCTGGCCTTCTCGCGGACCAACGCAATGTCCTCGTCGCGGATCCGTCCAGCCACGCGGTGGAGTCTACGAGCAGCTCGCACCGGGTTCTCTCGTTACCGGGCTAGGCATCGCCGAGGGGGACGGCGGGGTCGGCCAGGCGGTCTGGGTCAAGCACGCGGCCGGAGGCGACGACCTCCTTGATCGGGTCGATCCCGTCGTCCCAGAGGTTGACGTGCATGCCGGCGAGTGCCCGGCCACCGCTGAGCCAGAACGCCTGGAACTCGCGGCCGGCGAGGTCACCGCGAACGACGACTCGGTCGTACGAGCCGGGTGGCGCATGCCCGATGTACTCCATGCCGAGGTCGTACTGGTCGGTGAAGAAGAAGGGCAACTCGTCGTAGACGACGTCCTGGCCGAGCATCGAGCGGGCTGCGACAGGCCCACCGTTGAGGGCGTTGGCCCAGTGCTCGACGCGGATCCGCGTGCCGAGGATCGGATGCTCCGCGGCGGCCACGTCACCGGCGGCGTAGACATCTGGTGCCGACGTGCGCAGCGACGCATCGACCGCCACGCCGTCGTCGATGGAGAGCCCGGCCGCCTCCGCGAGGTCGAGCGCTGGCCGGATCCCGACCCCGACGACGATCGCGTCGGCATCAATTTCATCGCCGCTGGAATCGACCACCGAGATTCCGCCGCCGACGGCCCGGATCTGCTCGACCCCGGTGCCCAATCGAAGGTCGACATCGTGTTCGCGATGCAAGTCGGCGAAAACCCTCGCAATATCGTCACCTAATACCCGCTGCAGTGGCAGGTCCGCCACCTCGAGCACCGTCACGTCAGCTCCGTGGTGCCGGGCCGCAGCCGCCACCTCCAGTCCGATCCAACCGGCACCGACCACGACGATCCGGGCTCCCGATGCCAATGCCGCCCGGATCCGGTCGGAATCCGGCAACTCGCGCAGGTACAGGACGCCGTCGGATTCGGCGCCCGGAACGCCGAGGCGACGCGGAATGGATCCTGTCGTCAGGAGCAGTTTCTCGTACCGCAGCCGCTCACCATGACCGAGCTCCACCTCGTGCGCATCTGGGTCCAGTGCCGTCGCGCGGGTGGAAAGCCGCAGCTGCACGTCGTGTTCCTCGTACCACGCCTTCGGATGCACGAACGCCGAGTCACGTTCGTCGGACCCGAGCAGATAACCCTTGGACAGGGGTGGGCGCTCGTACGGGCGCTCAGCCTCGGCCGAGACAAGCACGACGTCCCCGTCGTATCCCTCGGCCCGAAGTGTCTCTGCGGCTTTGGCGCCGGCCAAGCCGCCACCGACGATCACGAACGCCATACCAGGTCACCTCACCTGTTTGGGTACATCAGTGTCAACGGCTGCGGACCGCCTCCGGCTCAGCCACGAACCAGCCGACTGTGCCAGACATGCGCTGAGGAGTCGGTGAGGGAGGCCACCTGGTCCACGATCACCCGCAACCGCCCTCCATCGTCGCGGGCCATCGACCAATCGGCTCGGAAGGAGGGGTCGAGGCTCTCCGGGGCGCTGGCGTGCAGTTCGGCAACCAACTCGTGCAGCATCTCTCGCTGTTTCGTGTAGAGCGGCGCCCGGTCCGACGCCGTCATCACGTAGACAGCCGCCAGACCCTTCAGCACCGCCACCTCGAGCTGTGTTGCGCGCGGGACGACGAGGTCGGCGGCAAAGCGTGTCAACTGACCGCCGCCATAGGCAGCGTGAGTCGCGGACTGGGCGTCGGCGGCAAATCGGCCGATCAGCTGGCTCGTCATGTCCTTCAGTGCCGCAAGGGTTCGCCGCCCGCCGTCGAACCCGCCGACCCAGTACGGCAGCGCTCGCAGCCCGTCGAGTGCGTCGAGCACTTCCTCGGGCGACGTGTCGTCGTCGAGATACCAGTCACACGTCAGCTCGGCGACTCTCGCCCGCTCGACGGGGTCGACGACAACCGCATCCGGACCCAGCCGCTCGGCCACGATTGCGTCCTCCACGTCGTGCACGCTGTAGGCGACGTCGTCGGCGAAGTCCATCACCTGCGCTTCCAGGCACCGCCGCTCCCCCGGCGCTCCGATGCGCATCCACGAGAACACCTCGGCGTCGTCGAGATAGACCCCGAACTTGGCGCTGCCTTCTGCGCGAAGCCACGGGTACTTCGTCGCCGCGTCGAGGCTCGCCCGGGTGAGGTTGAGCCCGGCCGGGCGGGCGTCCGGATGCACCGCCTTCGCCTCCAGCCGGGTCAGCAGTCGTAGGGTCTGGGCATTCCCTTCGAAGCCGCCGATGTCGGCTGCAATCTCGTTCAACGCGGTCTCGCCGTTGTGGCCGAACGGCGGGTGCCCCAGGTCGTGCGCCAGGCAGGCGGTGTCGACAACGTCGGGGTCGCAGCCGAGCGCCTTGCCCAGCTCCCGGCCGACCTGCGCCACCTCCAGTGAATGGGTCAGCCGGTTGCGGACGAAATCGTCCGTTCCGGGCGCGACCACCTGGGTCTTGGCGGCCAGCCGACGGAGCGATGCGGAGTGGACGACCCGGGCGCGGTCACGTTCGAAGGCCGTCCGCTCCGACCGCTTCGGCGGCTCGGGCGCCCACCGGTCGCGGTCGCTGTCCTGGTAGCCGCTCATCACGCATCGTTTCCGCGATCTTGCGCCGATTACGGCGATTCGAACGGCCGAACCGCGCAAGATCGGCCGCAGTCAGCGGCTGTCGCTGCCTCCAGCCCGGCCCGCGTGGACGGAGGCACGCCCAGCCTCCAGACGGGCGATCGGAACCCGGAACGGGGAGCACGACACGTAGTCCAGCCCGACGGACTCGAAGAAGTGGATCGAATCCGGGTCACCGCCGTGCTCGCCGCAGATGCCGAGCTTGAGTTCCGGCCGTGCCTTGCGGCCCTGCTCGACCGCCGTCGACACCAGCGCGCCGACACCATCGACGTCGAGCGACTCGAACGGGCTCACCCCGAAGATGCCGTTCTCCAGGTATTCGGTGAAGAAGGACGCCTCGACGTCGTCGCGGGAGAAGCCCCACGTCGTCTGGGTGAGGTCGTTGGTTCCGAAGGAGAAGAAGTCGGCTGCCTCCGCGATCTGGCCCGCGGTGACACACGCCCGCGGCAGCTCGATCATGGTGCCGATGAGGAACGACAGATCGACTCCTGAATCTGCGGCGACCTCCGCGACGGTCGCCACGGCCATCTCACGGATGGATTCCAGCTCCTGCACTGCTGCTACGAGCGGCACCATGATCTCCGGCTGCGGATCCAGCCCGCGTTTCAGCAGGGTCGCTGCCGCTTCGGCGATGGCCCGCACCTGTAGCGAGAACAGTCCCGGCACGACGAGCCCGAGCCGAACCCCGCGCATCCCGAGCATCGGGTTCTGCTCGTGCAGCCGCTGCACCTCGGACAACAGCGCCGCGGCCTCCTTGTCCGGCTCGCCGGTAGCCTCGCCAACAGCCACCTGGACAGAGAGCTCGGTGTAATCGGGCAGGAACTCGTGCAACGGCGGGTCCAGCAGCCGGATGGTCACCGGATAGCCGTCCATCGCCTCAAGGATCTCGGTGAAGTCCTGCCGTTGAGGCGGCAACAGTTCGGCCAGCGCGCGGCTACGCTCGTCGTCCGTCTGCGCGAGAATCACCCGCTCGACGATCTTCCGGCGGTCGCCGAGGAACATGTGCTCGGTGCGGCACAGGCCGATCCCCTTGGCACCGAGGACGCGGGCACGCTGTGCATCTTCGGGGGTATCGGCGTTGGCCCGGACGCCGAGCCGACGCCGCTCGTCCGCGCGGGTCATCAGCCGCTGGACGGCACTCACGACCTCCGCTTCGATCTCGGACAGGCCTTGTGGTTCGTTGCCCTGCAGTGCTCCGACAACTGCGCTCGGGACGACAGGCACCTCGCCGAGGAACACCTCGCCCGTTCCGCCATCGATGGAGATGACGTCGCCTTCGCTCACCCGGACGCCGTCGCCCGTGGTGAACTCGCGCGCGGCGTGGTCGACGCGCAGGGCTTCAGCACCGACGACACAGGTGCGACCCATGCCACGGGCAACTACGGCCGCATGACTGGTCTTGCCACCACGGGAGGTCAGGATGCCCTTGGCAGCGACCATTCCCCGCAGGTCGTCGGGGTTGGTCTCCCGGCGGACCAGGATGACGATCTCACCCCGGTCGGCCCAGTCGGCGGCCCGTTGCGAGTCAAAGACGGCCTTGCCGACAGCGGCGCCAGGACTCGCGGCCATGCCTTTGCCGATCAGCTCGCGCGGGGCCTGCGGGTCGAACTGCGGGAACAGCAACATGGCGAGCTGGTCGCCCGTGACCCGCGACAGTGCCTCGTCCTCGTCGATGAGCCCCTCGTCGACGAGTTCCCCGGCAATGCGGAACGCCGCAGCGGCGGTGCGCTTGCCGACGCGGGTCTGCAGCATCCACAGCTTGCCGCGCTCGATCGTGAACTCGATGTCGCAGAGGTCCTGGTAGTGCCGCTCCAGCGTCGACATGATCTCCAAGAGCTGGTCGTAGGAGATCTTGTCCAACTGCTCGAGCTCGGCCAAAGAGAGGGTGTTCCGGATCCCTGCCACGACATCCTCACCCTGGGCGTTCGGCAGGTAGTCGCCGTACACGCCCTGCTGGCCGGTCGCTGGGTCCCTGGTGAACGCCACACCGGTGCCGGAGTCGGGACCCATGTTCCCGAACACCATCGCGACGATGTTGACCGCGGTCCCGAGGTCCTCAGGAATCCGCTCCTGCCGGCGGTAAAGCCTGGCCCGCTCCGTGTTCCACGAGTCGAACACTGCGCGCACAGCGAGGTCGAGTTGCTCTCGCGGGTTCTGCGGGAAGTCCCGGCCCGACTCATTGCGGACGACCTGATTGAACTCGTCCACCAGTTTCCGCAGGTCATCGACGTCGAGATCGACGTCGGATTCGACGCCCTTGGCCTGCTTCGCCTGGTCGAGCCGCTCCTCGAAGCGGTCGCCGTCGATGCCCAGCACGGTCTTGCCGAACATCTGCAGTAGCCGTCGATAGGAGTCCCAGGCGAATCGATCGTCGCCGGCAATGGACGCGAGGCCCTCGACCGACTCGTCGGTGAGCCCGACGTTGAGGACGGTGTCCATCATCCCCGGCATGGAGAACTTCGCACCGGATCGGACAGAGACCAGCAGCGGATCCTGGGGATCTCCCAGTCGCTTGCCCATGCGTTCTTCCAAGGCAGCCAGGTGACTTTCGACCTCACCGGCCAGGCTTTCAGGCTCGCTGCCGGCCGCCAGATAGTGCCGGCACGCTTCGGTGGTGATCGTGAACCCGGGGGGGACCGGCAGCCCCAAGTTCGTCATCTCGGCAAGGTTGGCTCCCTTACCACCGAGCAGGTCCTTTTTGTCTTTGCTGCCTTGCGAGAAGTCGAAGACGTACTGCGGCACAGGTCGGCCCTCCGTGAGCGTGCGATCTGGCCGGAGCCTAGCCGGTCGCCGCTTGACGCCTGCTCCCCGTTCCGTGCTGTGACTGTCAGCCGCCGGATATGCCGAGTTCCGCGTTGGCCAGACTGACCGTGGCGCCGTCGGCGTCGTCGAGCCAACCGTGGGGCAGCACGACAGCGCGCGGGCTGCCCTGTCGGCCTCGAGGTGTGCCGATCTCGGTGATCGGGAAGGGCTGAGCCGGGTCGAGCCGGGCCAGCAGCGCGTCGAGCTCCGCCAGAGTCGACACCATGCCGAGCGGCGCCCGGACCTCCGGCCCGACCGCGAATCCCTTGAGGTACCACGCCATGTGTTTGCGCATGTCGCGCAGCCCGCGGTCCTCCCCCAGCAAGTCAGCCAGCAGTTCCGCGTGCCGGCGGATCATGGCAGCAACCTCGCCCGATGACGGCAGAGCCGGCGCGGGCAGCCCGGCAAACGCAGCCGCCAGATCGCGGAACAGCCAGGGCCGACCGAGACAGCCGCGACCGACGACAACTCCGTCCGCTCCGGTGCGCTCTATCAACCGCAGTGCGTCGGCGGCCTCCCAGATGTCGCCGTTGCCGAGGACGGGAATCTCGACGTGCCCTTTCAGCCGGGCGATCGACCCCCAGTCCGCGGCGCCGGAGTAGTGCTGCGCCGCCGTGCGTCCGTGTAGCGCAATCGCCGCGCAGCCGGCGTCCTGCGCGATCCGGCCGGCGTCAAGGTAGGTGAGGTTTTGCTCGTCGATCCCCTTCCGCGTCTTCATCGTCACGGGGATCCCGTGCGGAGCCGCTGCGGTCACCGCGGCCCGAAGGATTCGGTCGAGGAGTCCGCGTTTGAACGGCAACGCGGCGCCGCCGCCCCGGCGGGTGACCTTCGGAACTGGGCAGCCAAAGTTCAGGTCGACATGTGCCACCGCATGCTCGCCGGCCAGGATCCGCACGGCCTCGCCTACGTAGTGCGGGTCGACGCCATAGAGCTGCACCGAGCGAACCGTCTCGGTCGGATCGAACGCGAGCATGGACAGGGTCATCTCGTCACGTTCGACCACACCCCGGGATGTGATCATTTCGCTGACGTACAGTCCGGCACCTTGCTCCGCGCACAGCCGCCGGAATGCCGCATTGGTGATTCCGGCCATCGGTGCCAGCACCACCGGTGGCACCACGTCGATGGGACCAAGCCGCAGCGGCCGGGTCAACGTCGACAGGGACATCTGGCCATCTTGTCAATTGTCTCGGCCGAGTTCCTGGTCGTGACGACGGGACGACGCCACACCGCCGCGTGGCCGCCCGTGACCCCGTGGGCCTGACCCGGCTCGCGGGAGTACTGACTCAGCGGACAATGCGCGCGATCAGGGCCCCGATGGCGAGATACACCAACAGGCCGATGCCCCAATTGACCACGATTTCGCGCTCGGCGTTGTTCTGCGGGAACATGCCCTGGAACGGCGTCGTCAAGAAGTCGCCGACCGTGATGATCGCATTGACGATCATGTTGTCCTGGTTTGCGCCTGCGAGCAGCAGGATCATCGCCAGCGCGATGAAGGCGGCGATAATGCCGGTGATCACGAGCACGACCGTCGCGGCGGAATAGCGGGTCGCTGTGCGGAGCATTCTCGTTGTCCTCTCAGGGGAGGCCACGGCGCTCCAGCCGTGACTGTTGACCACCTCTTGCCCCGCGGAGGTCATCCGCGAAACGCGGAGGTCGGGTCAACAGGCAGGGAGCTGCTCGCCGAGGTAACGCTCGACCCGGTCGATGCCGATGCGATCCTGACGCATCGAGTCGCGTTCGCGGACCGTCACGGCGTCGTCATCCAGAGTGTCGAAGTCGACGGTCGCGCAGTACGGCGTGCCGATCTCGTCCTGCCGCCGGTACCGACGGCCGATCGCACCGGCGTCGTCGAACTCGACGTTCCACCGGGAGCGCAGCCGCGCTGCGAGATCTCTTGCTTTCGGTGAGAGGTCGGCGTGCCGCGACAACGGCAGCACTGCGACCTTCACCGGCGCGAGCCGGACGTCGAATCGCAGCACGCTTCGCTTGTCCACTCCACCTTTGGTGTTCGGCGCCTCGTCCATGTCGTAGGCGTCGAGAAGGAACGCCAATACCGACCGGGTGAGACCGGCCGCTGGCTCGATGACGTATGGCGTCCAGCGCTCACCCTTGTCCTGGTCGAAGTACGTCAGGTCGACACCCGCGTGCTTGCTGTGCGTGGTCAGGTCGAAGTCGGTGCGGTTGGCGATGCCTTCCAGCTCGGAGAACTCGGTGCCGCCGAAGCCGAAGCGGTATTCGAGGTCAACGGTGCGCTTGGAGTAATGCGAGAGCTTCTCCTTGGGGTGCTCGAAGTACCGCAGGTTCTCGGGCTTGATGCCGAGACCGACGTACCAGTCGAAGCGCTCCTTCAGCCAGTACTCGTGCCATTCCTCGTCGGTGCCGGGCTCGACGAAGTACTCGAGTTCCATCATCTCGAACTCGCGGGTACGGAAGATGAAGTTGCCCGGCGTGATCTCGTTGCGGAAGCCCTTACCCACCTGGGCGATGCCGAACGGCGGCTTGCGGCGGGAGGAGTTCATGACCGACAGGAAGTTGGTAAAGATCCCCTGGGCGGTCTCCGGGCGGAGATAGTGCAGCCCCTCGTCTGACTCCACCGGGCCGAGATACGTCTTGAGCAGGCCGTTGAACATCCTCGGTTCGGTGAACTTGCCTTTGACGCCACAGTCGGGGCAGTTGATGTCCTCGAGGCCGTTCTTCGGCAGGTGCCCGTGTTTGGCTTCGTAGGCCTCCTCGAGCTGGTCGGCGCGGAACCGGTGATGACAGTTGTGGCACTCGGTGAGCGGGTCGACGAACGCGTCGACGTGACCGGAGGCCACCCACACCTCGCGCGGGAGGATGACCGCGCTGTCGATGCCGACGACGTCTTCACGCATCTGCACCGTCGAGCGCCACCACTGTCGCCGGATGTTTTCCTTGAGCTCGACACCCAGCGGGCCGTAGTCCCAGGCGGACCTTGTACCGCCGTAGATCTCTCCGGTCGGGTAGACGAAACCGCGGCGCTTGGCGAGCGAGACGATCGAGTCGATGCTGTGGTCGGCGGCCACGGGGTGGTCACTCCATCCGGCTGGCGGTCGGCGAGGTCGGGCGGACGCACCAGAGTACCCAGCCGCCAGATGATCATGTCGAGCTTGCCTGCCTCGGCAGGCGCGCAGTCGACTTGATCACGGGACCGGGACGTGGGCGGCTGCGTGTGCGCGGCGGAGCCGTGGGGCCCGGGGCCGCTCACGGACAACCAGAGCTGCCACCATCGTCGTCACCGGGACGGCCGCGACGATGCCCAGCCCGCCGACGAGAGCGCGCACGACTTCCTGGGCCACCAACTCCGTCGTCACCGTGTCGAGCGGGCCCTGTCCGGACCCGGCAAAGAGCAGCAGCAATGTCAGCGACGCACCGGCGTAGGCAAGCACCAAGGTGTTCACGGCTGCCGAGACGTGCTCGCGGCCGATCCGGAGTCCGGCGGAGAACAACGTCCGCCGCGATGCCGCTGGGTCGGCGTGGGCAAGCTCCCAGACGGCCGCGGTCTGCGTCACCGTGACGTCGTCGAGCACACCGAGAGCGCCGATCACCAGCCCCGCGAGTAGCAAGCCCCGCAGGTCGATGCTCTCCCCCAATATGGCCAGGAAGGGAGCGGAGTCGTCGGCCAGGCCGGTGAACCGGCCGGCGTTGGTGAACAACAGACCGAGCAGGCCGGTCAGGCTCAAGCTGATCAATGTCCCTAGCAGCGATACAGACGTCCGCAGCGAGACACCGTGGGACAGATACAGCGTACAGATCATGATCGCCGACGCCCCGACAACGGCGACCGCGAGCGGCGGTTGACCATCGAGCAGCGCGGGCAACACGAACACGATGAGGATCACAACGGACAACGCGAGGCTGGCGAGCGCGAGAAGCCCACGCCACCGCGACAGCGCGATAACAGCCAGCGCAAATGTGACGGCGAGCGCAAGCAGCGGCCACGCCCGCTGCTGGTCTATCAGCTCGTAGCGACTCTCGATCGGCTGATCCGCCGCCGCACCGATGACGACGGCGTCGCCAACCTGGAACACTGGCGCCGCTTCGCCGAACGGCAGCGGTATCACGACGTCGATGCCCTGGTCCGGCCCCGAGTCGATCCGCACGGTCGCTTCTAGGCACGCCTCACCGGACTCGGGGTCAGCGGGCGCCGGACATTCCTGGATGTCGAGGATGGTCGCGTCGGCTCGCTGGGCCGCTTCGATCCGCGGTCGGTCTCCTTCGGGCCAGAGCAGGACCATCCCGACGATCGTGGCGAGGATCAGCGGCAGCAGGATCACGACGATGGTCCTCCGCACCGTCGGTGCGGAGGGCAGCCCGGCCTCGCCGGCATGCTGACCGTGCGTCATCGGCGGTCGAAGTCGGTCGCGACGGTTGGAGCGGCTGCCTCACCGACGCCGACGACGTCGGCGTCAGCTGCCAGTGCGGAGCCGACGCCCGCGCCATCGGTCAGCAGTTCGAACGCGGTCGGCTCGTCGAGCGCCGTAGCGAGCAACGGCATTACGGCCATCTTGACCTCGGCTGCCGACAGTGCGCGCCGGTACGACCCGACGCCGTCCCACTCGGCTGTCACGACCCAGAGCGTCGGGTCGTCGACGGCACGCCCCACGTGGCCGGTCCGCCAGCCGGCGCACGTCGAGAGAACTGCCAATACCGACTGCGCCCTGGGCAGAAACGCCGTCGCTTCGCTCGGATCGACTCGGTAGCGGGTCACGACCAGCATTGCGCTCCTCGCGGGTGCGGGACCATGGTGGCGTCTCACCGTACGACCTTCGATCGCGCGAGGAGCACCGTGTCCACCAACCGTCCCCGTCGGCGCCGCACGGCAAACCGACGGCCAAGCGCCCCGACAGCCAGGACACGTAATCCCAAGCCGACTACACCGCGGCGTCGAGAGCCTGCACCTCCAGCGGCCGCGGGCGGAATGCGCAGTGCTATTGAGCGGGCCAGCTCGCGAGCGTTGACGACATTGACCCAGGCGCCACGCTGGCTCGTTGGACTGGGAGCAGCGGCCGCGCTGCTCGGCGGCCTGATGGCGCCCTCGCCGTGGGGACCCTTGCTGCTGGGCCTGGTCACGTTATTCATTGCGTGGCTGCTCGTGCTGGCCTGGCCTGCCCTGGACGGCCGAGGCAAGGCGACCCGGTCGGCGGTCCTCGTCCTCCTCATAGCCACAACCATCGCCCGAGCGGTGGGCGTCTTGTAACGCGCTCAACGGCCGACAGTTGACGCACTCCTGCGCGTTGTTGAGAATGGCTCTCATGATGGTTAGGGCGTGGATCGCCGCTCTGGCCGTTGCGATCGCGACGGGCACATCCACCTCGGGATGTGGGTCCACCGCTACCTCCACCGACGAAGTTCCCACGGTAGTGGCGTCGTTCTACCCGCTCGCATTCGCCGCCGAGCGGGTCGGCGGCCCCGACGTTCAGGTCGTGGACCTGACGCCGCCGGGTGTCGAGTCGCATGATCTCGAGCTCACGCCACGGCAGGTGAACGACATTGCGAGCGCGGATCTCGTCGTCTACCAGAAAGGCTTCCAGCCGGCAGTCGATGACGCCGTCGAGCAGAACGCCTCAGGCACCGAACTGGATATCACCGAGGTTGTATCGCAGGACGACCTGACCGGCGATCCGCACGTCTGGCTCGACCCGACCCGATTCGCCGCGATCACCCAAGAAGTCGCAGATGCCCTTGGGGACGTTGTGCCAGCGAAGGCCGACGCAATCCAGGGCCGGGCCGACGAGCTGGTAGGCGAGCTCACGGCTCTCGACGAGGAGTTCCGGGCGGGTCTCGCGAATTGCGAGCGCCAGGTCGTCGTGACCACGCATGAGGCGTTTGGCTACCTGGGCGACCGCTTCGGCCTGGACTTCGTCGGCATCTCCGGCCCCGAAGGAGAGGCCGAGGTGTCCCCAGCTCGGCTACGGGAGGTCCAGGACGTGATAAAGAACGGGAACGTCACCACGGTGTTTACCGAGCGCCTGGTCAGCCCCGAAGTCGCGGATACGCTGGCCGCGGATCTCGGGACGACCACCGCGATACTCGACCCGATCGAAGGACTGACCGAGGACACCGAAGGCGAGGATTATCTGACGCTCATGCGAGCCAACCTCGGAGCGCTGAGAAAGGCAAACGGTTGCATGTGACCACTGCCGTCGTGGACGTGGACGACGTGACGGTCACGCTCGGTGAACGACCGGTCCTGGATGGCGTCGACCTCCTCGTCCGGGCAGGCGAGGTGGTGACACTGCTTGGGCCCAACGGTTCGGGCAAGTCCACCCTGGTTCGTGCGGCGATCGGCCTGGTGCCGGTCCAAGCGGGAACTGTCCGGCTCTTCGACACTCCGGTCGACGACTTCCGCGACTGGCACCGCGTGGGCTATGTCCCGCAGCGGACGACGGCGTCGAGCGGTGTGCCTGCGACCGTCCGGGAGGTGGTGGCCGCCGGGCGACTTGCGCAGCGCCGGCCGTTCCGTCCGGCGAGCGCTGAAGATCGTGCCGCGGTCGACCGCGCGTTGGACCTGGTCGGCCTGACCGACCGGTCCGACGACAGCGTCGTGGAGTTGTCAGGCGGTCAGCAGCAGCGGGTGCTCATCGCCAGGGCCGCCGCCGCCGACCCCGACCTGCTCGTTCTCGACGAGCCCAACGCCGGGATCGACCGGCGCAGCCAGGAGGCATTTGCGCATGCCTTGCGGCTGTTCGTCGGGTCCGGACGGTCAGTCCTGCTCGTTCTGCATGAACTCGGACCGCTGGCATCCTTGGTCGACCGCGGTGTGGTTCTTGATGCCGGCCGAGTCGTTCAGGACGGCCCGCTGCCGGTGCCGTCAACAGTCGCCGGTATGCCGCACGAGCACGCGCATGACACCGAACCGGACACGCGGTGGTTCGGATGAGCCTGCTCTCCCTGGAATTCATGCAACGGGCCCTGCTCGCGGCTGTTCTCACCGGACTTGCGGCACCGGCTGTGGGCACATATCTCGTGCAGCGGCGGCTCGCGCTGATGGGCGACGGCATCGGTCACGTCGCTCTCACTGGCGTGGCGCTGGGCCTGCTCACCGGGTGGGCACCGGTGTGGACCGCCGTCATCGTGGCGACGGCCGGAGCGGTCGCCATCGAGCTGCTCCGCGAACGCCGGCGCGCGTCGGCCGACGTCGCCCTGGCCATGCTCTTCTACGGCGGCATTGCCGGCGGCGTCTTGCTGGTCGGTCTGGCGGGAAGTAGCGCCGCTACCTTGACCTCGTACTTGTTCGGCTCCGTTACGACGGTGTCGCCAGCCGACCTGTGGGTTATCGGCGTCCTGGCGGGCATCGTCCTCGTTCTCGCTATTGGGTTGCGCCCGCAGCTGTTCGCTGTCTGCCAGGACGAGGAGTTCGCACGCGTGACGGGGCTACCTGTACGCGCCTACAACCTGCTCATCGCAGTCATGGCCGCTGTCACCGTGACCATGGCGATGCGAACGGTCGGGCTCCTCCTGGTGAGTGCGCTCATGGTCGTCCCCGTCGCAACCGCTCAGCAACTGACCCGCGGCTTCCACACGACTTTGCTGCTCGCTCTCGCACTTGGAGTGGCACCGTCCCTTGCCGGGATCATGTTCTCGTACTACGTCGACGTGGCGCCGGGCGCGGCCATCGTGGTCATCGCGCTCGGCGGCTTCCTGGTCGCCTGGCCGCTCGGGACATACGTACGGCGAAGACGTCAGGTATCGGTACCCGGGCAGGAGGCCGAGGAACGCCTCGCCGGCGAGCACGTTACTGCGGAGCAGCATGTGCATGAGCACGACGAGACCTGCGGGCACCCGGCGGTACCGCACGAGGACCACGTCGACTACCTGCACGAGGGCCATCTGCACGCCCGCCACGAACGGCATTACGACGAGCACTGACGCCCCGGTATTCGTCACGTCGCGTCGGGCTCCCAACCCGAGTGAATTCACAGATCGCGGCGGAAAAGACCCGGGTACGTGACAACCAAACCGTGTTCGTCGATCTCGATGTCTCGCACGAAGCCGCCGTCGAGGGACTCGAACCGGTACGTGCGCTCGGCCAGCCGGGTGTAGCGCTGCGGGTCGGCACTCACCGCGAGGTCCGGGAAGGTGACGTAGACGACGATGATGTGCGCCGAGGCGCCGACCGCGAGCCCGAGCCGCCTGATCGGCAACGTGTTGGTGAACGGCGTAACGGCAAGGTCGACATCGATGGCGCCGGCGAACTCTGGCATCGGCATACCGGCGTCGTTCCTCCAGGTGCCGGTGCCGTCGCCGACCAGCTCGAACCTGCGGGCATCACCCACTATGGAGATCCCGAGCTCCCGGACTCGCCAGTTGGCGTCGCAGCCGATCCGGTAGCGCACCGCGAACACCGTGCCGGACTCCGTGGTGCCGAGCAGCGCGGACTCGGCGACGATCCCGTCGTCGTCCTCGCTGAGGACAAGGTGTTCGATGCCGGCACCTGTCCAGTCCCGCCACCGCACCACCCTGGTCGTGGTCACTGTGCGCCGCCGTAGCGACGGTCCCGCCTCGCATACGCCTCCACGGCGCGCCAGAGATCACGCCGATCGAAGTCCGGCCAGAGAGTGTCGAGGAAGACGAGCTCGGCGTAGGCGGCCTGCCAGGGCAGGAAGTTCGACGTTCGCTGCTCGCCCGAGGACCGCACGAAAAGGTCGACCTCCGGGAGATCGGGGTTGTACAGGTAACGCGCCAGGGTGCGCTCGTCGACTTTGGCCGGCCGGACGCGCCCCGCGATGACATCGGCCGCGAGCGAGGCCGCCGCGTCGGCGATCTCGGACCGGCCGCCATAGTTGACGCAGAACTGCAGTGTCAGCACGTCGTTGTGGCGGGTCCGACGCTCGGCGTCCTCGAGCTCGTCGATCACGCTCTTCCACAGCCGTCGGCGCCGGCCGGCCCACCGCACCCGGACCCCGAGCGCATCGAGCTCATCCCGGCGGCGATGGATGACCTGACGGTTGAAGCCCATCAGAAAGCGCACCTCTTCCGGTGAGCGCTTCCAGTTCTCCGTGGAGAACGCGTATGCCGACAGGCAGCCGATTCCCATCTCCACAGCCCCGTGGATCACGTCCAGCAGTGCTGCCTCGCCGGCCTCATGCCCTTTCGTCCGGGGCAGCCCGCGCTGTCTCGCCCACCGCCCGTTGCCGTCCATGACGACCGCAACGTGCCGCGGGATCAACTCCCGAGGCAGGTCAGGAGGTTTGACGCCGGCCGCGTGCGGCGTCGGCGGGACGAAGGTTCTGCTCACACCCGCTCCACCAGCGGCAGAGACCGCAACCCGCGCTCCAGGTGCCACTGCAGGAAGGCGGCCACGAGACCGCTGGCCTCCCGGCGGGTCGATGGACCGCTGGCGTCCGCGGCCGCCCAGTCGCCGGTGAGCAGGGCCGCGAGCAGAGCGACCGTCGCCGCCTTCGGCGCAACCGTGCCCGATGGCCGGCACCCATCGCAGACCATGCCGCCGGCAGGAACTGAGAAGAAGCGGTGGGGACCTGTGCCACCGCACCGCGCGCAGTCAGCGAAGCTCGGTGCGAACCCGGCCACCGCCAGCCCGCGCAGCAGATAGGCGTCGAGAACCAGTCCCGGCTCGTGCGCCTGCTCCGCGATCGAGCGCAGCGCACCGACCAACAGGAGGTAGTGCTGCAGTGCCGGCTCCCGCTCCTCGGCCGCCAGCCGCTCGGCCGTCTCGAGGATCACCGTTGCCACTGTGTAGCGGGCATAGTCGCCGGTGATCGCCAGCCCGAACGGTGCGATGGTCTCGGCCTGGGTGACCACGTCCAGCGAGCGGCCGGTCGCAAGCTGGAGGTCGACGTGCATGAACGGCTCCAGCCGGGCCCCGAACCGGCTGGTCGTGCGGCGGACGCCCTTCGCGACGGCGCGCACCCGGCCGTGCTCACGCGTGAGCAGCGTCACGATCCGGTCGGCCTCGCCCAGCTTCTGAGTGCGCAGCACCACGCCCTCGTCCCGGTAGAGGCTCACCCGAGCATTGTCTCTCGCGCCTCACCTTGGCCCGACCTTCGGCGCGGCTGGGATGCCCGCTCATTTGGTGCTACCGGCGCCGTACGGTGCCACGTGTGGATGGTGCCCGCTACCGCGATTTGCTGCGGCCGGTGTTCGAGGGACGACACGTCATCCTGGCGGGTGGTGTTGCCGTGGGCTGGACGTCCACGGTGCCGCTGGTGCGCAGCCTCGGCGCTGCCGACGTGCTGGTCATCGGCACCCAAGAGCTGGGCGCAGGTCCACTCCCCGACCCGGCTCACGCCACGGTGGTGGCCTTACCCGCTCCTGAGACCGACTCGACAATGGCGAGAATCCGCACCGGTCTCGCCCGGCTGCATGCGCCGCCCGCCGAAGTCATTGACGCCGTTCGCCGCTTCGACCCGCGTCGGGAGGCGTTGGTCCTGGGTGACTTCCTCGGCACTGCCGCGGAACTCGATGGCCGCACCCTTCTCGCCTACCGGCGACCCGAGTGGGTGGCACTAGAGGACAAAACCCGCGTCGACGAGCTGTGGGATCGAATCGGAGTCGAACGCGCTCCATCCATCGTCGTGCCGGCCGAACGTGCTGACCTTCTCGACGCGGCGGCTCGGGTAGGCAGCTCGACGGGTTCTGTTTGGTCCGGCGACGCCAGGGAGGGCTTCAACGGCGGTGCCGAATTCGTTCGCTGGGTTCTCACGCCTGTGGACGCAGAACAGGCCGTGCAGTACTTCGCTATGCACTGCGACCGCGTCCGGGTGATGCCCTTTCTCGACGGTGTGCCGTGCAGCATCCACGGAATCGTGTTTCCCGATCACCTCGCAGCAGTCCGCCCGGTCGAGATGGTGACGCTGCGGCGTCACCACGACGACGGCCAACGGGGGCTCTTCTACGCAGGCTGCGCGACCTTCTACGACCCACCGTCGGCAGTGCGTTCGCGGATGCGCGAAGTCGCTCGTCGCGTCGGCGCGGCGCTGCGCGCCGACGTCGAGTTCCGCGGCGCCTTTACCGTGGACGGAGTGGTCGTGGGGGATCGCTTCCTCCCAACGGAGCTCAACCCGAGAATGGGCGCCGGGCTCATTGCGGTGGCACGTGGGCTGCCCGACCTGCCGGTCCAGCTGCTGATGGACGCGCTGGTCGGCGACCTCGACCTCGGATACGATCCCGCCGAGTTCGAGGCCGATCTCGTCGCCGCGGCTGACGCACACCGCTTCGGTGGCACTTGGCGGGTGGTCTCGGGTACTGCCGAGGAGTCGCGCCTCGACGTTCCTCTCGCCTTCGCCGACGGGACCTGGCGATGGGCACTCGACGGAGATCCGGTTGCCGGAACACTGACAACGGGACCTGTTGGCAACGGTGCCTTCGTGCGCTGCACGTTCAACGTGGAGGTGACACCGGAAGGTCGGTCGGTCGGCACGCGGGCGGTGGCGTTCTGGGACTTCGCCGACCGTGAGCTCGGGACCGGCGTCGGTCGGCTGATCGCGGCAACACCGTGACAGCAGGGTTGCGCGGCGGTGGGGTGGTCAGCTGAGTTCAGGCAAGTCGTCGGCCGGACCAGGGCCGCGAAGCAGAACCGCCATTGGCGTGGGTGTGCCGGCCCACCGTGAACACGCCTCGCTGAACACCGACCGGAGCGAATGCCAGCTCTGCGGTTCGGTCCACGCAAGCATGCCCCATCCGTCGTAGACCACCAGGTAGCCGCGTTCCGCCGGCGCCCAAGACAGGTCGGCGAGGCAGTCGGCAAGCGCATCCCAGTTATGACCGAACCAGGTCGGGAAAGCGCACGCCGTCGCGACCGTGTGGAGGAAGGCGCCTTTGGTCGCAGCGCTGCGTCCATCTACGACGAATGGCGTCCACCGCGCCTTCTCCGCCGCATGCGCGACGTCTGCGCCCGCCGCGTTCGACTTCCACACGTAGACGCCCGGCGAGCGCCGACCGGCCAACAGCGCGGCCAGCCCACTCACGTCGGCTCCGGTTCACAGCCAGGTTTCCGCACAGTGCCATTGTTGCGCTCCGGGCGAACACCGACACACTGGGGACTTGACCCGCGGCGAACCCGGGCGTCCACTGGTCGCATGGCCAGGCGACGGCGGCGGGGGCATCGGATCCCGTGGGGTACCCGCACCCGGTCGCCTGACGACCTGAGCGAGTTCCCCGACGACAGACCGTTCGGCGACCCGCCTGGCGGTCATTCGCCGGGCGCTGGTGGCGCTGGCGTCCGGGAACCCCGCCGACCTAAGCCGGCCCCACCCGGCATGTCGGCCGAAGCCGACCCCGAACCGGACACCTTCCTCGACTTCACGTCGGCTCATTAGCGGCTGCGCGGACGTGCTCGCAACCAGCCGCACACACCCATCACCAGGCGAATACGTACATCACCAGGCCTGCATGCCTCGTGATGTATAGGTATGGGTGGTGAACGTGGTCATTCCGGCGAGTGGAGGGTGACCGCGAAGCGCTGGAAGCTCAACCGGCCGCCGCCCGGTTGACCGCGCTGACGACGGCCTTGAGCGAGGCGGTCAGGATGTTGGAGTCGATGCCGACGCCCCAATAGGTGTCGCCGCCGATGGCGCACTCGACGTACGCCGCAGCACTGGCGTCGGTACCGGCCGACATCGCGTGCTCCGCATAGTCGAGAACTCGGGCCTCGTAGCCGACGGCGTCAAGGGAGTTGACGAAGGCGTCGATCGGGCCGTTGCCGGAGCCGCTGAGGACGCGGTGCTCGCCGTCGACGTACACGCCGACCTCGAGGGCATCCCGGGCGCCGGCAGCCGACGAGGTGTGCACCGAGTTGAGCGCCAGCGGTGCCACGCGGTCGAGGTACTCCGCGCGGAACAACTCGCCCATCCGGGCCGGCTCGATCTCGCCGCCCTCGCCATCCGTGACCGACTGGATCACGCCGGAGAACTCGATCTGCAGCCGGCGCGGCAGGTCCATGTGGTGCTCGGCCTTCATGATGTAGGCCACGCCACCCTTGCCGGACTGCGAGTTGACCCGGATCACCGCCTCGTACGAACGGCCGATGTCCATGGGATCGACCGGCAGGTACGGCACCTCCCAGCCGGCGTCCTCGATGGCCAGCCCAGCCTGTTTCGCCTCCCGCTCGAGGGCCTCGAAGCCCTTCTTGATCGCATCCTGGTGGCTGCCCGAGAACGCAGTGAAGACCAGGTCACCGCCATACGGGTGCCGCTCACCAACCGGCAGCTGGTTGCAGTACTCGACGGTGCGCCGGATCTCGTCGATTCCGGAGAAGTCGATCTGCGGGTCGATGCCCTGGCTGAACAGGTTCAAACCCAGGGTGACGAGGCAGACGTTGCCGGTGCGCTCCCCGTTGCCGAACAGGCACCCTTCGACCCGATCGGCCCCGGCGAGGATGCCGAGCTCGGCGGCCGCGACCGCAGTGCCCCGGTCGTTGTGCGGATGAAGGGACAGCACCACGGACTCGCGCCGCGGCAGGTTGCGATCCATCCACTCGATCGAGTCGGCGTAGACGTTGGGCGTTGCCATCTCGACCGTCGCCGGCAGGTTGACGATCATCTTGCGGTCCGGCGTCGGGTCGACGACGTCGATGACGCCCGCACAGACCTCCAGCGCGAACTCCAGCTCCGTGCCGGTATACGACTCCGGCGAGTACTCCCAGTAGATCTCGGTGTCCGGGGTGATCTTCTCCGCGTACTTCTGCGCCACCCGCGCAGCGCTGGTAGCGATGTCGGCGATCCCGTCCCGGTCCAGGCCGAAGACGACCCGGCGCTGCAGGATCGAGGTCGAGTTGTAGAAGTGCAGGACTGCCGCCCGGGCTCCCCGCAATGATTCGAAGGTCCGCTCGATCAGCGGTTCTCGGCACTGGGTCAGCACCTGGATGACGACGTCGTCCGGGATCTGGTCGCCCTCGATGAGCTGGCGGACGAAGTCGAAGTCGGTCCGCGACGCCGACGGGAAGCCGACCTCGATCTGCTTGTAGCCCATCGCGACCAACAGGTCGAACATGCGCTTCTTGCGCTCAGCGCTCATCGGGTCGATCAGCGCCTGGTTGCCGTCGCGCAGGTCGACTGCGCACCACTGCGGAGCGGCTTGGATCCGGCGCGTCGGCCACGTGCGGGCCGGCAGGTCGACGACGATCTGCTCGTGGAACGGCCGGTACCGATGGACCGCCATCCCGGACGGTTGCTGGGATGGCGGCCAGCGTTGCATGACCGACTGGGGTACTACGGGTTCGCTCATCGTGCTGGCTCTCCTCGCGGAACTCGCCCGGCGCGACCGGCAGCGCAGGTCCCCGCGGCGAGGGAGCCGGCCTAGCTGGCCCCGCCGCGGCGGATAAGAAGGAGTCCGTCCTGCCGCACGAGCCGAGAGCCTAGTGGAAGACGGCCAAGGCCGCCCGCAGGCTGGATGATCGTTCTCATCATCCGAGATCTGGCGGGCTGGGCGAGGCGGTCATATCAGAACCCCAGTCGGCGCAACTGTTTGGGATCGCGCTGCCAGTCCTTTGCCACCTTGACGTGCAGGTTCAGGTAAATGGGCGTGCCCAGCAGCCGCTCGATCTGGCCGCGTGCACGCGTTCCGACCTCGCGCAGCCGTGAGCCCCCACGGCCGATCACGATCGACTTCTGGCTCTCCCGCTCGACATAGACGTTGATGTGCACATCGAGTAGCGGGCGATCAGCGGGTCGGTCCGGCCGCGGGATCATCTCCTCGACAATGACAGCGATGGAATGCGGCAGCTCGTCCCGCACGCCTTCCAGGGCCGCCTCCCGAACCAGCTCTGCGACCAGCGTCTCCTCCGGCTCGTCGGTCAGCTCTCCTGCCGGGTACAGCGGTGGACCCACCGGCATCCGGGCGAGCAGCAGGTCGGTGAGCAGGTCGACGTTCTGTTGTGTCACCGCCGACACCGGCACGATCTCCGCCCATTCGAGGCCGACCTCCTTACCGAGCTCAGCGGCCTCCGTGAGCCGTACGGCGACTTGATCCGGCGACGCCACATCAATCTTGGTGACGATCGCGAGCTTGGGCGTGCCGGTGACCCGACCAAGTTCGGCTGCGATGAACCGGTCCCCCGGCCCCGTTTCCTCGTCAGCCGGAAGGCAGAGACCGATGGCGTCCACTTCGGCCCACGTCGTCCGCACGATGTCGTTGAGTCGCTGGCCCAACAAGGTCCGCGGGCGGTGCAGGCCGGGTGTGTCGACCAGGACGAGCTGGCCGTCGGCCCGGTGCACGATGCCCCTGATGGCGTGCCGGGTCGTCTGCGGCTTGCTCGACGTGATCGCGACCTTGTCCCCGACCAGCGCGTTGACCAGGGTGGACTTGCCGGCGTTGGGACGCCCGACCAGGCAGGCAAAACCGGACCGGTGCGGCACTGTCACAAGATCGCGTGAAGTTGGCGGCGGACGCCGCCGTCGGGTCCGGCGACGAGCACCCGCGTTGCTGGACCGCCGACGTCGCGTACGGCGGCCAGCCCAGCGCGTTCGCCGTCCGGCGCGGCGGTAACGACCGCGGCTGCCTCGAGTTCAGCCGCGCCGCTCGACACGGCGGCTGCAACCGCAGCCTCCAGTGCTGACAGGGAGAGTGACGGCAGCGTCACCGTCACGGCGGCGAACATCCGCCCGTCAACGTCGCGGACTGCTGCGCCCTCGGCCGCTCCGACCCGAGCGCGAGCGGCCCGGGCCAGGGTCACGAGCTTCGCGTCCTCCGGGTCGAACTCGCTCACGCACGCTCCTGACGTTCGGTAAGGCCCGGCTCCGCCACCGCCCTGGTGAGGTTCGCGCTGGGCTCGTCGTCTGCGCCGACCCTGGTCACGAGAATCGTCGCTACCTGGTTGCGCCGGCCGGCCGGACCCTCGGCGACCAGTCGGAGCCCGCCCATCTCGACCTCCGCCCCGGGGATGGGGACCCGGCCGAGGTGTTTGGCCATCAGTCCCCCGACGCTGTCGACGTCATCGTCGGAAAGCTCGATCCCGAACAGCTCCCCGAGGTCGTCCACGTTCAGCCGCGAACTGACCCGGACAGCGCCGTCCTCCAGCCGCTGAACGGTCGCCTCGCCGGTGTCGTACTCGTCGGTGATCTCACCGACGATCTCCTCGAGGATGTCCTCGATCGTCACCAGCCCAGCGGTGCCGCCGTACTCGTCGACGACCACCGCCACATGAGTGCGCTGTGCCTGCATCTCCCGCAGCAGGTCATCCACGGGTTTGGAGTCGGGCACGTAGAAGGCAGGACGCATGACCGACTCGATGCGCTCGACCGACTCGGCATTGCGGTTGTCGTAGAGCCGGCGAGCGACGTCCTTGAGGTACGCGATACCGACGATGTCGTCCAGCCCGCCGGCGCCCACCACGGGTATTCGGCTGAACCCGCTGCGCAAGGCCAGTGTCTGGAAGTGTCGCAGTGTCTTGTTCGCCTCGATGAAGACGATGTCGGTACGGGGCACCATCACCTCACGGACGATGGTGTCGCCCAGCTCGAACACCGAGTGGATCATCTTCCGCTCGCCCGACTCGATGACCCGACCGGCCTCCGCCAGGTCGACCAATTCGCGCAGCTCGGCCTCGGTGGCGAAGGGTCCTTCGCGGAAGCCTTCACCGGGAGTGAGCGCGTTGCCGATCACGATCAACAGCCGCTGCAGCGGGCCGAGCACCCGCGTGATCGTGAGCAGCGGTCCGGCAAGGGCAAGCGCCACTCCTTCGGCGTGCTGTCGACCCAAGGTTCGGGGAGCGACGCCGATCACGACGAACGACACGACCAGCATCGAACCGGTGGCTACGAGCACCGCCTGCCAGTCGGTGGTGAATGTGTCAAGGCAGACGACCGCCACCAGCACGACCGCAGCGATCTCCGCACCAAGGCGCAGCAGCAGGGCCGTGTTGAGTGCGGGAGCGGGATCCTCGACCAGCCGACGAAGCCGCCGCGCTCCGCGCCGGCCTGCGGTCACGAGGCTGTCGGCCCGAGCTCTCGAGAACGCGGCCAACGCGGCGTCAGCCATGGCGAGCACGCCCGCCAGGACGACGAGTACGCCCGCGCCCACTAGCATCCAGGCGGCGCCGGACATCACCGGTTGGTCTTCCTGCCGACCCGCCAGTCGTCGAGCAACTGCGCCTGCAGCCCGAACATCTCCTTCTCCTGAACCGGGTCGCCGTGGTCGTATCCGATCAGATGCAGGATGCCGTGCGTCGTGAGCAGCCGCAGTTCGTCCTGGAACGAGTGACCCGCGTGCCGGGCTTGCTCGTACGCGACGTCAGGGCACAGCACGACGTCACCGAGCAGCCCGGGGGCCGGGTCCTCGTCCTGCGGTGTCGGCCGCAGCTCGTCCATCGGGAACGAGAGGACGTCGGTGGGGCCGGGTTCATCCATCCACTGCACGTGCAGCTGCGCCATGGTCTCGGGATCGACGAGGAGCACCGCCAGCTCGGCCTGCGGATGAATGCGCATCCGGTCGAGAACGAATCGGCACAGGTCGGAGAGATCTTTCTCGTCGAGGTCGGTCGCGGTCTCGTTGTTGACCTCAATGGTCACGATCGTCCCCCGGAGCCCCGCCGACGGTCCTCGCGGTGCTGGCCCCGTCCCGGCTCGCGTCCACCACCACGACTCGGCGGACGCCCGGCGCTCTGCTCGGCGTCGAACCGGGAGTACGCATCGACGATCTCCGACACCAGTCGGTGTCGGACGACGTCGTGACTGGACAGCCGGGAGAAGTGGACGTCGTCGAGGCCGTCAAGAATTCCTTCGACGATCTTCAGGCCGCTGTGCGTACCTGTCGGTAGGTCGATCTGGGTGACATCGCCAGTGACCACCATCTTCGAGCCGAACCCCAGGCGGGTCAGGAACATCTTCATCTGCTCCGGCGACGTGTTCTGCGCTTCGTCGAGGATGACGAATGCGTCATTGAGGGTCCGGCCACGCATGTACGCCAACGGCGCGACCTCGATCGTGCCTTCGGTCATCAGCCGGGGAATCGTCGCCGGATCCATCATGTCGTGCAGGGCATCGTAGAGCGGGCGCAGATAGGGGTCGATCTTCTCCGACAGCGTGCCCGGCAGGAACCCCAGCCGCTCCCCCGCCTCGACGGCCGGGCGGGTGAGCACGATCCGGGTGACCTGCTTGTCCTGCAGCGCCTGGACGGCCTTGGCGACGGCCAGGTACGTCTTGCCGGTTCCGGCTGGCCCGATCGAGAAGACGATCGTATGCCGGTCGATCGCATCGACGTAACGCTTCTGGTTCAGCGTCTTCGCCCGGATTGTGCGGCCACGGTTGGACAGGATGTTGGCCGTCAGCACATCGGCCGGCCGCTCGGCAGTTCGCGCCCGCAGCATGGCCACTGTGCGCTCCACCGCTTCGGGCGTGAGGCCTTGCCCGGTGCGGATGACGGCGATCAACTCGTCCAGGGCGCGTTCTGCTTCGGCGATTACGTCTGGTTCACCTGTCATGGTGATCTCGTTGCCACGGACCAGCACGTCGACGTCCGGGTATGACTCCTCGATGACCCGCAGCAGCTCATCACCAGAGCCGAGCAGGCTCACCATCGGCACGCTCGATGGGACAACGATCTTGTGCTGGGCCCGTTGGGGGACCCCGTGTGTCTCGGCCATGGGCGGCCTGACGGCCCGCTCGCGCCTACCCTTCGGTCTCGGCTGCGTTAGATGGTCAATGCTACCGGCGCGCGCTCCCGTCGATCACGTTCACCACCCTGACGGTCAGCCCGGTGGCCACTTCAGCACCCGGCCTCCGAGCACGTGTCCGTGCACGTGAAAGACCGATTGACCAGCCCCGGAACCGGTGTTGAAAACCAGCCGGAAGGCATCGAGATCATCGTCCTCTACGATGGCGCTGGCCTCGCGGACCAGTTCGGCCAGAGTCTCCGGGTCCGTCTCGGCCAGTGCGCCGACATCGGGATAATGCTCCCGTGGGATCACCAGAACGTGGGTCGGAGCCTGCGGGGACACGTCCCGGATGGCGATGACCCGATCCGAGGCTCGCAGGATGGTGGCCGGTACTTCACCGGCGACGATTCGGCAGAACAGGCAGTCCGGCGAGTCGTTCACGCCCCGCATCGTACGGGCGCGGCAACGCCCTAGGGTGCATCTACGGTGACGATGTAAACCACTGCCGGGTGCAGAGCGTCCATGGGACATGGCCGTCGCTTGCCCTGTCACCGTCGGCGCGCCCGCGCACTGCGGGACCGCGTTGGTGGATGGAGGCTTGGCGGTGAGCACAGGGGCCGGGACCGCGTCGTTCAGCAGCGAAGCTGACCAGATGGTCACCGAGCTCTTCACGGTCCACTACACCGGCCTGGTCCGGCTGGCAACGCTGCTGCTACGTGACCAATCCGTCGCCGAGGAGGCGGTCCAGGATGCGTTCGTTTCGTTACACCGCCGATGGCGGAAACTGCGGGATCCAGGCAGCGCCGCGGCCTACCTGCGAACGTCGGTCATCCACAACACCCGTTCGATCCAGCGCCGCCGGTCGGTCGCTGCCCGGCATCCTGACGACAGGCCACTCGACGTGCCCAGTGCCGAAGTTGGGGCTCTGCGTGGAGTCGCCGGCACCGCGGTGGTCGAGGCACTGCGCCGGCTGCCGGCCCGCCAACGTGAGGCGCTGGTCCTGCGCTATTACGCCGACCTCTCCGAAGCCGAGATCGCGGAGGCGATGAGGATCAGCCGGGGAGCCGTCAAGAGCCACGCGTCGCGTGGGATGGCCGCACTGCGCGAAACCTTGGAGCAATGGGCATGAGCATCGACGACGACCGGTTCCGCCGCGACGAGGACCTCCTACGCCGGGCGCTGCATGCGGAGGCCGACGATGTGCTGCCGAGCCTCGATGCACTGTCGAACATCCGCCGGCGTACTGCCCGGCCGCCGCTGTGGCGGCGCCCTGTCGTGCTCGGCATGGCCGCTGCGTCGGTCACTGCCGTCGCGGTGATCACGGCGAGCGCGTACGTCCTCGGCGACTCGTCCGACGACACCACCACCACGGGTTCCGAATCGTCGCCGCGGCCGACGGTGGTGCAGAGCCCGAGCCCGTCGGTCACCGAGCAGCCTGGCCCGCCAACCTCGACCGAAACGGTTGCCCCGCCACCGGAGACGGAAGATCCACAGCCAGAAAACGCGAACGTGCCCGTCTACTACGTGACCGAGACGACTCAGGGACTCCGGCTCGCCCGCGAGTTCCAGAACACGCCGGTCCCGGATGACGTGATCTCCGCCGCCGTGAACGCAATGCTTGCCGAACAAGCTCAGGATCCGGATTATCAAAGCTATTGGCAGGCCGACACGCAACTACGTGGCGTCGAGGTGAAGAACGATGTCATCGAGGTCGACCTGACCGGTCATACCGACTACACCTTCGTCGGGAACGACATCGCCGAGATCTCGGTTCAGCAACTCGTCTACACCGTGACTGCCGCAGCGAGTGTGGCGGGCGAGGACGGCGGGCTCCCGGTACAGATCCTGGTCGACGGCAAGCCGCCGCGCCAGATGTGGGGTCAGCTCGACCTGTCCGATCCCATTGGACGGGCTCCGCTGGTCAACGTCTGGCAGCACGTGCAGATCGACAATCCACAAGACGGAGCGGTCCTCGGTCGATCGGTGACGATCAGCGGCGTGGCCCTGGCGTTCGAAGCTCAGGTCAACTGGCAGGCATTCGACGACGAGGGCAACGTCGTCGACAACGGCTTCGCGATGACCACCGAGTCCAGCACGTTCGCGCCCTTCACGTTCGAGGTCGCCCTGGAGCCCGGCTTCTACTCGGTCGTCGTGAGCGAGTCCGACCCGACTGGTGGTGCGGAAGGACCTGGGCCGATGAGCGACACCAAGAACTTCAGCGTCGAGTAGCCCATCGACCGGTTAGTGACAGAAGGCCAGATTGGGCGCAGGCGTCACTTGAAAGCGTCACGGAGGCGGGTGAACAGGTTCTGGCCCTGCGACGAGACCGCCCCGTGTGGGTGCTCCTCGTTCCGCAGCTGGGCCAGTTCGCGGAGCAGCTCCTCCTGGCGAGAGTCGAGCCGAGTCGGGGTGCGGACCTCGAGGTGAACGAGCAGGTCACCGCGGCCGGTGCCGCGCAGCTTCGGCACACCGCGGGCCGGGATCTTCAGGATCTGCCCGTACTGAGCTCCGGCCTTGACCTCGATCGACTCGGCCCCGTCGAGAGTCTCCAGCTCGATCGTGGTACCCAGCGCGGCCGCCGTCATCGCAAGCTCGACGGTGCAATGCAGGTCGTCGCCGTTGCGGTCGAAGACCGGGTGCGGGCGCATGACCAGCTCGACGTAGAGATCGCCGGGGGGCCCACCACCCGGGCCGACCTCGCCCTCGCCGGCCAGCTGGATCCGGGTGCCCGAGTCGACCCCCGCCGGGATCTTGATGGTGAGGTTCCGGCGGGTTCGGACCCGCCCGTCGCCGGCGCATTCGACGCACGGCCGCGGGTTGACGGTGCCGAAGCCATGGCATTGCGGGCATGGCCGGGTCGTCATCACCTGACCGAGGAACGACCGCTGCACCTGGCTGATCTCGCCCCGTCCGGAGCAGCTGTGACACGTGACCATTTGCGTGCCGGGCGACGTCCCCGCACCCTGGCAGGTCCCGCAGACGATTGCCGTGTCGACATACAGATCCTTGGTCGCGCCGAATGCCGCCTCGGCCAACTCGACCTCCAGGCGGACGAGGGCGTCCTGACCGCGCCGGACCCGGCTCCGCGGACCCCGCGTGGTCGTCGTCCCACCGAAGAACGCGTCCATGATGTCGGTGAACGAGAAGCCGGCCCCGAATCCGCCCCCCGCACCGTTGCCACTGGCCAGCGGGTCGGCGCCGAGGTCGTACATCTCGCGCTTGCGAGCGTCAGCCAAGACCTCGTACGCGTTCGTGACTTCCTTGAACCGCTCTTGCGTCTGCGGATCCGGATTGATGTCGGGGTGGAGCTGTCGCGCAAGCCGGCGATACGCCTTCTTGATGTCGTCGGTCGACGCGTCGCGCGAGACGCCAAGCACCTCGTAGTAGTCGGTTGTAGGCACCACGCTGTCCAAGTTCCCCTAGTTGTTCCGGGCCAGGATTTGGCTGACGTATCGCGCAACGGCTCCCACCGCAGCGATTGTTCCTGGGTAGTCCATCCTGGTGGGACCGACGACGCCCATACTGGCCAATGCGCGCTCCCCCGGGCCATATCCGGTGGCGATGATCGATGTCGCCGACAGGCCGGATTGGGCGTTCTCGTGACCGATCCGGACGGTGAGGGTCGACGGGCTGGTCGCCTCTCCCAGCAGCCGGAGCAGGACGACGTGCTCCTCGAGCGCCTCCAGCAAAGACTCGAGGCCGGTCTCGAAGCCCTGCCCGAACCGCGCCAGGTTGGCGGTGCCGGCGACGGCGAGCCGCTCATCGTGCTTGTCAACGAGCGCTTCGATCAAGGTGGCGGCCACGGCGGCGACCACCTGTCGGTCCTCGGGCGAGAATGACTCCGGAAGTGACTCGACGACAGACGCGACCGCGGACATGTCCAAACCGGCAACGGCGTGACCCAACCGGGCACGGAGATCGCCGAAGAGCGAGTCGTCAGCCTCATCGGGCAACTCCACGATGCGTTGCTCGACCCGGCCGGCTTCGGTGATGACCACCAGCAGCACCCGAGTGGTACTCAACGGCACCAACTCGACGTGCCGGACCGTCGACCGCGTCAGCGACGGGTACTGCACCACGGCGACTTGCCGGGTGAGCTGCGCGAGCAGGCGCACGGTGCGGGTCACCACGTCGTCGAGGTCGACAGCGCCGTCGAGGAACGTCTGGATCGCTCGCTTCTCGGCGGGTGACAGCGGCTTCACCGTCGTCAGCCGGTCGACGAAGAGGCGGTAGCCCTTGTCGGTGGGGATCCGGCCGGCACTGGTGTGCGGCTGGGCAATGTATCCCTCCTCCTCGAGAACTGCCATGTCGTTGCGGATCGTGGCCGGCGAGACGTCCAGGTGATGCCGGTCGACCAACGCCTTGGACCCGACCGGTTCCTGCGTGGCGACGTAGTCCTCGACGATGGCGCGCAGCACCTCGAGTTTGCGGTCGTCGAGCGACACCGGGCGCGCACCTCCTTCGCCTTGGCACTCGGTGAATCTGAGTGCCAAGTCTACGTGCGCCGCCTGGGTTGAACAGAACGGCGAACCGGGCTATGCCCGCTAGCCTGTGAATTCCCAGCACTGACCAGGGAGTTCACCAATGAGCAACGACCCATCGGCGTCGCCGGCCGCGCTGCCCTCGGAGGACCGTAACTGGGCGATGGGTGCGCACCTGTCAGCGTTCCTCGCTGCGTACATCGCGCTCGGCTTTCTCGGGCCCCTGGTGGTCCTGCTGGTTCGGGGCGACCAGTCCCCGTTCGTGCGCCAGCACGCCGTCGAGGCACTCAATTTCAACCTCACCGTGCTCATTTACGTCGCGATCAGTGTGATACTCGCGATCTTGTTGATCGGCATTTTGATGCTCGTCGCGCTAGGGATTCTCTACGTCGTTGCGGTGATCATCGGTGCGGTTCGCGCCAGTTCCGGCGAGTCGTACCGCTATCCCTTGACGATCCGGTTCGTGAAGTAAGGACGACTTACCCGGCGACGGGCGGCACGCTGCGGCCCTTGCAGGCCTCCCGATCACGGAAGAACTATGCGACCAGGTCGCGCACGACGAGATCGGCCAGCAGGCGGCCTCGCCGGGTCAGCACGAGCCGCCCGGCCTCGAGCCCACCCGGTTCGAGCAGCCCATCGGCCGTCAAAGCGTCGGTTGCGGCTCTGCCGGCGTCATCCAGTACCGCGACGTCGAGGCCGTCTACCAGCCGGGTCTCCAGGAGAACGCGTTCGACCCTGCGAGTTCCGACATCCAGGACCTCTCGGGCCTGGGCGGGGCTCTCACCCGCCGCCAGGCGGCGAGCCCAGGCCGCGGGATGCTTGACGTTCCACCACCGGACGCCGCCGACATGGCTGTGTGCGCCCGGTCCCACGCCCCACCAGTCCGCGCTCGTCCAGTAGAGGCCGTTGTGGCGACAGCGAGCCTGTTCCGATGCCGCCCAGTTCGACACCTCGTACCAGCGAAAGCCGGCCCCGGTCAGCAGGTCGTCGGCCAGCAGGTACTTGTCGGCCAGGTCGTCGTCGTCGGGCATGGGCAGTTCGCCACGCCGGATGCGGGCCGCCAGGTTGGTTCCCGGCTCGACGATCAAGGCGTAGGCGCTGACGTGGTCGGGGCCGGCGTCGACGGCGGCCCGGACACTGGCCTCCCAGTCGGCGATGGTCTCGCCGGGGGTTCCGTAGATCAGGTCGAGGTTGACATGGTCGAACCCGGCGTTGTGGGCCTCGGCGACCGCCTCCATCGGGCGGCCGGGCGTGTGTACGCGGTCGAGGACAGCGAGCACGTCCGGACGCACGCTTTGCATTCCGAGCGAGACTCGGGTGAATCCGGCAGCCTTCAGTTCGGTGAGCGAGCGGGGATCGACCGACTCAGGGTTCGCCTCGGTGGTGACCTCCGCATCCGGGCCGAGGCCGAACATGTCATTGACTGTGCTCAGTACCCGGCCGAGATCGCGCGGCTCGAGCACGGTTGGCGTCCCGCCGCCGAAGAACACCGTCGATACGGGCAGGTCGACGTCGCCGAGAACCCGTCTCGCCAGGCGTAGCTCGGCGATCGCGGCGTCCGCCCAGGTGTCCCGCGATGCTCCGGGTTCGGTGCCCAACTCGGCGGCCGTATAGGTGTTGAAATCGCAGTAGCCGCAGCGGGTGGTGCAGAACGGCACGTGCAGGTAGATCCCGAACGGCCGGATGCCGAGTCCGGTCAGCGCAGACGGCAGTAGTACTCCGTCGAGCGGGGCCGGCTCAACCTCTGGCAGTCTCGATGGCATGGCTCGTCAACAGGGTGAACGTGGTCATTCCGCCCGGGGTCAGCTCGTGTACATGCGGTCCAGGGTGTCGGCGTACTTGTTCTCGACGGCCTTGCGCTTGACCTTCAGGCTGGGGGTCAAGTCGCCCTCTTCGACGGTCAGGTCCTGCGGCAGGATCTCGAAATTCTTGATCGTCTCCCAGCGCTCCAGCCGGGCGTTGAGCTCGTTGACGTGTCCCTGGACCAGCTCGTGCACCTGCACCGTCGCGACCAGGTCCTGGTAGGGCGTACCCGCCAGGTCGTTGTGCTCAGCCCAGCTGGCGATCGCGTCGGGATCGAGGGTGATCAGCGCCGTGCAGTAGTTGCGGCCGTCGCCGTGCACGACGATCTGGCTGGCGTAGGGGCTCACCGCCTTGAAGATGACCTCGATCTTTTGCGGGGCGACGTACTTGCCGCCCGAGGTCTTGATGAGGTCCTTCTTGCGGTCGGTGATCCGGATGTACCCGCGGTCGAGCTCGGCGATGTCGCCGGTGCGGAACCAGCCGTCCTCGGTGAACACCTCAGCCGTCTGCTCGGAATTGTTGTGGTACCCGCGCATGACGCCGGGCCCCTTCACCAGCAGCTCCCCGTCGGCGGCGATCTGGACCTGGGTGCCGGGTGCTGGTGGGCCGACGGTTCCGAACCGGGTGTCATCGGGCAGGTTGACCGCCGTCGCTGCGCTGGTCTCGGTCAGGCCGTACCCCTCGAGGATCGTCATGCCGGCCGCGTGGAACCACTCGGCGACGTCGGGGGACAGTGCGGCCGATCCGCTGACGAAGAACCGCACCCGCCCGCCGAGCCGGTCCCTGATCTTGTGGAACACGAGCTTGTCGGCAAGCGCGTGTTGGCGGGCGAGCAGGCCACTGGGCTCCTGACCCTGCTGGCGCAGCTGCGAGACCTTGTGCCCCACGCCGAACGCCCAGCCGAAAATCCTCGCCTTCAGGCCGCCCTCCGCTTCCACGCCGGTGATGACCCGCGATCGAACCTTCTCGAAGATTCGTGGCGCACCGGCCATGAAGGTCGGTTTCACGACGCCGAGGTTGTCGACGATGCGGTCGAGATTGCCGTCGATCGCGGTGGCGAAGCCGATCCGCAGCTGTAATACCTCCAGCACCTTGCCGAAGGAGTGCGATAGCGGCAGCCACAGGTACTGGACGTCGTCCGGTGTGAGGATCTTCAACGCGTCGACGGCCGCGGCCTCATAGGTCCAGTTGTCGTGTACCAGGCGCACACCCTTGGGTCGCCCAGTGGTTCCAGACGTGTAGATGAGAGTCGCCAGGTCCTCGGGGCCGACGGCAGCAACTGCATCATCCACGGCCGTGGGCCGCTCGGCCAGCAGGGTCCGGCCGCGCTCCTCGAGCTCGGCCAGGGTCAGCACCAGGTCGCCGTCGCCGGAACCGTCGAAGACGACGATGGCAATCAGGTCGGCCAGGTCGGCGCGGTGTTCGAGCACCTTGTCGACCTGGGTCTGATCTTCGGCGAACACCACTCGGGAGCCCGAGTCGGACAGGATGTAGGAGACGTCGTCCGGTGTCGTCGACGGATAGACCGTGGTCGTCGCCGCACCCGCAGACATGATGCCGAGGTCGGCTAGAACCCATTCGATGCGGGTCGACGACGCGATGGCCACCCGCTGCTCGGCTTCGACGCCGAGAGCGAGCAGACCGGCCGCGATGTCCCACACCCGGTCGCGAGTCTGCTGCCACGTCAAGGAGGTCCACCCGTCCTTGTCGTCGGGGTAGCGGAAGGCCTCACGCGTCGGTGTGGCAGCGACTCGATCCAGGAACATCCGCCCCACAGACGCCGGCCGGTTCTTGACGAACTCGGCCTGATCGGTCACTACGTCGGTCATCGGTCTCCTCCAGGTCCGGGACCGGCAACGATGGGGTCCCGTCGTTCGAACGGTATTGCGTTCCGGGGCCGGATGGGAGTCCCGGTCGCGCGGCAGTTAGCGCTTCGCCGACTGACCGGCATCGGAGCCGGAGGAAAGCGCAGCGATGAAGGCCTCCTGCGGCACCTCGACCCGGCCCACCATCTTCATCCGCTTCTTGCCTTCCTTCTGCCGCTCGAGCAGCTTCCGTTTGCGGGTGACGTCACCGCCGTAGCACTTCGCGAGGACGTCCTTGCGCACTGCGCGGATGGTCTCCCGGGCGATGATCCGGGCACCAACCGCAGCTTGAATTGGGACCTCGAACTGCTGACGCGGGATCAGCTCACGAAGCTTCGCGACCATCGCGACGCCATATCCGTAAGCCTTGTCCTTGTGCACGATCGCGCTGAACGCGTCGACGGTTTCGCCGTGGAGCAGGATGTCGACCTTGACCAGTTCCGCCTCCTGCTCGCCGGTCGGCTCGTAGTCGAGGCTGGCGTAGCCGCGGGTGCGCGATTTGAGCGCGTCGAAGAAGTCGAACACGATCTCAGCCAGCGGCAGTGTGTAGCGCAACTCCACCCGGTCCTCGGACAGATAGTCCAAGCCAAGCAGCGCACCCCGTCGCGCCTGGCACAGCTCCATGATCGTCCCGACGTACTCGCTCGGCGCGAGGATCGTGGCGCGAACCACCGGCTCGTACACGGACTGGACCTTGCCGACGGGAAACTCGCTCGGGTTCGTGACGATCTGTTCGACGCCGTTTTCCAGCAGCACGGTGTAGACGACGTTCGGCGCCGTCGAGATCAGGTCGAGCCCGAACTCGCGTTCCAGCCGCTCTCGCACGATCTCCATGTGCAGCAGCCCGAGGAAGCCGCACCGGAACCCGAACCCGAGAGCACCGGAGGTCTCCGGCTCGTAGATCAGGGCCGCGTCGTTCAGCTTCAACTTGTCCAAGGCCTCGCGCAGGTCCGGGTAGTCCGAGCCGTCCAGCGGATAGAGCCCGGAGAAGACCATCGGCTTCGGCTCGCGGTATCCAGGCAACGCGTCCGTCGCCGGTCTCGACTTGGTAGTCACCGTGTCGCCCACCTTCGATTGCCGGACGTCCTTGACTCCGGTCATGAGGTAGCCGACCTCGCCGACACCCAGGCCCGGGCTCGGGGTCATCTCCGGAGAGATGACCCCGATCTCGAGCAGCTCATGCGTCGCTCGGGTTGACAACATGAGAATCCGGTCGCGGGGCGAAAGGTGCCCGTCGATGACCCGCACGTAGGTGACAACACCGCGGTAGGTGTCGTAGACACTGTCGAAGATCATCGCCCGGGCCGGTGCCTCCGGGTCGCCGACAGGCGGCGGCAGATCCGTGACGATGTGCTCCATCAGCTCGGCTACGCCCTCCCCGGTCTTACCGCTGACCTGCAGGACCTGGCCCGGATCACACCCGATCAAGTGGGCAAGCTCGGCGGCGTACTTGTCTGGTTGCGCGGCGGGCAAGTCGATCTTGTTGAGGACGGGAATGACGTGCATGTCGTTTTCCAGCGCGAGGTAGAGGTTGGCCAGCGTCTGCGCCTCGATCCCCTGGGCGGCATCGACCAACAGCACCGCCCCTTCGCAGGCAGCCAGACTGCGGCTGACCTCGTAACTGAAGTCGACGTGCCCGGGCGTGTCGATCAGGTTGAGCACGTAGGTGCACCCGTCGGAGGCCGAGAACGGCAACCGAACCGCCTGACTCTTGATCGTGATGCCCCGCTCGCGCTCGATGTCCATCCGATCCAGGTACTGGGCACGCATCGTCCGTTCGTCGACGACGCCCGTCAGCTGCAGCATGCGGTCGGCCAAGGTGGACTTGCCGTGGTCGATGTGAGCGATGATGCAAAAGTTCCGAATCAGCTCGGGCGGAGTCGTCGCCGGTGCCGGGACATTCGGGGTGGCTGGCACGGCCTTCCTCGGCGGTATGGACGGAGAACGCCGTCCATCCTTCCATGCGGCATCACGCAGCAGTTTCGGCGACGACGCCCGCCGCGACGTAGCCCAGCATCGTCACCCATAGCGTCCCCTCCGCGTCCGCCCTGCGAAGGGCTGCGAACCAGCGATCCCGCAGGTCCGCCGGGATGATCTCCGCCTCGGCCGGAATCTGTTCGTTGAACTGCGGGTAGAGCGCCGCGGCATCACTGAGAGACGTATAGGTGAAGGGCTGGACGCGGACGTCGACATCGACCAGACCCGCCCGCACCATTCGGCGCCGGAGCGTCCGGCCGATCGTCGGCTGCGGGGACAGGGTGTTCATCTTCTCGAACACCGCGTCGACCAGGGCGGGGTCGTCGACGTCGACCGCGGCCGAGCGCCATTCCGTGTCCAGCACGCAGACGACACCGTCCGGGGCGGTCACCCGCACCAACTCTCCGATCGCAGCGTCCGGGTCGGAAAGGTGTTGGAGCACGCGCTCACACCGCGCTCTGTCGAATGAGTTCGCGGCGAACGGCAGGTCGGTGACGTTCGCTACCTCGTACGTGACAGCCGCGATGCCGTCGTCGCGCGACCGTGCCGCGTCGATCATCTGCTGGCTGAGGTCCACGGCGGTCACCTCGCCACCGGGCGAGACCAGCGCAGCAAGCTCCCGCGCCACCTCACCCATGCCGCATCCCGCATCCAGGATTCGCATACCCGGGGCTGGAGAGAGCAGACCGAGGGCGATAGCGCGCCAGGCCCGAATCTCCGGCAGCGTGGCGACGGACTCGAGATAGCGAATCAGCTGGGGCGCCAGGTGGGACTGGTCGATCCGGGCGAAGACCCGTTCGGAGCTCTCCGGCGGGATCGTCACGCGCGAATCATGGCACCGCCAGACTGACACCGGCCAGACAGCGACTGTGCCGCTCGTGGCATGCTCT
>DASSDH010000151.1:0-9318 GCA_035697245.1 Jiangellaceae bacterium
CAACGACGCGGGCCGATACTTTCATGTGCACACTCTCGGCCCGGACGGAACAGACCGCCTCGTCAACACAACCCAGAAGTATTCCGGCTCCTCCCAGATCAGCGGCGGACCACAGTTCTTCGAGGTCCAAGCCATCGGACCTTGGACCATCACGGTGAAGTGATCCCAAGACCACGTGGACACGGCTGGCGATCGCTACTTTGCCGACGGGTCCGCGGGGTTCCCCACCAACTGCGACGCGATTACTTGCATAATCAGCGCCCCCGGGTCGCCCCGGCGGATCGGCGGTTCGATGTTCCGCGGGCGATTGTTTGGGTGCGGCTACGGTGTGACGGCGGGAGCGATCAGTTGATCCACCAGGGCGATGAAGGAAGCGCTGGTGAGGCGGGGGACGTCGGGGACCGTGCTGGAAACCACAACGACGAGGCGAAGGTCGGGGACGACCTCGATGAGCTGACCGCCGAAACCGACAGCCGCAAAAGCGTCGAGACCGTTGGCGGTCGTGACCCACCACTGGTACCCGTAGTCGCCGGTTGACCCGCCGCTAGTGGCGACCTGCGCTCGGGTCGACTCGGTCACCCATTGCGTCGAGACGATCTGCTCGCCGTCCCAACGCCCGTCGTCGAGCATGAGTTGCCCGATCTTGGCCATGTCTGGGGCGTTGATCTTCAGATAGGTGTGTCCCAAATGCAGTCCTTGCGGGTCGACCGGCCACGCGAAGGACGCCGCCTCGTAGACCGGCAGGTTTTCGATCACGGCAAGGGGCTCCGCGGCGGGATCGGTGTCGATGCCCAGTGGGTCGAACAGCCTCTCCCGCGCGTAGTCCAGCACGGAGCGACCGGTCGCCTCGACCAGGATCGCGGACAGCAGATGCGAGCCGGCACTGGCATACGCGAAGTCCTCCCCAGGCGGCCGTACGAGCCCGCCGGACACGATGGCGGCGATCCAATCGTCGGCGGTTTCGAAGGGGAGGGGATCTGATCCCGCAGTGTCTTCTGGCAACCCGGCCGTCATGGTCAGGACCTGCCGCAACGTGACTCCGGCGACCTCCGGCGCCATGGTCGCGGCGTACTCGGGCAACAGCTCGGCCAGCGTCTGCTCCACGCTGCCCAGGTCGCCTTCGTCCAAGGCGATCCCGACCAGGATCGACATGACGCTCTTCGTCACCGAGAACACGCCGCTGGTCGCCTCGGCGGAACTGTCGTAGTACCGCTCGAGCACCGGGCGCCCCCCGACAGTCACCAGGACGGCCCGGACATCCTCGCTCGCACCCGTGAGGTCGCCCTCCAGATACGAATCGACCACGGCCGCGACATGCTCCGCAGAAACCCCGGACTCCGGTGCGGTCGTGGAGGCCTCGGACCCCCCTTGCCCTCGGTCTCCGTCCGAGCCGGGGCTGCCAGCCGACCCCGTGCACGCCACGACCAACGCTAACGTCACGGCCACGAGCCACCGGGGTCTGCCGTGCGGGCGACGGTCATTCATCGGTGTTCCCACACAGCGTCGACCGTTTCTGCGCGAGCGGTTGAGTCTTGCTGGCCTCGGAGCGAGGCCGAGGATGCAGCGCGAGGGCGGTGAGCGTGGGTCGAAGGATGACGCCCCAGCTCAGGGCGACGGCGCCGCTGATCAGCAACGCCCAGCCGATATCGCCACCGAACCGTCTGATGAGCAGGACCGAGTCCGGGGTTAGGCCCGCGGCCTTGTTGAGGATGGCCCACAGCAGGGTCAAGTTGGTCAGCAGTGGCACGAGCACCCGGATTACCCCGATGGCGGGCCGTGGGCGTCGCTCCGGATGGGTCCGCCAGCGACGCAGTAGAACGATCGACCAAACCAGGCCGATGCCCTGCACGGGCATCACGGCGAGAATGGTGAGCAGGACCCGTTGCTCCGGTTCGGGGGTTATTGGTGGCAGCGGATGCCCGGTGATCAGGCTCATCACTCCCACCGAGATTCGCTCGAGGCGCTCGAGGTGCAGGGCGGGAGCCGGGGTCGGCCGAGCAAGAATCGATGACCGGTTGCCACTCCGTGCTGTCGCGCCTGCTGGAGCGAGGCGTATGAGTCGCGCATCTGTAGGGGTCGAAGATTTGCTCGTCGACGTAATCCTCGTAGGGCTGGCCGGACACGGTCTCCACGGCTAGGCCGAGGATCGCATAGCCCGAGTTGCTGTACTGATAGCCGGCGCCGACTAGTTGGCTGAGCTCGACGGATCGCAGGTTACGCACGCCGTCCTCGAGGGCACCATCCCCGAGGTCAGGGTTCACGAACGCAGCGTAGTCCGCGCTCTCGGGCTGGCCGCTGGTGTGATGCAGCAGATGGCACAGTGTAATCCGTGTCGAGGCGTCGGGATCGGCCACCCGGAACTAGGGCAGATAGAGCTGGACGGGGTCGTCCAGGTCCAGGAGGCCGGCCTCGACCCCGCACCCACCGCCGCCGAACAGCCGGGATCGTCAGGCTGCACCAGGCCATCGATGACGGCCTGGCTGCGACTTGCCGCATCATGGCTACTACTGGGGGAATCCTCGGCCGCCGGCTCGGAGTCACCACCGCCGCCGCCGTCACCGCCGCAGCCGGTCAGCACGACAGCGCACACCATCACCGCAGCGAGCCTGCGCATGACCGAAGCCCAGACACGCCACCCCATCGCGGGCAGCAGAATGTGCTTCTACCCGGGTCACCGAAATGATTTTCGACCAGGCGGACGCTTAGGTTTCGGGTTGCTCACTCGCCGCCGCTGAAGTCGGTGAGCGTGAATGTGTCCTTTTGCTTCTGGCAGCGTTCGCATGCCAGGTAGGTCGCTCCACCCTCCGGGTTGCGCTTATGAAGCCACCGATGCACGCCGATCATGCACAAAAACCTCCCCACGATCGCTCCTCCGGCCACCGGCAGTGTCAAGGGTCTTCGATCTCCCGCCGCCTGACCTCGGAGGCCTGGCATCGGCGGCTTCGCCACAAGCGAGCTGACTCATCCTCGGAAGTCGTAGCCCGTCCAGCCGCCGCCGACCGCGAGCGGCCGGAGGAAGCCGCCGCGGCCGTTACCCGGATAGAGGATCATCCGTCCGGACGACGTCCATGCGAGCAGGTCGGCCCGTCCGTCATCATCGACGTCACCGGAACCGGAGATGGAGGTGAAGGAACCCCAGCCGGTGCCGATCTTCACGACGTTCGGGAAGCCCGCGCGCCCGTTGCCCGAATAAAGCCAGAGGGTTCCATCCGACCGGCGCGCGACCAGGTCGTTGTTGCCGTCGCCGTTCCAGTCGCCAGGCGTGACGATCGTCGTCGATGCCGCCCAACCGTGGCCCGCCTCGCTCCGTCGGCCGAAGCCGCCGCTTCCGTCGCCGGGGTAGAGCCACAGCGTGCCGTCGGTGAACCGGGCGAGCAGGTCCGCGCGGCCGTCACCGTTCACGTCGCCTGGTCCGAAGATCCCAGCGATGCCGTTCCAGCCGGTGCCGATCCGCCGGGGCGGCAGGAAGCCGCCCCTGCCGTTGCCCGGATAAAGGCGGAGCTCTCCCGTCGCGGCGATCCGGGCGACGACGTCGTCTGCGCCGTCATCGTCCCAGTCGCCGGGGCGGACGATGCTGTTGATGCCGCCCCAACCGGAACCGATCCGTTGGGCCGTGCCGTACACGGCCCCGGCCGCGCCGCGCCACATCCAGAGTGACCCGTCCCTGCGGGCCCGTGCGAGCAGGTCGTCCCGCCCGTCACCGGAGAAATCGCGCCATGTGTCGACAGGAGGCGGCGGGAACATCAGAGTCGTCACACCGGCACGGATGGTCGGCAGCCTGTCGTAGAGCTGCTGGCCGGGACACTCGGTGAGCGCGGCATCACGATGACCGGCAACAGCGGGCCAGCTCTCGCCGTCGTAGTCGACCGGCCGGCGGGGATCCACACCGTGCAGCGAGAACTTCCATGCGAACAGCCGTTGGTAGGCCGACAGGAGGGCCGCCTCGGGCACCTTGCTGGTGTAGGTACCGATGGCCGACATCGCGAACGCGTCGTCGTTGTAGCCCTGCGTGTGAGCACCGATGACCGCACGCTCGACGCCGCCGAAGCGGCCTTCCCAGATCCGGCCGAACCGGTCGACGACGAAGTTGTATCCGATGTCCTTCCAGCCGCGGGACTTAACGTGGTAGGCGTAGATGCCCCGAATGATCTGCGGCACCTCTGCGGCCGTGTAGTCGTTGGCGTTCACCGTGTGATGGACGAATGCCCCATTGACCTCGCCGTATTCGGGAGCTCCACGGATGGATTCGTCGGCTCCCCACTGGGCCCGGGTGTAGATGGTGGGCCGGCTGACAGCGGCCACGGCCGAGCCATCCTGTGTCCCGATGGAGGCGTCGGAGGGTGACACACCCGGATCGATCAGGTCCAACCGGAGATCATCCGGAATTACGCCGCCTCGCGTGTCGACCCGTACCTGGACCCCGTCGGACTCCCCCACGATGAGCGGGTCTGTGCCGGCGCGGGATTGGCTGGCCTCGGCCGAGTCTGCGTCGGGACCGTGGTCGTCACCGACTGGTACCTGGTGCCATTCCGACCAAGCTCTCTCGCTTCGAGTTCGCACCCAGGCGACGAGGTTGATGTCGTCCTCCTGGATCTCCCAGGTGAGGGCTGCGAGCAAGAACGGCTCGACATCGAGTTCCCGGCTGACCACGACGGTCGTGCGCTCCGTGGAGTCCTTGCCCCCACCGACTGTCGCCTCGGGCAACGTCGGCACGGTCTTGCCGTCGCTGCGCGAGACAACCCCCGCCAGCGGAATCTCCTGAACGGTCGATGCAACTGGCTGGGGCCTCACGGGGAGTTGAACCGACGGCAGCATGACGAATCCGGCCACCCCGACGGGTAGCACGGACAGCGTCAGCCCAATGAGGCGGCGACGAGGCTGACGCGACTCGGTATCGCCAGAACTCATCGATTCCCCCGTTCCGTCGTGGGAGTCGAGTGACTGTTGTGACTAATGTGACAGAGGGGAGCCTACTCCTGATCTCACCGGCACAGGCAAGAGTGGTTAGAAGGCTGGGATGTCGTCGGGTCGTGGCGGCGGCCGCCGGGCGGTTCGGCCGCCGGGCGCGAAGTTTGGGCCGCGGCGATCCGGGTCACGGACGTGGAGAACCTCCTCGTCCTCGGTCGCGGTTGTCGATGACGAAGCCGAGCTGATCGACGTAGCACCAGCTCCAGTCCTCGCCGGGTTCCACCGAGCGAGCGATGGGATGGTTGTCCTGACGGGCGTGGCGGCTGGCGTGGCGGTTTGGCGAGGAATCGCAGCAGCCGATTCTGCCGCAGGTCTGGCACATCCGCAGGTGGATCCACCAGCTGCCACTCTTGAGGCATCCCTCGCAACCGGCTATCGGTCCAGGCGGCTCGGTGAGCTTGATCTGGTCTACGTGGGTGCAGACCGCCATTGTCATCGCTCCTTAATCGCTGTGGTCAATGCCGCGCAAAGCGTCCCCACCGTCACCCTTGCCTCGCCGTGCAGCTTCGTCGTAGTTCGGCATGATCGGGTTCCATCGTGAGGGGATCGATCCCGGACCGTAGCAGCGAGGTGCGCTTCGGACGGCTGAAATTCGAGACGGTCAGCGTCTCTTGACGTCTGCAAGTGCTGGCCGTTGTTGTCCATGCCGTCGTGCTTGTCGCATCAGGGGAACATCGTCGTCGGTGAACAAGTCAAGGCGGCTAGCTGGTTGCCTTTGTGATCTCGGCGCCTTGGTTCAGGGCCTGGACCAACAGAATGAGGCAATTCCCCGACGCAGCGAATCCGCACTCGAGCGCCTGGGTCTGCTCTCGTTCCGCGGCGGTCCGGCGAACGGGATGCCGATACCAGCGGCCGTGGCGAAACACTGCGCCCCTTCGTCGTATTCTCCGCACGCCTTTTCGACGAGTGCATGAATCGGCTGAGGACGGCGCTGGGCTACCTATTCGCGCCAGCTCGCTACTGCAACCGCACAATTGTTCCCCCAGCGCCACCATCGTGCTTGGCGTGAGGTTGGTCGGGAAATCGGCGAAGATCTTTCTCCATATTCGCACTCAGCTTCCTGCCCCCGCTGATACCACTCCCTGTCACGTGGACCCCGCTCGCGCCGTCGATCGCGGCGGTCGCAGCATCCAGTACCTCGGTCGCGGACTTCTCCTCCAACCTGTTGGTCGGTGCGCCGCAGCCGGTCGCAGGAACGGCAACGAACGCGGCCGTGACGGTCATGGGCAGGGCACTGGCTGGCATGCCGGGACCTCCTGTCGCGGGCCGCGGAGGCGGTCGACGGCGCTCGCGCTGGCTGTCTTCGTCGCAACCCTCGACTACAGGTCGGCGATTACTCTGTCAGCGGTGGCCTCAGAAGGAGGGTCTTGGGCACCCAACTCGTCAAAGGTGTCACCTGGGCACCGCACCCAGACTCAGATCGACCCATGGATAGTCTCAGTAGTCGCGATGGAACAACCACGCATGAGGATCTCCGCGGCCGTGCTCGACGCTCCGGACCCGCCGGCACTGGGTGCCTTCTATGCTCAGCTGCTCAGTTGGACAGTCATCGAAAGCGATGCCACCTGGACGATGGTGCGACCACCAACCGGCGGGACGGGGTTGTCGTTCCAACTCGAGCCGGACTATGTCCCGCCGGTCTGGCCGTCAGCGCCCGGCAAGCAGCAGATGATGTCCCACCTCGACATCGCTGTCGAGGATTTGGAGGCAGGGGTGGCGTGGGCCATCGAAGTTGGAGCGACGCTCGCCGACCACCAGCCACAGGAACATGTTCGGGTGATGCTCGACCCCGCGGGGCATCCTTTCTGTCTGTTTCCCAGCCAGGTATGAGCTGATCGGACGTTTCGCCTGACGACCGCGACTTGAAATGGTCAGTCTCCCGCACGTCATGGCCAGCCGACGTCTGCCAGCTCGTGGGCCCATGGCGGGTCGGCGCCGACGCGCTGACAGGTGACCGCTGAGACGGCCGTCGCGAATTCGGTCGCCGCATTCAGCAAGGAACCATCCGCCAGCTCCGTCCGGCCGAACTCGCGTTGGTGCCACCACGCGACGAACCCGCCGCAGAATGAGTCGCCGGCCCCTATGGTGTCGGCGATCGCGACGCGAGGCACCGGAACACGCAGCTGCTCCGAGGCGGTAACGATCCGCACGTCGTCGGCGCCGTCGGTCAGCAGGACCACCTGGGGGCCGTGACCACGTATCTCCTCGGCGGCTGCCAGCGCCTGCCGATCCGGGTACAGGTACTCGGCATCGTCCGTGCTCACCTTGACGACGTCGGCGCGGCGGAGGATTCGGTCCAGCCGACGCCGGGCGCCCGGGTGAGCCTGGAGGATGGTCGGCCGGCAGTTCGGGTCGACGACGAGCAAGACGTCGTCGGGCAGGCTGTCGACCGCAGTTTCCACGGAGGATGCCATCGGTTCCAACACCAGGCCGAGCGTTCCGACGTACAGGATCCTCGGCGCCCTCTCCGTGACCACTGCCTGGACCTGCTCGACGGTCAGCTCCGCCGCGGACGTTCCGTCGACGTAGAACAGGTAAGACGCTGCCCCGGACTCGTCGAGCCAGGCGAGGGCGAGTGTCGTCGGCGAATCGGTCGACGGTGCCGATGAGTCGTCGACGTGCGATTCGACCAGGTTCTTTCGGAGCAACTGACCGAAGCCATCGGTCGACAAGGAGCCCAGGTAGGCGCAGGGTTCACCTAGCCGCGCGATCGTTCGGGCGACGTTGAACGGGCCTCCTCCGGGAACAGCCCTGAATGAACCGTTCCCGGTGGGCACCATGTCGATCAGGCTCTCGCCCGCGACGACAATCACTGCCGGTCGCTCCTTCAGCAACGAGGTCTTCTGACCCGTGTCAGATTTGCTGCTCGATGGTCTCACCCGGGCACTCCGTGCCGGCACGGTCCGCTTCGAGAGCGGCCGACCGCCCCATTCGATGTCCGAGGTGGAAGAAGACTGACCTAAACTCCAGCCGCATGCCGCCGGAGACCATCGGGCCTCATGACGACCCGCTCGACGACCGGGCGCGCGAATGGATCTTCGAGCGGCTCGACCACGCTGGCCTGCGCTGCGCCGGTGAAATGGGCGAGCCGCGCGTCCGGCCCTGGTCGATCGTCATCCGCGTCCCGACCGACGACGGTGCCGTGTGGTTCAAGGCCAATCGGGCCCAGACGACCTATGAGCCGGCTCTGATCAACGTTCTCGCCCGCCGTGCACCCGACGTTGTGTTGACACCCATCGCCACTGATGTCGAACGAGGGTGGTCGCTGCTCCCGGATGGTGGGCCGATCCTGCGGAGCTTTCCCGACGAAGACGTGCTCGGACACTGGGAGCGGGTGCTCCCGGCGTACGCCGACCTGCAGATGGAGCTGTCGCCTCGAGTCGCTGAACTGACCTCTGCAGGTGTTCCGGACGAGCGCCCACACCGCATTCCTGAGCTATTTTCCGCACTCCTGGACAAGACCGACGTGCTCTTCGTCGAGGAACCGGACGGACTCCGCCCAGATGAGTTCGCCCGGCTTCGTCAACTGGGCTCAGCGCTCGCGACCCGGTGCGACGTCCTCACCCACAGTGGGATAGCGCCGACTGTCGACCACAGCGACCTGCACGACGGCAACGTCTTCGTCCAGGACGGCAGGTACGCCGTGTTCGATTGGGGAGACGCCAGTCTGACCCATCCGTTCGCCTCGCTGCTGGTGACGATGTCGGCACTCGGTGCGAGGTACGGCGTTTCCTCGGACGCACCGGTCCTGCAGCGGCTCCGCGATGCGTACCTCGAGCCATGGACCGGCACACACGCCCGGCCCGAGCTCGTGGAGCTGGCCGCCCACGCGGTCGCCGTGGCCCCCATCAACCGGGCGCTGTCGTGGCAGCGGGCGCTGAGCGCGGTGCCGCCGGCCGAGCGCGGGGAGTATCGGGAAGCCGTGCCGGGCTGGCTGCGCGAGCTGATCGACACATCGGCCGGTCAGCCGTCGCCGTAGAAAACGCGCTCGACAACGGCCCGCGAGTGCCGGGCGACCCGCCGGTACTCTTCGACGAACGCGGCGACCTCCCCCGGGCGGTAACCGAGAACGCGGGAGACGGCAGCCAAGGTGCGCGCGTCACGCGGCAAGGCGTCCGATGGTCGACCGGTGACCAGCACAACGGCATTGCGAATCGACGTCGCCATCCGCCAGGCTGCCAGCAGCACGGACCGGTCACGTGCCGGAATCAATCCCGCGCCGGCAGCGGCCTCCAGCGCGTCCGGAGTACGAGTGGTTCGCAGACCTTCGATTGTGGCGGCGTGCATCAACTGCAGGAGCTGAACGGTCCACTCGACATCGGCCAGTCCACCCGGGCCGAGCTTGAGATG
>DASSDH010000152.1:0-3497 GCA_035697245.1 Jiangellaceae bacterium
CTCGGGGACCGCCTGCCAGCGGCACGATCACGAGCGGGTACTCCTCGGGCGAGCCGAGACCGAGGAGGTGGGACACGTCGTCGTCGACGAAGCCGGTGAGCATCTGCGACGTGATGCCCGCTGCCTCGGTGACTGCCAAGCAGTTCGCCAGGACGGCGCCGGAATCCCAGAAAAGGTGGCGGTACCCGCGCTCCCCGTACTTCCAGGTGGTGCGCCACGGGATGCCGGAGAGGACCAGGGTCGTCGGTGCGCCTTGGATGGCCCCGTCGGCGGCGGCCCGCGCCAGGAATGGCCGGTGGTCGCCATCGCGGAGCCGCCGCAGGGCGAACTCGACCGGATTGAAGTGGTAGACGCCCGCCGGCAGGCCCGGCAGGTCGCCACACACCACGTAGACCTCTATGGGGTAGAGCGCGCCGGCCGAGGCGGCGGCCCGCAGGAAGATCGGCCGCGCACCGACCAGCCGCGCCCGGCGCGTCACCCCTGCCGAGAAGAACAGCACACGGGCCAGCTCCGGGAGCCCCCACGGCCCGGGCGCGGCGTCCACGCGGCCGGAGAGCACCTCGACCGCCGGCGCGTCCCGCTCCGGTAGGTCGACCGGCAGGGGGATCGGCTCGAGGTCCGGGTAGTACTTCAGCGGGAGCGGCATGTTGGCGAAGTCGAGGAAGTGCCCGCTCGCGCGGACGCTCTCGACGGTGTGCTTGGTGGCGTCGTGGAACAGGCGGGTGATCTCGCGATCGTTCTGCGCCATCACCCCGACGGTACCCAGCACGGTCAGACCCGGTGAGATGGCGCCCGCCACGCAGGTCAGCCGCTCAACCGCGGTGACATGACGATGGCGGCGGCGCCGGCCAAGCTGGACACCTCCGGCACCTGGGCTGCCACGTGATGCGCACGAACTCGGGCGGACCGGCCGAGTCGACGGCCACATGAGCCACCCACCCCGGCCGGTGCCGGTCGCCGAACACGAGTCCCACGCTGACACGCCCTCGACGCTCAACCCCCAACGGCGAAGTTGACGTCGCATCAGGTTGATCCGGTCGGGTAGCCATGCCAGTCAGCCGGCTCCGAGGCGCCGATCGGGGCGCGATGACGGCCAGAAGGACGCCGTCGCCCTGTCGCGATGCTCGGTGGCGATCGTCGGTGTGCAAAATGGCTGTTCCTGCGGGCCGTTGTGGCTCCGCGGTCGACCGTACCGAGGCGATTCACCCCGACCGGACGTCGCGGCCTGCCAGTTGAGACTCGTCAGTGTCCGGACGAGATCGTTGTCAACCTGGCCGCGCTCGTCGGCGAGGGCATCCCGAGCCGCGGCTCGTCGTCAACCGCTGGGGCGTTACCGACTTCGCGCGACAGATCGCCCGAGAACCAGACCGCATCATGAGGGGTCTCCGGGCGGTGGGTTGGGCGTGGGTCGTCGGGCGGCTCGCCGGGCGTGGGCGGCCCGGATGAGACCGCCGCCGGTCCACTCCGAGCACCGCTGGGGAACCGGGCCCTCAGCCCCAGCCCGATTTTTCCGTGCAACGCCGCGAGCTCGATCGCATGCTCGACAATCGTGGAGGACAACCGGGCGTTTCCACCTGCGGCCAAGCCAGCTCGCTGGCCTCCCGGGCGTCGCGACGACAGCCCGGCCCCAACACCTGCAACGCCGCGATCGCACCGGCCTTGGCGGTCTTGCCCAACGCCATGCTCGCCGAGCGATCCATCCCGGCCCGCGCGCGGCCTCCCGGCTGGTCAGCTCCCCGGTGATGATCCTCAAAGATCTCGTGCGTGCGTCCGCTCCGTCGACTCCGACCGTTGCGGATGGGCGAGGCCGATCGGGCGGGTCGGTATCTGTCGCAGTTGGAGCGGCAACGGATCGCGACGCTGCGCGGCCGTGGGTTGGGGGTGCGTGAGATTGCTCGTCGGCTGGGGCGGTCGCCGTCGACGGTGAGCCGGGAGCTACGGCGCAACGTTCGCGCCCACGACGCCGGTGTGTATGACGGTGACCTGGCGCACGCCCGAGCTCGAGAGCGGGCCCGCCGGAACCGGGCGGGCCGCCTCGCCACCGATGAGCAGCTGCGCCAGGCGGTGCAGGACAAGCTGGAGCTGGAGTGGAGCCCGGAGCAGATCAGTGCCTGGCTGCGCGTCACCTATCCCGACCGGTCGTCGTGGCACGTCTGTCACGAGACGATCTACCAGGCGATCTATCACGGCGGGAAGGGTGGCCTGAGCAGGCAACTCACCAAGCGGCTGCGCACCGGTCGACCGCTGCGTAAGCGTCGTCGGCGTGCCCATGGACGCACACCGCGCTTCGTTGCGCCAGCCGCGCTCATCGATCGCCGGCCCATCATCGTCGAGGCTCGGGTCCGGCTGGGTGATTGGGAGGGCGACCTGATCACCGGCCGGGTCAACAAGTCCGCGGTCGGCACCCTGGTCGACCGGGCCAGCCGCTACGTCAAGCTGATCCACCTTCCCAGCGGACGCAGCGCCCAGGAACTCAAGGACGCCCTCAGACTCGCCGTGTTCACGCTGCCTCCCGAAGCGCGCCGAACGTTGACCTGGGACCAAGGCTCCGAGATGGCCTGCCACGACCAGATCGCCCACCTCTTCAGCGACGGCGTCTTCTTCGCCTACCCCGGCCGTCCCTGGGAACGCCCCTCGAACGAGAACACCAATGGCCTGCTGCGCCAGTACTTCCCCAAACGGACCGACCTCTCCGTGCACCGCCCCGAGGACCTCGAGGCCGTCGAGCAGCGCCTCAACAACAGGCCCCGCAAGACCCTCGGCTGGCTCACTCCCGCCCAGGTGTTCGCCGCCGGCCTACCCTCGCCCTGACCAAGGCGTTGCGACGATCGAGCGAATCCGCCCTGGAACCCGCCCGGTGCCAAGGGGTCAGTTTTCGACCGGCGTTGACAAGGGCAGCGTGACTCAGGCGGCGCGGACCGGCCCCCAGACGACGGGGGAAGCGCCTGGGAGCCGGGATCGGTCGGACCTGGCGGACGATGCCCGACCGGCTGACCACAAATGGTCGCGCCCTAGTAGCTCCGTGTCGCGAGGCGAGCGCGATTTCACCTGGGTGAACAGCACCGGCCCTCTGACCCGTAGGCCGAGGGCGGTGTGTGCAGTCACGGGACGGTCCGCCAGGGAACCTCTCAGTCGCCACCGTCCCGTGACCGCGGCGCCACCCGCCAATGGCGCAGACCCGCGCAAAGTAGGGCCTACGTGCATTAGCCGCGACGTAGCGAGCGCTCTCAGTGGCGCAATCCGGCCAGCAGGCCGGGTGGTCACTCGTCGCTGTCCAGGGGACGGGCGTGGGCCCGCAGCCGGATCTCGTCGACCATCACCGACGCCATGGTGATGGCGTTGCGGCACGACCGAGCCCGCTCCGGCTCGAGCTGCTCGGTCACTTCCCGCACCTCGGCGACGAGCTCGGTGAGTCTGCTGGTGATCTCGTCGACCCTCGCTAGGAGTTGGGCACGTACGCTTCCGTCTGGCATGGAGATCTGGTCCTCCGTGTCCGG
>DASSDH010000153.1:0-2590 GCA_035697245.1 Jiangellaceae bacterium
CCGAGCACCGGCGGCGGGATCGCCGCCACGGCTGCGCCCACCTTGGGGAAGATGCCGATGATCATCATGAACAAGCCGGCAGTCGCGACCACGTAGCGACTCTTGACCTTGGTCAGCCGGACGAGGCCGACGTTCTCGGCGAAGCACGTGTACGGGAACGAGTTGAGCACCCCGCCCAGAGTCGTCGCCAGACCGTCGGCGCGCAGTGCGCGAGCGACGTCGGTCTTGTCGACCGGTTTCTCGACGATGTCGGCACAGGCGAAGACGTCGCCGGTGGTCTCGACCATCGTGATCAGCATGACGATGACCATCGCGATGATGGCCGCGGCGTTGAAGGTGGGAGCGCCGAAGTGGAACGGCGTGGTCACCCCGAACAGGTCCGCGTCTGCGACCCGGCTGAAATCGGTGAACCCGAAGATCGCTCCTACGGCCGTGCCCACGACGAGCCCGATCAGCACGGCGATCGTCGCGACGAAGCCGCGGAAGAAGCGGTACAGCGCCAGGATGAACAGCAGGGTGAAGCCGGCCAAGGCCAGGTTGTCGAGGTCGCCGAACGTACCGTCCGCCAGGCTGACACCTCCGCCGCCGGCGTCGAGGGCCGCCACCGACAGCAGTACCACACCGATGATCGTGATGACCGTGCCCGTGACGACCGGCGGGAACAGCCGGATGAGGTTGGCGAAGAACGGAGCGACCACGAAGGTGACGATTCCGGCGATGATGACGGCACCGAAGATCGCGCGCAGCCCGGGGACTCCACCACCCTCGGCGAGCCCGATGCTGATCATCGGCGAGACCGCGGCGAAGGTCACACCCTGCAGGAGCGGCAGTCGGACCCCGATCTTCCAGAACCCGATGGTCTGGATGATCGAGGCGATCCCGCAGGTGAACAGGTCGGCGTTGATCAGATACCCGAGCTGCTCCGGCGTTAGGTCGATCGCCGTCGCCAGCAGGATCGGCACGATGACGGCGCCCGCGTAGAACGCCAGCACGTGCTGGAAGCCGTAGATGGCGAGCCTGGGCACCGGCAGCACCTGGTCGACGGGGTGGACCGCTGGCTTCTCCTCGGTTCGCGCGACGTCCTGCGCCATGGTGTCCTCCCCTTCCGGTGCGGCCCCCACGGCCGCAGCGCATTCGTCAGAAACTCGCTTCGATCAGCCGGTGGCTGCCTGTTCGCGGGCCAGCGCGATGTCGTCTGGACGGACCGGGATCCGGCTCAGCGGCAGCCCCGTGGCCCGCCGGATGGCCGCGAGCACCGCGCCGGTCGAGGAGATCGTCGGCGGCTCGCCCACTCCCTTGGCGCCGTACGGCGCGCCGCGCTCCGGCTGCTCGATCCAGGTCTGCTCCACCGGTGGCATGTCCAGTGGTGTCGGCAGGAGGTAATCGGTGAATGACGGGTTCCGGATCCGGCTCCCGTCGACGACGATCTCCTCCATCACGGCAAGGCCGACGCCCTGGGCGATCCCGCCCTCGATCTGACCCGTCACGGCGAGCGGGTTCAATGCCTTGCCGATGTCCTGGGCGGTCGCTACCTGCACGACCTTCACGAGGCCAAGCTCCACGTCGACGTCGACGACCGCCCGATGTGCGGCGAAGGCGAGCGACCAGTGCGCGTTACCCTGGCCGTCCTCGTCCAGCGGTTCGGTCGGTGGATGATGGAACTCCCGGTTGGCCTCCACCGGCCCGGCTTCCAGTGCCTCGACGAGGGAAACGCTGCGGGTGCCGTCCTTGGTGACCAGCTCCCCCTCCTCGAGCACCATGTCCGCGGGTGCCAGGTGGAGCTCGAGCGCGGCTCGTTCGAGGATGACCTCGCGCACGGCCGAGCACGCCATCTGCACCGCGCCGCCGGACATCATGGTTTGCCGGGATGCGCTGGTAGAGCCGGCGGACCCGACCTGCGTGTCCGCGGCGTGCACGATCACATCGGTCACGCCCAGTTCGGCCCGGGCGATCTGCTGGGCGATGGTGACGAACCCCTGCCCGACCTCGGCGGTGGCGGTATGGACGGTAGCCAACGGCTCACCGGTCGGTCCCTGCTCGAGCCGGACCCGTGCGGTCGCGTAGTCGTCGAACCCTTCGGAGAACGCCAGATTCTTGAACCCGACGGCAAAGCCCACCCCGCGACGAACGTTGTGGTGCAGAGCGGTCCGGCCGGCGCCGCCGGGCAGCGTCATGATCGGCGCGTCGTCGACGAGCGGACCGGGCATCGGCAGATCACGGCAGGCCGTGATGCATTCGGCGACCGGCGCCGTGCCGATGATGACCTGACCGGTGAGCAACATGTCGTGGGTCTTCAATGCGTTCCGCAGCCGCAACTCGATCGGGTCCATCCCGAGCGCGTCGGCGAGCTTGTCCATCTGAGCTTCAGCGGCGAACGACGTCTGCACCGCACCGAATCCACGCATCGCCCCGCACGGCGGGTTGTTCGTCCGCACGGCGTATCCGTCCACCGCCGCATTCGGCACCAGATAGGGGCCGGCGGCAAAGCTCGTCGCATTGGAGATGACCGCCGTCGAGGACGAGGCGTAGGCGCCGCCGTCGAACACCAGCCGGCACTCGACGTTCACCAGGTTGCCATCGCGATCGGCGT
>DASSDH010000154.1:0-8310 GCA_035697245.1 Jiangellaceae bacterium
GGCGACGGGTCGCAGCACGACGCTGTTCCAACCAGGCGACGAGGTGTTCGCAGACATCCTCAGCTCTATGGGCGGGTTGGCGGAATACGTGTCCGTGCCGGAGAGCGTACTGGCGCGAAAGCCGGCCGACATGAGCTACGAAGTGGCCGCGGCCCTGCCCCAGGCGGGCGCCATTGCGCTGCAGGGCATCCGAGACAGGGGACACGTCCGGCCCGGGCAGAAGGTGTTGATCAACGGCGCCGGCGGCGGCTCGGGCACGTACGCGGTGCAGCTGGCCAAGCTGCACGGGGCCGAGGTCACCGGGGTGGACAACGCGGAGAAGTTGGAGTTCATGCGCTCACTCGGTGCTGATCATGTCATCGACTACACCCGGGAAGACTTCACCAGGAATGGGCGTACCTACGACTTGATTCTTGATCTCGCCGCACATCGTTCGGCATTCGCCTACCCGGGCTCGCTGATGCCAGGGGGACGTTATCTGTATGTGGGCGGCTCGGTGGCGACCCTGCTGCAGGTCCTGCTGATCGGGCCATTGATCGGAAGAGCGAAGGACATGAAGATCCGACTCCTCGCCGTTCGGCTCGGTGCCCAGCACCTGACGCCGATCGTCGAGCTGCACCAGGCAGGAAAGATCGCTACGGTCATCGACCGTCGGTACCGGTTGAGCGATGTATCCGAGGCGCTGCGGTATCTCGGCGAAGGACACGCCAAAGGCAAGGTCGTCATCATCGTCGAATAGCCTCGGCCCGCAGTTGGGCCGAGGTCGGGAGGATTTCTCGAGGAGAGAGAGAGAGGAGGGCTGTGATCAGCGGACGGGCTCTGAAGAGATCCGCGCCGAGCTTCCACTCACGATTCGAGAAAGGACGGAACGATGCGCATCGGGCTGACGAGTATCTTCGTCGACGACCAAGTTAAGGCCGAGCGGTTCTACACCGAGGTCCTCGGCCTTCAGACCAAGACCAACGCGCCGTACGGCCCCGATGAGCGCTGGCTCACCGTCGTCTCACCCGAAGACCCTGACGGATTCGAGTTGGCGCTGCACTTGGCCGACGACCCGGCGCGGGCGTTCCAGCAGGCCAGCCGCGCGATCGGTCGGCCGATGGTGTCACTGCGCACCGACGACTGCCAGCGGGACGCCGAGCGGCTCAAGGCCAACGGCGTGGCGTTCGTCGCCGAACCCGCCCGGAGGGACTACGGCGGCATGGATGCCGTCTTCGACGACACGTGCGGCAACCTGATCAACCTCCACCAGGACTAACCGGGTGCGCCCTGGCAGCCGGGAAGTGCTGCTCAGGCCAGGTCCGAGCCAGGCCGAGCCCCTGGGCCCTGAGGGCGGTCGTGGCCGCTTGGACCTTGTCGGGGAGCAAAGCGGCTGCGAGGCCGCTCTCGACGAGTCGCAGATGGATCTGCAGGTCGGTGGAGGTGTAGCGCACCTCGGGCTCGAACCCCGCTTGTCGGCATACCGCGGTCGCCCATTCCCGGGCCGTGGTGCCGACGGGTTCCATCACGAATGGACGCGACGCGAGGCTGGGCAGTGACCGCCCGCTCCATCCGGCGGGAGTGATGAGCCGAAGTTCGTCGGTGAGCAGGTCGTGACGCTCGGGTTCGCGTGGGCGAGGTAGTGGGTGTCCGGGGTACTCCTCGCCGAGGACGATGTCGAACTCGCCGGCTACCAGGGCTGGCAGGGCGACTTCCGGCTCGAGTTCGGTGACCTCGACACGCAGTCTGAGTCGTGGCGGGGACGATGATCCGCATGATGTTGTGGTACTTCTCGCCGACCGCTCGGGACTGGACGGGCCCGTTCGTGCCGAGTGACGCTCACGCGTTCCACCGTTCGCTGCCGGGGTATGCGCCCACGCCACTGGTTCCAGTCCCCGAGGTCGCGACCGAGCTCAGGGTCGGCCGAGTGCTGGTGAAGGACGAGTCGTCGCGGCTGGGGCTGCCCGCCTTCAAGGTCCTCGGTGCCTCCTGGGCCTGCCGCCAGGTGCTTGAGCACCGCCCCGGCGTCATGCTGGTGACAGCGACCGATGGCAACCACGGCCGTGCGGTCGCCCGCATGGCGGCTCACTTCGGTGTCGAGGCGACCGTGTTCGTGCCGAATCTGATGCTCCGGGAGACCGCCGCCCGCATCGCCGAGGAGGGCGCGAAGGTCGTGTGGGTGGACGGCGACTACGACGCCGCGGTTCGTCGGGCCGCCGAGTTCGCCCACGAGCAGCCCGATCGCGCACTGGTTCAGGACACCGCCTGGGACGGCTACGAGCGAGTGCCTGCCTGGATCGTGGAGGGCTACCAGACACTGCTGGAGGAGGTCGACGCCCAGCTCGGGGAACCGCCGGACCTGGTAGCGGTCCCGGTCGGGGTCGGGTCGCTCGCTGAGGCGGTCGTGCGGCACTACCGACGCCCAGACGCCGCGCATCCAAGCGTGCTCTCGGTCGAACCCGACACCGCCGCATGCGTGCTGGCGAGCCTGACCGCAGACCGACCCGTGACGGTGTCGACCGCGGCGACGGTGATGGCCGGTCTGAACTGCGGCACCATTTCCAGCTCTGCCTGGCCGGTGCTGCGGGCAGGATGCGACGCAGCCGTGGCCGTCAGCGACGACGAAGCGCTCCGCGCCGTCGACGACCTCGGTCGGCTCGGTGTCTCCTCGGGCCCGAGCGGCGCGGCCAGCCTGGCCGGCGTCCGGGCCGCTCTCACCGACCCGCAGCGGCGTGCCGCCCTCGACCTCGACCACAACGCCGTCGTCGTCCTGCTCAACACGGAAGGACACGCCCGATGACCCGCACCGTCCGGATCAACCGCGACCGACTCTGGGCCTCCCTGATGGAGCTGAAGGAGATCGGCGCCGTCGTGCGCCTGGCAGACCAGCCATGACCGCCAACGACCTGACTGTCCTGGACCTGCTCGACGCCCTCCTGCGCATCGACTCGGTCAACCCCGGCCTCGACCCGGGCGGCGCCGGCGAGGCACAAATGGCCGCCTTCGTCGCCGACTGGGGACGAGCCACCGGACTGCGCACGCAGGTAGTCGAAGGCACGCTCGGCCGGCCCAGCGTCATCCTGCGCGGTGGACGGAACACCGGCGGTCGCCGGCTGCTGCTGTGCGGCCACCTCGACACCGTCGGAGTCGCCGGCACCCGCGACGCACTCACGCCCCGCATCGACGGCGACCGGCTCTACGCCCGCGGCGCGTACGACATGAAGGCCGGCCTCGCCGCCGCCCTCATCGCCTGCCGGGACGCCTCCCTCGCCGGCCTCGACGGCGAGATCATCGTCGCCGCCGTCGCCGACGAGGAGCTCGCCAGCCTGGGCATCCAAGAAGTCCTCACCCAGCTCGACCCGGCCAGCATCCACGCCGCAGTGGTAACCGAGCCAACCGAACGGCAGGTCGGCACCGCCCACCGCGGGTTCGTCTGGACCGAGGTCACCGTCACCGGCGTCGCCGCCCACGGCTCACGGCCCCACCTCGGCGCCGACGCCATCCTCGCCGCCGGCCACCACCTCGTCGCCTTCGACCACCTCGACCAACAGCTCGGCGGCCGGCCACACCCCTTCCTCGGTCCCGGCAACCTCCACGCGTCCCTGATAACCGGCGGCACCGAAGAGTCCACCATTCCCGACCACTGCAGGTTCACGGTCGAACGCCGCACCCTTCCAGGAGAGACCCTCGAACGGGTCGAGGCCGACATCGCCGACCTGCTCGAACGGTGCCGACCCGCCGACCCGCGTCTCAACGTCACCACGCGCACCGTCCTGCACCGACCCCCGATGGAGACACCAACCACCGCCCCCATCGTGCAAACGCTGCTCGCCGCAGCGGGGCCCGGCACGACCGTGGCCCCGATGTCGTACTGGGCCGACTCGGCCCTCCTGTCCGCGGCTGGTATCCCCAGCGTGCTCTACGGGCCAGAAGGGGAGGGAGCCCACGCCGACGTCGAATGGGTCAGCCGTTCCGGCACCAGCACCGCCACCACCGTCCTCACCGAGCTCGCCCAGGACTTCTGCTCCTGAGCCATCCGCACGTCGGCACATCCAGTTCCAACGCTTGCGCTAGCGGCGCCCAAGTCCCGACGCGACTCATCGAGAATCTCTCGGCTGGGGCCCACGGGATGGAGAACACGCGAACACCATTCTCGAAGCCCTTCAACTCGATGATTCCCAGATCCTGGAATGGCAGCCCCAGCCCACTGGATATGTCCCGGATCGTCTCGGAAACCAGAATCTCGCTGGGCCCTGCAGCGGCGCAGAGCCGGGCGGCGAGTTGCACGGCGGTGCCGAACAGGTCGCCGTCGTCCTCGATCGGTTCGCCGGCGTGCAGTCCGATGCGGAGAATTACCTCATCCTTCGGCGACTGGCGGTTGTGCTCGCCGACCGCCTCCTGCACCGACACGGCGCAGGTCACCGCGTCGGAGACAGAAGCGAAGCTGGCCATGACGCCGTCGCCGGTGTGCTTGATTTCCCGCCCCCGGTAGGTCCGCAGGGCATTGCGCGTGAGGACGTTGCTGACATGCAGCAGATGCAGGGCCCTGGCGTCGCCCCAGCGTCGACGTCATCAACGTCGAATCCTTGAGGTCGGTGAACATGATCGCCCGGAAGGCCGCGTCGATGGCGTTCTCCAAGTGCATGGGGTCGGCAGGAGTCGGGTCCGCGACCCGGCCCAAGAATGCCTCCACCACAGCAGGATCGACCTCGATGATCTCGTGGAGGACGATGCCATGCCACTCGTAGTGGGCTTGCCTGACGGTCTCCTTGTCCGGCGAGTCGACCAGACAGAACGCCGTGGACCGGACCTCGTCGAACCAATAGGTCATGAACCTCACGCGATACCTGTCTTGGCCAGCGAGCGTAGCGGTATGCGCGACGGCGACCGCATGCGCAGTCGCCCCCTCGACGTAGTGGCGGTCCATGTAGAACGGCATGGGCCCTCCTCACCCGCAGCTACTCCCCGTGTCCCGCCGCTGCTGCTTGGGCATGTCCTCCTCCTCGTGGAACTCAGAGACAAGCGGCATCAAACCCGTGACGGTTCATGGTGCCAGCGCTTGCCGCCGTTCGGGGTCGGCTGGCTGCTGCAGTCGCGTCAATGGCCGTCCCCGCCGCGCAGGGTGAGGACGACGTCTGCGACGTCACGTACCGACTCCTCCACCCGATAGACGTCGCAGATCGACCGGGCAAGTTCGCCGGCGATGAACTGCTCCATCGACGCGGCGTGATCCCAGACGTAGATGCCGCCGTGCTCGCCGCTGCGGAACCGCAGGTAGTACTTCTGAAGCAGCCCGGGAACGGCGAGGTACTCGGGTGCGCGGGCCTCGAAGAGCTCTTCGATGCGCGGGTCCGGGAGTGCCGACCGGAACCGGACGATGTGGATGACCATGAGTCCTCCCCAGCACGGTTTTGCGCACTAGCCTGGCCGCCGATTCTGGAGCCGCCCTGGAGTCCCTCTGGAGCCGTGGCGTTCGTACGCTTCGGGAGTGGAGTACGAGCTACTCGGCCCCCTACGAGTGCTCGACGGCGACGGCGCCGAGGTCCCGTTGCCTGCACCGAAAGTGCGCAGTGTGCTCGCGGTGCTGTTGGTAAACCGTGGTCAACGCGTGAGCGTGGACCGGATCGTGGACGCCCTGTGGGGTGATCAGCCGCCGCGGTCGGCTGCCAACTTGGTCCAGGGCTATGTGCGTGATCTGCGTCGGCGGCTTGGCGCCCTCGCTGTCGTGACGGTCACCGGGGGTTACCGGCTCGACGTCCCGAGGGGCTCGGTCGACGCGGACCGCTTCGAGGATTTGGCGCGGGCAGGCCGCTAACGCGAGGCCTTGGCAACTTGGCACGGACCGGCCCTGGCCGAGTGGGCCGAGCAGCCCTGGGCGCGGGCCATCGCAGTCCGGCTGGAGGAGGAACGGCTCGCGGTGTTGGAGTTTCGCTTGACCCAGGATCTCGACGCGGGCCTGGCGTCGGCGGTGATTGCTGAACTTCGTGCGCTGGTCGAGGAACACCCGCTGCGGGAGCGGCTGCGAGTGTTGCTGGTCAAGGCGCTGTACGCCAATGGCCGGCAGGTGGAAGCGCTCGAGGCGTACGCGCAGGCTCGCAGTTACCTCGTCGACGAGGTCGGGATTGAGCCCGGACCCGAGCTGCGCGCGGTGCTGGCAGCCGTGTTGGCGCAGGATCCCACGCTCGTACTGGCACCCCACCGTCCCGCCGCAACACCGCCGCTGCCAGTGAATCCGTTGATTGGTCGTGAGCAGGAACGTGTCACACTGCGGCGCTCGCTGATGGCTGCCCGACTCGTGACGCTCGCCGGACCGGGAGGAGTCGGCAAGATCAGGCTCGCGGTCGAGGTCGCCGCAGCGACACACTCCCCGTCCGGGACGGTGTGGTTCGTGGATCTCGCCCCGGTGTCGCACCATTCAGACGTCCCCACCGCCGTGGCTCGGGCACTCCAGCTGGCCGATTCCGCCGGGCACGAGATCGACCACCTGTGCGACTATCTTTCCCGGCACCAAGGACTCCTTGTCCTCGACACCTGTGAGCACGTCGTCGAGGGCGTCGCCGAACTCGCCACCGCCCTGCTCGCGCGATGTCCCGACCTGCAGATCCTGACGACCACCCGCGAGCCGTTGACGGCCCCTGGCGAGCACGTCATCCGTCTGGGCGGGCTCGATGACGCTGCGGGCGTGGAGCTGTTCATGGCACGCGCCCGAGCGGTGGACCCCATTGCTGACGTCGACAACGACGAGACCCGCGACATTGTCCGCAAGCTGGATGGGCTTCCGCTTGCACTCGAGCTGGCAGCTGCGAGGACCGCCTCCCTGTCGCTGGCGCAGCTTGCCAGAGGCTTGGACGATCCGCTCGAGCTGCTCGCGGGTGAGGTACGAACGGGTGACCCAAGGCACCGGACCATGCGGGCTGTCATCGCGTGGAGCCATGACCTCCTCGATAGGAGTGACCGAGAGGCTTTGGCGGCACTTTCCGTGTTCGTGGGGCCCTTCGACCGCGACGCGGCACGCGCCGTGGTCGGGGTCGATTCGCCGAGAGCAGTAGAGCGTCTGCTCGCGCGATCGCTGCTCGCCCGAGACCGTGACCTGGCTGGACAAGCCCGGTACCGCCTCCTCGACCCGGTGCGCCAGTTCGCCCACGAGCAGGCCACAACGACGATTCGCCAACGGGCACGCGACCGTCACCTCGAGCACCACGTGGAACTTGCGGCTCGTCTCGACGATCGGATCCGGACCGTCGAGGCGACTGCATCGGCGGCAGTTGCGAGGGCATGCGCGGACGACCTGCGTGCTGCCGCGACCTATGCCGTTGCCGAACGCTCGGCGTCGGCAGGTCGGCTTGTCGCCGATCTCTATTGGTCGTGGTTTCTTGACGGGCACCTCACCGAGCTCCGGTCCTGGACCACATCAGCGCTCAGCTTCGAGACCGACCCTTGCGTTCGCGCTCGCCTCCTGCGGGTGTTGGCATCTTCGGCGCTCGCCCAGGGAGACACTGCCGTCGCCGTCGACGCTGCGCGCCATCAACTCGACTCTGCCCAGGCCATTCATGACGACGAACTGGTCGCCCTTGCACACAACCTGCTCGGCATGGCTGCCTGGGCACAAGGCGACTACACCGCCGCCGAGGTGCAGCACAGGGCCGCCCGCGAGTACGCAGGCAAGTCAGGCAAGCCATGGACACTCGCCCTTGTCACGGCACTGGCTGGACGGTCCGCGCACGCGGCCGGAGACCATGAAGCCGGCCAGGTAATGCTCAACGATGCCGAGGTCCTGGCTGAAACTGTGGCCGAACCGATGGTTTTGGGGAGTGCCCTCGATTACCGTGCCCACGCCGAACTCGCCGCGGGCCGCACCGAGGACGCGGCCGCATTCGTAACGCGAAGCCTCGCCGCATACCTAAGCATCGGCTATCAGGAAGGACTCGCCTCCGCCAGCATTCTGGCGGCCAATCTGGCCGTGTTGGCCGGCGAGTATGGACGGGCAGAAGCACTGCTGCACCAAGCCATCGACGTGTGTCGACGCCTGCGCCACCTGGGTGGCACAGCGTCCGCGCTCGAGGCGATGGCCTTGCTCGACCACGACCGAGGCGACCGGCAGCGCGCTGCCGCACACCTCGCCGAAGCTCGCGCCCTCAGGCACCGCACCGGCCACCGAGCCCCCGCCCATTCTGCATGAACAGCTGAGCCGCGTCGCACGCTCACTGCCCGCCTCGCGTTGACGTGGTGGCGGCGTGATCCCGGCCGAGCAGACCGCACGCTCGGCGGGCCCACCAGCCACACTCGACTAGCACCCGGGCTGCGTACCGGTCATTGTGCTGGGGAACCTGG
>DASSDH010000155.1:0-10392 GCA_035697245.1 Jiangellaceae bacterium
CAGCCGCTCGGCGGCGACTGCGCCTTCGACGCCTTCCATTGCGCCGCGCTCGGCGTCGTCATCGAGCGAAGTGGTGCCCGCGGCTACCGGTCGGCCCTGCTCGAAGCGGGCACCGCCATGGGCCGCCTCCAACTCGCCGCCTACGCCCTCGCCGACGGCGCCAGCGGCATCACCTTCTACGACGACGAGGTGTCCGCCTTCCTCCGAACCCAAGCGTCCCCCATGCTGGTCACCACCGTGGGCGTACCCGACTACCGGCCCCGCCCTGGCAAACGCCCCGCCGAGATGCAGCGGCTACGTGTCCAGCTCACCTGAGCCGCGCCACGGTCAACCCGTCCGCCCCGCCAGCGGGCCCGGAACCATCTGCAGACACGAGCGCCCCAACGGCACACCCGATGCACACCCCCCCGTCGAGCAATCTGGGGACAACCACGGTGAGCACCGATCGCCGGTTCCGCGTGCGGTTGACGCTGCTCGCCGCGCGTTTTGTGTGCCGGCGGACCAGCGATCTGGGCGTCGTAGATCCAAGCGCACCCTCGGCGCGCGATCCGGGGCTGCGTCATCGGGCGCGTTCGACCTCCCCTAGTGCTACGCGGCATTGGTGGTCTTCCACAGCCCGTTTGACGCGGACGGACGGCTCCTTTGGCCCCGGTCGCTCCGACCGCCCAGACGGCGGTCGTCGAGATGGCGACGGGACTGTCATCACCGCCGTGCGCTTCGCTCGGGAGTGCGACCAACATGCATGGCCTCGTTCGCGGACGGGAGCGATGAATCCCTGGCCCCGAGCCCGTCTAGTACGGGTGAGGTCTCACGCTCTCGCCGATGCCACCCGCGTGAAGAGCCTCGACATCCCCGTCCAGGGCCGCCACAAGGAGGGAGCCCCGCGACGGGGTCGAAGGAGGGAGGCGTGCCATGAGCATGACATTTCCAGGCGAATCAGCGGAGTACCGAGCCGCGCGCGATCACCTGCTCCAACGGGAGATCGAGCTGCGCCGCGCCATGGAGAAGGTGGCTGAAGCGAGACGGGGGCTTCCCCCAGGCGCAGTCGTCCCCGAGGACTACGTCTTCCAGGGAGCGGGTGCGGACGGCGCCCCGACCGAGGTGCGGTTGTCGGAGCTGTTCGCGCCCGGCAGGACTCGCTCGTGATCTACAACTTCATGTTTCCCCGCTATTCCGGCGACGACCGGCCCGGGCCGCCGGGCGGCCAGACCGCGCTGCTGCCGCTGAAGGAGGGCCCGTGTCCGTCGTGCACGGCCATGCTCGACCAGCTTGACGGCGCCGCCGAGTACGTCTCCCAGCAGCTCAACCTCGCGGTGGTAGCCAAGTCCCCGGTGCCGAGAATCCTCACTTTCGCCGAGGAGCGCGGCTGGCGACGGCTGCGGCTGCTGTCCTGGGCCGGCAACAACTTCAAGCGCGACTACCACGCCGAGACCGCCGAGGGCGACCAGATGCCCATGCTGAACGTGTTCCACCGCGACGGTGACGTGATCCGCCACTTCTGGAGCACGGAGCTTCTCTACGCCCCCACCGACCCCGGACAGGATCCCCGTCACGTCGGCACCCTCGAGCCGCTCTGGAATCTCTTCGATCTGACCCCCGACGGACGCCGACTCGACTGGGAAGAACAGCTGAGCTACCAACCGCCGACATGAGCTGATCACGCCCGTTCCGCTCGGGCAACGGGACCAAGCCGTCCACCGGGCAGCGACCACAACTCGATCACCTACACCGCGTCCGCCTCGGAGGCGGCGTCGAGAGGATGGTCGGCGGCAACGCCCACGTTGGGGACAGCTCGTGCACGGCTCCGTGCTCCGCCCCCGGCTGGTCCGCGAGGGCGCCGAGCGACGCGCATCCGTGCCGTCAACCCCGGCCGTGGCGGTGCCCCGGGCCCCCGCGATCTCGTCCCGCACCGCGTCGGCCGAAGCCCGGTCGATCGGCGACCACGACCCTCATGCCCTCGGCCCACACTGCTGCCCCCGCCAACGACCACGGCGGCTCCTCTATGTTCTGATGCATCCCCTCGGTCGGGCTCGCCCGACGGTTCTTGGCCGACGCGACGACGGGCGGCTAGAGCAGGACCATGCGCCGGCCCGTTGAGCTTCCGGGCTCGGGGTGGGCGGCGTGCTGGGAGGTGCCATGCGACGTGGGGTGGTGGCGGCGGGAGCCGTGGTCCTGGTCCGTGTGGTCGGGATCGTCGTGGCGTCCAGGGCGACCGCTGCGATGGCGTCACGCTCCGGTCGGGTGCGACCGCTGACGTGGAGGTCGGGGCGCGGCCGCGGATCGGGGGTGGCGGCCTGGGCGGGCTGCGCCGGGCGTTCAGCAACGAGCAGGTCGCCTACTGCGACGACTTCGCCGATCCCTACGTGCTCGTCGTCGACGACGTCCGCCACGCCTACTCGACGAGCAGCGGCGGCCTGCACGTGCCGGTGCTCACGGCGGGCACCGTGTTCCGGTCCGCGTCCCGGCACGAGGCGCTGCCAACGCTGCCCCGCTGGGCGGCGCAGAACGCCTTACGTGTCTGGGCGCCCAGCGTGCTGGGACGCGGCGAGGGATACGTCCTCTACTACACCGTCGGGGCCGCCGACGGCCGACAGTGCATCTCCGTGGCGACGTCCCAGCGCCCGGATGGCCCGTTCGTCGACCGATCCACTGGCCCGTTCGTGTGCCCAACGTCCGGCGGCGCGATCGACCCGAGCCCGTTCGTCGCCGAGGACGGGCGCGCCTTCCTGCAATGGAAGGACCTCGAGGAGGGCGTCATCGTCGCGTCGGAACTCGCGGGTGACGGCCTCGGCCTCACGGGTGGGGTCCATGCGCTCACTGGCGCCGATCAGGCGTGGGAGGCGGGCGTCGTCGAAGGGCCCTCGATGGTGGCAGACCGCGGCCGGTACCACCTCTTCTACTCGGCGAACGACTGGCGGACCGCGAACTACGCGGTCGGCCAGGCAGTGTGCGAGACACCACTTGGTCCCTGCGAGAAGCCGACGGCACGGCCATGGCTCGCTTCATCCGACCGTGCCCAGGGCCCCGGCGGGCCGGAGGTGTTCCGCGACTCGAACGGGCTCTGGATGGTGGTCCACGCCTGGGTCGGCGGCCGGGTCGGCTACCCGGACGGCGCTCGCAACCTCTTCGTGCTGCGCCTCGCGTTCACCGAGGCGGGCCCCGTCGCGGCGTAAGCCACGCCCGGGACCACACTGGCGCGGCGAGCCACCGGTCGCCCGACTGGGATCCAGCGGACGCTGATCACCGACCTCCCTGGTCACGCTGGCAGGCGCGGCTGCCACAGAGCCCGCCGGGTGCATGACCTGCTCCATACACCGATTCGGTGCGCTCGACCGCCCAGCGTGGAACGCCGGCAATCTGGGGGACGGAGGCGGTCTCGTCGACGTCGTTATGGGCGGGTAGGCGACGATCGAGCCGTCGATCTAGCGCGAGTGGTTGTCCGGGCATGACGCTAAATGGTCGGTGCCCTCCCACATCCCCAGGCTCAGGGGCCGTTCTACCACCTGAGCCCACCGGTTGTTCGGGTGGACTCGCCCGAAAGCCCGGAAGAAGCGCTGAGCCGCCCGAGGCTGCGGCCTCGGGAAGTCGGGGCGGCTCGGGCGACCGGCGATCAGCCCGTGCTCTCACTGCTGCTGGCATCGTCTCCCGGCTTCACCGCCCGGACGTAGTCGCGGAACCCGACGTCGTCCTCCTCAACGGTCACCGACCGCAGGTGCTTGCCGAACGTGACCCGGGCCTTGATCAACGCCTCGTCGGGGACGCCCTCGATGGAAGCGACGAACTGCCTGAGGTCGCCCAGGGACATCCTGCGATTGGCCGGCCTGCCAGTGATTGTGCGTCTCATGGGCCCAATCGTCCCACCGCGAAAGGCGACGCGACGCGAGGCGGCCTGGAAGCCGGGATCGGACCACGAATTCAGGGCATCGGTTCTGGGAGCCTACGAACGCGGCGAACGGGCGATCTCGGTGCCCCGGCGCCAGCGGCTCGCCCGGTTTTACCGCGTTCCCGTCGACCGAATGCTGCCCCGCGACGACGAGCTGGGCCTCCCTTCGGCCAACGGGGACGCCCCGGTGGCCGATCCGACCCATTGGGTAGCCAGCCGTCCCGTAACCCTGGACCTACCCGCCGTCGAGCAGGTCGGGGGATACGAGGGCGAGATGCTCAATCGGTACGTACGCCTGATCCAATGGCAGCGGGGCGACTACAACGGCCGCATGCTCACCATCCGGCGCGACGACCGGCGAACGGTCGCATGCATCCTCGAGTGCCATCTGGAGCAGGTGCCAGCCCGGCTCGACAGCCTCGGGCTCCTCCTGGTCCCTAAGGTCCTCGCGGCACGCGGGCGGTGGGCTCGGGGCCCCGACCGATAGAGGCGACGGACCACGACACCGTTGCCGACATCGCTCCCCTCGACCTCGCTGACGTGAGGTGTCCACCTCGAGGGCGCGACGCCTTGCGGCACCTGTGTCGTAAGCGAGCGACACGGCCGCCCAGGTCGCCACCTCGCTACACGGGCCGCTAACGCTGACAAAACTGTGCCGCCAGGCAGTCCCGCCAGTCTCGATCTCGGCGTGAGACTTGTGCTGCGGCTCAGCGGACGTCCCGGAGGACCTCGATGGCGGCCTGCGCGATCAGGGGTTCGAGCTTGGCCTCGTCGACCCATTTCGAGATCTCCTCGATGGCGTTTGCCGCCTCCTCGACCCGCTTCTCCGCTGTCTCCCGCTGTACTTTCTGGAGCTTGTCGAGCAGGTCGAGCCCCTTCTCGCCGTAGGCCTCAGGCGGGCCGGCGGCGAGCGCGACTGTCAAGTCGGCGATGGTCGCCGGTCCCGGCGGGGCTGTCGGGGCTGTGGTGGCTGTCATCGAGCTCGATGCTGAGGCTGATGTCGACGTCGAGGAGGGCGTCTGGTTGGCCTGCTGGGCGGGATCTTCGCCCCCGTTGACGAGCGCCGCCGAGAGAACGCCGGCGAGGAAGAGGAGCGCGATCCCGGCGAGCAGGGCTTCGAACCATCGCCGCGGGCGCACTCCGGAGGCAGGCACCGCCGCCGCCATCGTGTCGGTGGGGGCGATGAGCGTTCGCTCGCGCTGGGTCATCGATGTGGTACAAGCCACGGAGGCGAGGGCAGGCGACGTGATGGCTGCACGCATGGCGGCGGCGTCGGGGTAGCGGTCGCGGGGCGCCTTCGCGAGCGCTCGTATGACCGCGGTCGCCAAAGCCGCACTGAGGCCAGGCCGCGTGGTGAGCGGCGGCACGGGCTCCTGCTGGTGGGCCAGGACGGTGGCAAGTGGCGTGTCACCGGTGAACGGGGGAGCGCCCGCCAGCATCTCGTAGAGCACCAGCCCCACGGCGTAGATATCAGAGGCCGGTGTCGCCGCCCGGCCTGCGGCCTGCTCGGGCGAGAGATACTGGGGCGTGCCGACGACCTCGCCCGTCATCGTCAGCGCCGCAGTGACCGCGCCCACGCTCTTGGCGATACCGAAGTCGGTGAGCTTGGCGGACCCGTCAGGGGCCAGCAGAATGTTGCCGGGCTTGACATCGCGGTGGACCAGTCCCCGGACGTGGCCGGCTTCCAGCGCGCCGAGGACCTCGCTCGCGATGGTTAGCGCATGCGTGGGATCCAGCGGTCCGCGCTCGGCGAGAAGGTCAGCCAGGGTGGGCCCGTCGACGAGTTCCATGGCGATATAGAGAAGACCGTTGTCCTCGCCGGTGTCGTATACCGTGACGGCGTTGGGGTGGGAGACGCTCGCCGCCGATCTGGCCTCACGTACGAACCGCTCGCGAGTGGCGGGATCGCTCGCGGTCGCGTCGAGGAGCTTCATCGCTACCCGCCGGCCAAGTCGTCGGTCGATCGCCTCGACCACCCGGGCCATCCCTCCCGACCCGCGCTCGCGCCCGAGCTCATAGCGACCTGCGATCACGCCCCCCATCGAGGACAAAGCCTAGGGCCACCTCACACGGGCGCCGGAGTTCGAAGACCTGCCATCCAAAGGTGTCGACTGTGGAAGCCACGTCGCCGACTACCTGCCCGAGCGGGACCGGCCGCGTTCCGCAATTCGGACGCCTCGAAGCGCGACAGCCATCTCCACAGTGGCCGCCCCTGTCGCCAAAGCTCGATGCACAGAAAGCCCGAGCGAGCTTCGTCCTTTGGCTGCCAAGCCATCCGACCACAACGACGGCTGCGGTTCGCATCGACAACTCCGATGGCCAGGAGTCCGATCAGATGCTCCAGCCAATCCCACCACAGCGGGTGTCCCATAACCCGCGCCCATAGCCGGCGCCGCTGCGCCCCCATGTGCCGTTACACGGGCGCTTGCGATCGCGAGCATCCCGGTCGTCGCGCCGATTCTTCCCGGCGCACAGATCCGTGCATGGGACCCAGAGGATCGTGTGGTGGCCCCAGAGGAGGGCGTACCGGATCGGCATCGTTCGGCTTGGGACGTCGCCGGAGACGACCGCAAATATCGCCGCGCCAGAATGACGTCGGCTCGAGCCCGACAGCCGCGCCCGGTCAGCGCTTCTGCCCCGGTCGATGGCCCACGGGAGCCGAGCAGATCGACCGATCCCGCTCGGATGGGCAGCGGCTGAATGTCGCCCGCGGCGGGCAATGTGCGCTTCGGCGATGTTACGAACTGGGCGTAAGCCTGTAGTGGAGTTGCAGGACCGGGATGCTCCACAGATTGAGCGCGTGGTCGGTTCTGAGCGTGCCCTCGTCATCGACATAGACGCGAAACTGCTCAGCAAGCGGCACGCGCCGCACCCAAGCACGCGTGTCATTCCGGACGATCAGATACGCGCCATCGCTGCCATGGCTAGCGATCGGCGAGGTGAGCACACGTGCGCCGGTCGACTAACTGCCTCCGGGGGTGGCCTCCGGCCAGACTTGACCCCCGCTACGGCGACGACGCGCGCCGCACACAGGCCCCAACCCCCACAAACCACCAGCCCCCCACCCGAACATCTCCTTGACACGGCACGACTCCTTCAGGGATGCCGATCGGTGCCCATGCTGCGGACCACTGCGCACGGCGAGCCCGCGGCGGCGGTCTACCCGCGCGGCAAGGCGTATGGGGTCTTGGTGCTCACCGTCGCCGGGCCGAAGATCCCCGGGTCTCGGTGTTCGCCGGTCCCTGCCTGCTCGCGGCGTTCGGCCTACCCGAGGTCGCGTGAACGCTGGTCGACGCCGGGGCCGCCGTAGGGGTAGTCGGCGACGAGGGGGGCGCTCGCATCGTTGAGCAGCTCGGTTTCCTTGTCCGACAGGTGCAGGCCGGCGGCGCCGAGGTTGTCGTCGAGCTGGGCCAGGGTGCGAGCGCCGAGGATCACCGACGTGACGGCCGGGCGGTCGGCGACCCAGGCGAGCGCGACCCGCGACATCGGTAAGCCGCGACCCTCGGCGACCTCGCGGACCACGTCGATGATCCGCCACGTGCGCTCCTGCGCGTTGCGCGGGCCGTACGCCTCCATGCCACGCCCTGGGTCCTCGCCGAGGCGGGTCGCGCCGGTCGGAGGCTCATCGCGGGTGTACTTGCCGGTCAGCCAGCCGCCAGCAAGCGGCGACCACGGCAGGATCCCGATGCCCTCGTTGCGGCACACGTCGACAATCTCCAGCTCGATGTCGCGGACTAGCAGGTTGTACTGCGGCTGCAACGTGACGATCGGCGCGGCGTCGCCCGCCAGGAACGCGGCCTTCTGCAGCTGCCAGCCAACGAAGTTGCTGACCCCGACGTAGCGGACCTTGCCGGTGCGCACAGCATCGTCGAAGAAGCCGAGCGTCTCCTCGAGCGGCGTCAGCGGGTCCCAGGCATGGGCCTGGTAGAGGTCGACGGTACTGACGCCGAGGCGGCGCAGGCTTGCCTCAAGCGCGCGACCGAGGTGCGGGCGAGACAGGCCGGCGTCGTTGGGCCCGTCGCCCATGGGGAAGCGCCCCTTGGTGGCGATGACGACCCGGTCCTGCATACCGGCCCGGGCCGCGAGCCACCGGCCGATGATCTCCTCGGAGCGCCCGCGCGAGTACACGTCGGCGGTGTCGACGAAGTTCCCGCCGCGCTCGACGAACAGGTCCAACTGCGCCTGCGCGGTCTCCTCGTCGCTCTCATCGCCGAACGTCATGGTGCCGAGGCACTGTGCGGACACGATCGTGCCGGTACTGCCCAGGGTGCGGTACTCCATGGCCGCCGAAACTACTCCCAGGCCGTGCCGTCTTCGTCGCTCCCGTGGCCGAACGTCGTGGTCCCGAGCCATTGCGCGCACACGATCGTGCCGCTGCGGACATCTTCTCCGCCGCGGACACCGACCGGCCCACCGGCACCACGAACGCCAGCGGCAGCTCGCCGGGCGACCATGGCGCGGTTCGTGATCGCCCGCGAGCGCAAATCGAAGCGCGACGACGAAACCGAGCCGACAGCGGGTGATGCTCGCTGGCGATACAGATCTGCCGATCTCGCGCACCTTGCCAATACGCGAACGCGCACAGAACGCGAGCGCCGAACAACGCTTCCCCTGCCGCGGGGGACTGGCGAACTGTCTGGCGTTCCGACGTTTCGAGACTTGCTTTGGTACACAGCACCCGGAAGCCCTAGGGCGGCCATGTCCAGCGAAGCGAAGCTGTCCTTGATCGAGCAGCCCACCGACGTATTGATCCGGGCCAGCAACTCGGGAACCGACCGACACCTCGATGAACATGGCCGACGACCGTCGGCTCGAGCTACCCGACCTCGACGCCAGGGGACCGCCTGAGCTGCGGTGCCAACGCCTTGATGCGCACGATCACGACCCGGCCGACCCCTGACGCCGGCGAGATCCTGGAGGCCGACCCGGCCGACCGCCTCGATGCCGGCGACCTCGTGACGTCATACCCTCGGGCCTGGACTCGTGCTCGTGGAGGCTGACGGCAGCGGACCGCCGTTGGAGCTGGTGCCCGGGAGGGGGCTTCGCGATTGCAGACCGCCGGCGATTGGAGAGCGGGCGGGTAGGCGCGCACGTGATCTCTTACCCTCACAGCAAAGAGTGGGTTGTCGTCCCACAGTCGCGCGCAGACCGGTCCCCGGAGGCCCCTCCTCGGCATCTCTCCAGCAGCTCACGCCGCGGGAACGCGACGTGCTCACGCTCATCGCACGGGGGATGTCGAACCTCGAGATCGCGGAGCGACTGTTCGTCGGAGAATCGACGGTCAAGACCCATGTGGCCCACGTTCTCTCGAAACTGGGGGCTCGGGACCGCATCCACGCAGTCGTCTTCGCGTATGAGTCGGGTCTCGTGCAGCCCGGCCAGCCATAGCGATCCACGGGGGTGCGCAAACAGATCGACGGGCTACGTGCCCGCCCGCTCGCACCGGCCAATGCGCCATAACGGCAATGACGTGCTTGAGCGGACGTGCGGCACCGATCGTCACGGCCCGACGGCGCTGCCGCGGCTCGCCTGGAGGCAGCGCCGTCAGGCCATGGCCGTCGCTTCAAGCTCGACCATGAGTTCCGGGAAGGCCAGCCGTGCGACACCGATCAGGCACCCGGGTGGCGTGACACCCGCGGCGCCGGTGCGCTCCCGCCGCACGGCTGCGTGCTGAATGAAGGCGTCGACGTCGGTGGTGTACGTGTTCAGCCGCACGACGTTCGCCAGCGTCATGCCCGCGCCTGCCAGAACGGCCTCGAGGTTGTCGAGCGCCAGCTCGATCTGAGCCGCCATGTCCCCGGAGTGCTGGGGAGTGCCGTCGCTGTCGACCGCGGTCTGTCCGGCGCAGACGAGGACTCTGGTCTGCCCCTCGACGACTTCACCCTGGTTGAATCCAAACTGCAGCGACCATTCCCATGGGTTGACAGCGATTCGTTTCACGAGTCTTTCCCTCTTCTGCGCTGGACGAGGCGTGCTGGCACATCTTCGCCGGAACCAAGCCTCTTCGCGACACCCCGCTCGCGCTTCCACGGCGAGCGCGGCGGCAGCAGCGCGCGCACGCCGGCCCGCAGTCGAGCCTTTCGAACCTGCCCGAGTCGAAGCGAATGGGGCGCAGCGATCGACGGACCCCGCGCCGCGAACGAGCGCGCCCCACAACAGACCTCACCGCGCGCGGCGGCACACCGTCCAGGTCGGTCCGCCGCGTGGGCCCGAGCGGTCGTTCGGTGCGGCCGGGTCCAGCTGGCCGGCGAGAGATGCGCCGATCTGGCGCTATCCCCACGACGCGACGGCCCGACGTTCTGGCGCCGATGATCTGTGCTCACGTTCTGGCGCGTTCGGCGTATTCGTAGAGTGCGCGAGATCAGGCAGATCTGGGCGGGCTAGTCGCGTCCAGCGCTGATGAGCGCCAGCACTCCGGCGCAAACCAGAGGGAAGCCGATCGAGGCGAGACCGACGATGCCGAGTCCCAGAAGGTCGACCGCCGCAAGTGTGAGAGCTGGCCGTCGTCG
>DASSDH010000156.1:0-9323 GCA_035697245.1 Jiangellaceae bacterium
ACGTGGCCGCCGTCGACAACGACGGTCCGGTCGCCGATCCGGAACGTGGCCTGGCCGGACTCGACGACGAACACCTCGGCATACGGGTGGCGATGGAGCTTGGGCCCGGCGCCGGGCTGCGAATGCACCAGGATGATGCAGAAGGGAACGTCACCGTGCTCGGCGCCGACGAACTCATGTGCGTGGTCGGTGTACTGGAGGTCATCGAAGGCGACGATCGATCCCGTCGGTCCGGGCTGTTCGGACAACGGTCGGCCTTCCTTCCGTTGGTTTCGCGAGCCATCGTCCCGCCATCGTATGGGCGTCGCAGCCGTCCTGAGTCAGAGTGAGGGGTCACGGTTGTACAGCTTCTTGGCCCACACATAGCCGACTACCGTGATGGCGACACACCAGGCGGCGGCTATCCAGGCGTTGATGCCGATGGCGGTGCCGAGCAGCAGTCCGCGCACCGTCTCCATGATCGGGGTGAAGGGCTGGTAGTCGGCGAACCACTGCACAGCGGTCGGCATCGACTCGGTGGGGACGAAGCCGCTGCCGAGGAAGGGCAGCAGGATCAGCGGCATGGGCAGGTTGCTGGCACCTTCGACGGTCTTGGACGCGAGCCCGAGTGCGACCGAAAGCCAGGTGATCGCAACGGAGATCGCGACGAGGAATCCCGCCGCAGCGAACCACTCGCCCGGGTTGGCATCGGGTCGGAAGCCGACGAGCAGTGCGACCCCGATGAGGACGGCGAGGCTGATCACGGTCTGGATGACGCTGCCGAGGACGTGGCCGCTTAGCACGGACGGGCGATAGATCGCCATCGTCTTGAACCGGGCGACGATGCCTTCGGTCATGTCCATTGCGACCGAGGTCGCCGTTCCGGTGGCACCGGTCGCAATGCTGATCAACAGGATGCCGGGCAAGACATAGTTGGCATACTCGGCGCGGCCACCGGAACTTCCACCGATCCCCGCCCCCATGGTGCCGCCGAAGACATAGACGAACAACAGGAGAAGTATGGCCGGGATGCCGATGAGCATCAGCGTCATCATCGGATAGCGCTGCATGCGGCGGAGGTTGCGGCGCAGCATCGTGCGCGAGTCGCGCACGGCGTAGGCGAGGGTACTCATCGGACAGTCTCCTTCTGCATGTCGAAGCTGCCGGTGTCGGGTTGGCCCGTGAGGGCGAGGAAGACGTCGTCGAGGTCGGGCATGTGCACTGACAGCTCCTCGACCTCAGCCGACGCGCTGTCGAGGCTGTCGAGCAGGGTGCGCAGCGACCGGACCGTGCCGTCGTTGGGGACCTGCAAGGTGAGTGCATCGTTGTCGCGTACGGAGGCGTCGAAGAGGCGGGCTGCGTGCTCGAGTCCATTGAGGTCGTGGAAACGCAGGACGATGTGGCCGCCCGCGACGAGCCGCTTGAGTTCCTCCGGGGTACCTTCCGCGATCAGCTTGCCGTGATCGAGGAGCGCGATCCGGTCGGCGAGGTGGTCGGCCTCCTCCAGGTACTGCGTCGTGAGGAAGACCGTGACTCCGCCGGCGACGAGGTCGCGAATGCTTTCCCACATGCCGCGGCGGCTGCGCGGATCGAGGCCCGTGGTCGGCTCGTCGAGGAAAATGACGCGCGGGTTGCCGACCAAGGTCATCGCCAGGTCGAGACGCCGGCGCATGCCGCCGGAGTACGTCATGGTCGGCGTCTTTGCGGCGTCGGCCAAGTCGAACTGCTCGAGCAGTTCCGCGATCCTTCGGCGGCCCTCCGCCCGGTCGAGGTGTCGCAGATCGGCCATGAGGGCCAGGTTCTCCTCGCCGGTGAGCAGACCGTCCACCGCGGAGAACTGGCCAGTGAGGCCGATCGCGGCCCGAACCGCGTCCGGCTCTCGCGCCACGTCGTGGCCCGCGACCCGGATGTCGCCGGCGTCGGCGCCGATCAACGTGGACAGAATGTGCACGACGGTGGTCTTGCCGGCGCCGTTGGGGCCGAGCAGCGCGAAGACCGTTCCCTCCGGGACGGTCAGGTCAATGCCGTTGAGGACAAGCTTGTCGCCGTACGACTTGCGTAGCCCGGTGACCGTGATTGCGGGTCGGTAAATGGACATGGCCTTTCTCCTCCGGGTAAGGGCGGGATCACACGCCTCGGTCGTCAGGTGCGGCGGACGATGATGTCGCCGACGTAGGTGCGGGCCCGCACTTCGACGGTTTCGTCGGCGTTGTCGGGCCCGGCAGCCGCGGCCAGCTCGTTGCGGACGCGTCCGGAGACGGTGTTGAGGTCGAGCCAGGCTGCGGTGCCCGTGCGGATGCCGACTTCGAGCGAGCCGGCGGCAGTCTCTAGAGTCACGACGCCATGGGCGACCTCGCCGATCCGTACGCTGCCGTTGGCGGTCTTCGCAGCGACGCCAGCGTGTGCCCGATCGACGGTGAGCCCGCCGTTGGCTCCGCTGAAACGCAAGTCGCCAGTGACCTCGCCGATCCAGGTGTCGCCGTTCGAGTTCTTGACCGTCGCTGGTCCGTCGATCCGACGGATGTTGACGGCACCGTTGCTGGCGGTGATCTGGACACCGCCGTCGGCGTGATCCACGGTGACGTCGCCGCTGGCACTGTTCAGGTTCACCGCGCCGGCCTGGTCGAGCCGGATCTCCCCGTATCCGGTCTTGAACCGGCACTCGCCGAGCCAGCCCTCACATAAGAGCTCGCCCATGCCTGTCTCGCCCTGCAGCTGGGAGCCCGACGGCAGTGCGATCGTGACATCGACCGAGCCGGTCCGGCTGAACAGCGGGCCGAGCTTTGGCGCCCTGACCACTAGGCTGCCGTCGGCGAATTCGATGCGGGTCTGTTCGGCGACCTTCAGGTCGGCCTTGCTGGACGCATCGAAAGGCAGCACATCGACAGTGGTGTCGGTGCGATCGTCGGCGGTGACGCGCACATAGGCGACGACGAAGCCGAGACTGAGCCGAACGGAAATCGGTTGGGGTGTGTCGAAGGTCGGCATTGCCTGTTCCTTACTGCTCGTTGTCGGTGATGTTCTCGGCACGGTCAGCGCGCCCATCCGGTGACGCTCTGGCCACGGCTGGAGCCGCGGCGCCCGGCACCGCGGCCGCCGGCGGGGCCGACGACCTGACCGGGCTGCAAGGCGGCGACGGCGGCCCGGACGAGCCAGGCGTTGACCGAGATCCGTTCCCGGCTGGCGGCCCCTTCGACCCGGAGTTTGACGTCGTCGGGGAGGCGCAGGTTGATCCGGGACGTCCCGCCTGCGTCGGCGGCGGTCGCCGCGGCCTCATCTATCGGCAGCGCTGGTGGTGCGACCGTCGTTTGTTCCTCCGGCGTGGGGTCGGCGGGCGGGCGCGTCACGACGAAGTCGGGATCCCGCCCGTGTAGGCGCAGGTGGACCGAGCCAGGGGCGAGATCGTGGGTGATCTCCGCGGTGGCGGCCGACAGTGCCTCCAGCAAGGTGAGTCGGATCGCCGACTCGAGCGGGGCGGTCAGACGCTCGGCGAGCGCCCGCGCTTCGTCACCGCCGGTCTCGGCAGCGCTCGCGAGCTCCCGACGGAGCAGTTCCACGTACGGCATCAAGTCCATGGCACCATCGTGGCACCATTATGGTGCCACGTCAAGTCGATTTGGCTCAGATGTGGCTCAGGTAACTCATGGGGCAACCGGAAGCCGTCATCGACTTGCTCACCTATCTGGTGCGGCGGACGATTGCGGCCAGCCAGCGCCGGCGGATGACTCCGCTGAACGGCCGGATGACCAGCCAGTAGCGGCGGAACGCGCGCCGCGACCCATCGTCGGTCAGCAGCACCCGGGTCTCGGTGGTCAACTCGCCAGCGTCTGCGCGAAAGTTGAGAATCATCTTGGCCCAGCCGGGAACGGAGAAATCGACGAAGAATTCCACCGGGTCGAGCTGGTCGGCCAACCGTGGTGCGGGGACACCGCCCGGTGCCCAAGGCCGGCCGACTGCGGCGGCGACGAGTTCGTCGTCGGTTCGGCCCAGCACGGTGAAGCCGAGTCGGGCCATGTCATCGAGGACGGGCCGATCGGGGCTGAACCGAAGCCGGCCGGCAGACCGCACCCACATCAGCGTTCGCATCACCCGCACGTCGGCCCACGTCAGCCGTTCCACGGCCGCCAGCAAGTCAGCAGCTGCGGCAGCTGTCGCCAGGTGATGTCTCTCGCGGAAGTGCCAGCTCGGGAGTAGATCGTCAATGCGCACGGCTCTGACTATCGCGCGTCTCCGGTCGGGATCCCGCGAGGGAACGAAGCGCCGAGTCGGAAAGGGCCCTCGGTGCTGGCACGAGCGCTCTGGTGTGGGCTAGGCCGAGTCCGCCAGCAGTGTGTCGAGTTTGGCGAACATCATCTGCCACGCCCCACGGCCCATCTCCGCCGTGCCTGCGGGGTGTGGACCTTCGCGTAGCACAAGCCGGGTCTTGCCGGCCTCGTCATGGAACTCAACCCGCAGATGCGACGGCCAGGGGTCATCCTGGCCGGGGATCCCGTCCCAGCTCCCACTACTTGCGAGCAGTTGGTTGTCCACAACATCGGTAAAACTGCCAGTGAATCCCGTCCGCACAGATGGGTCGGCCTCACTCACCATCACGAATCGCTGCAACCCGCCAACGCGGGCGTCGAGTTCGACGGTGTCTCGGCGTGCGGGGAACCCGACCGGCCCGTACCACCGAGCAAATTCGTCTGAATCGGTGAAGGCCTTGTAGATGCGCTCTCGCGGGGCGTCGAAGACGCGGGTGAGCTCAATGTCGTAGCGGGGTTCCTTGGTCATTTCGGTCTCCCAACTCTCGTGGGTGGCCCGCGGCGGGCACCTCTGTGTTGAGACGTCGGAGTCGATGGTCGCCCTTCGACATCCTGCGGTGTCAGCTCCCCGACTGCTCTGGGTAGCAAAGACGTCTGTGTCAGGCTCGTGGCATGCAGCCAACCCCTTCCAACGAGCCCAAGGCCGGATACGCGCTCGAGTTCGAAGACACCTTCGATGGAGACGTGCTCGACGAGACTCGCTGGTTCTCGTACTACTTGCCGCAGTGGAGTTCGCGAGCGGCGTCCGCGGCGAGATACCACCTCGGTGATGGCCAGCTACGGCTGATCATCGAAGCAGACCAGCAGCCCTGGTGCCCGGAGTTCGACAACGGAATCCGGGTCTCCTCGTTGCAGACCGGAGTGTTTGCCGGCGCAGTAGGGAGCCCGCTGGGACAGCAACGATTCAACGCCGACCTTGTTGTCCGGGAGGAACAGCGCAACATGCGGCTGTACACGCCGCAGTACGGTTTCTTCGAGTTGCGGGCCAAGGCAATCGACGATCCCCGTTCCATGGTGGCGCTGTGGATGATCGGGTACGAGGACGAGCCTGAGCGGTCGGCCGAGATTTGCATCTGCGAGATCTTCGGGCGTGACATGACGATCGACACCGCGGCCGTCGGCATGGGGGTACACCCCTTCGGGGATCCGGCGATCGTCGATGAGTTCGGCGCAGAGGTCGTCGCCATCGACGCTCGCGAGTTCCACGTCTACGCGGCGGAGTGGACGCCCGATCATGTGGCCTTCTTCGTCGACCACCGGTTGATCAAAATAGTCGCGCAATCACCTCGATACCCGATGCAGTTCATGCTCGGCATCTACGAATTCCCGGACGACGGAACGGCGCCAGCACAGGCGCATCAGTACCCGAAGCAGTTCACGATCGACTATTTCCGCGGTTACCGGCCACTGTCCCGCCCACCCGTGTGGGAACGGGCCTGAGACGTCAACGGTTCACCATGTCGAGCAGCGCAGTGACGGTGCGCCAGTTTCGCGTCGTGCCCGAGCCGCGCAAAGCCTTCTCCACCGCCCCTGCGAGCTTCGAGCGCCCCAGGCCATTGGGTAGCGAGAGGTAGACCTCGCGTTTGCGCGTCGCGAACTCCTCGGGCGTGAAGTTGACGTGCGCGAGGTGTTCGAGCCATGCCGGATCGAGTGGCTTCCCGAGGAACGAAACATGCAGCTTCGTCGGATCGGCTGCGGCGTCGGGGAACGGATTGTTCCTGACCACGTCGGCGAGGCCGGCGCGGCTCCGCACGATCACCGGCACCGCGAATCCAAACGCCTTGGTGAGCTCGGCTTCGAGCTCCGCCGCGATCCGCGACTCGTTCGTCTTGCTGGTCAGGACGGCGTTGCCGCTTTGCACGTAGGTACTGACGTCGGTATAGCCGAGCCCTTCGAGCCGCTTCTTGAGCTCCGCCATCGAGACCCGCCGCTTGCCGAGGTTGACCCCGCGCAGCAGCGCCACGTGCGTCGGCATGCCGCCAGGCTAGGCCGTCGGATCTACCAATTGGTTGATGTGTTCGTGCGCGGGCGGGTAGGGAGCGGCCCGGGCTAACTCTGGCTCTGCTGCTCGTCGAGGAAGGCGAGTGTGATGGCGGCGAACAGGGGCGAGCTGAAGATGTTGTAGTGGGTCAGGCCGGGAAGGATCGCGAGCGTCTTAACGAGAGGTCAACGGAATGACAGGCATGCAGTTCGGGGTCTTCACCGTCGGGGACATGACACCCGACCCGACGACAGGACGCGCTCCAACCGAGGCAGAACGCATCCGGGCCACGGTGGTCATCGCAAAGAAGGTCGAGGAGGTGGGCTTGGACGTCTTCGCGACCGGCGAGCATCACAACCCGCCGTTCGTCCCGTCGTCACCGACCACACTGCTCGGTTACATCGCGGCCCAGACCGAGCGGATCATCCTTTCGACATCCACGACGCTGATCACCACCAACGACCCGGTCAAAATCGCCGAGGACTTCGCCGTCCTACAGCACCTGTCCGACGGACGAACCGACCTGATGCTTGGGCGGGGGAACACCGGCCCGGTGTACCCGTGGTTCGGGCAGGACATTCGGGATGCGGTTCCGCTGACCGTCGAGCACTACGGCCTTTTGCGCCGGCTGTGGCGGGAGGAGGTCGTCGACTGGGAGGGTCGGTTTCGCACTCCACTGCAGGGTTTCACCCTCGCTCCCCGTCCGCTCGACGACGTCCCGCCGTTCGTGTGGCACGGCTCGATCCGCACGCCGGAGATCGCTGAACTGGCGGCCCACTACGGCGATGGCTTCTTCGCCAACCACATCTTCTGGCCCCCTTCCCACACGCAGCGGATGGTCCAGACCTACCGACGGCGTTTCGAGCACTACGGCCACGGCACAGCGGCCCAAGCCATCGTGGGGCTGGGCGGACAAGTCTTCATCCGCAAGAACAGCCAGGACGCAGTGCGTGAGTTCCGGCCGTACTTCGACAACGCCCCGGTCTACGGCCACGGCCCTTCGCTGGAGGAGTTCACCGCCCAGACACCACTGACGGTGGGATCGCCCGACCAGGTCATCGAACGAACGCTGGGATTCCGCGACTACGTCGGCGACTACCAGCGCCAGCTGTTCCTGATCGACCACGCCGGGCTGCCGGTCAAGACGGTCCTCGAGCAGCTCGACATCCTCGGCGAAGAGGTCGTACCGGTGCTGCGGAAGGAGCTCGCCGTCGGTCGACCGGCAGAGGTGCCGGATGCCCCGACCCATGAGTCATTATTGGCGGCAAAGCGCGCCGCCGAAGCAGCGGCTTCAGAAGACGACAGACAAGTCGAAGGACTCACGAGATGACGACCAGACTGACAATCATCAGCGGCGGCATACGAGAGCCTTCCTCGACGCGACTGCTCGCAGACCGGTTCGAAGCGTCGGTGCGCACAGAGCTGGCGGCCTTGGACATCACGGCCGAGTCGTCGTTCGTGGAGCTCCGACCGCTGGGCCGGCCAATCATGGACGCGATGCTGACCGGGCTCGTCGCGACGGCGCTGGAGTCGGCGTTCGAGACGGTCGCCAGTGCCGACGGGGTCATCGCCGTCACTCCGGCCTTCAACGCCTCGTTCAGCGGACTGTTCAAGTCGTTCTTCGATGTACTGCCGCCCGAGTCACTGTCGGACATGCCGGTGCTCATCGGCGCGACAGGGGGCACGGAGCGGCATTCGCTCGTCCTGGAGCACTCGTTGCGGCCGATGTTCTCCTACCTTCAAGCGATCGTCTCCCCTACCGGGGTTTACGCCGCCACCGAGGATTTCGGTGCTGGGCAAGGTTCTGCGCTGGGACAGCGAATCGCTAAGGCATCAGCCGACTTCGCACGTCTGATGCAGAATTGCGGCGCCCACCAGCGCAGGGACATGTTTGCCGAGGAGATCTCCTCCATGGAGCAACTGCTCGGCGGGACGTCGGAAGAACCGGTCGTGCTAGATGACCTGTAGGCAACGCATGTTCAGGCCGAGTCCTCTGGTTCGTCTGCGGGTGGTGGTTCGTCTGGGCCCTGGTCGAGGCGGAACGGCGGGTAGGCGTCGGTCATCAACGCCACATAGGCCGTGACCCGCAGCGCCCACCGGTTCATTCCGATGACGAAATCGAACAGCCCACCCGGATAGCGGCGCGTGAACAGCACCGCCACCGCGGCGATGAGCACGCAGATGCTCAACAGCCCCGGCATCTGCACATACCACCGCTCACCGGAGGAGGTCACCCCGTGGGCCACGTAACCGCCGGTGCTGAACGCGCCCACGATCAACACCTGCGGAATCGCCAACAGCCACCACTTGACCAGCACCAGGCCGCGGGACAACCGGTCCGGGTAGTGCACCTCCAACCCGGCCGGATAGGTCGGGTCCTCGCCCAGGGTAAACGGTGGATACCGGTCCGTGCCCAGCGCACCGTAGCCGTAGTAGCCCACCCGCCACGTCCACCGCAGCACCCCCACATTGAACTCGAACAGGCCACCCGGATACCGGCCGGTGAACAGGATCGCGAAGAAGGCCACCACCGACACCACAAAAAAACCCAGCCACAAAAACGCCAACACCACGAAGTGCGGAATCAGCAGCAGCCACGTCACCAACCACAACCAACCCGACAGCGGCTCATCCAAACGAGCCCGAACAACCACCGGATAAACAGACACCATGCGCTCGCTCACCTCGAAGCCGCCGTCACAGCCCAGCGTTTCAGTCGGCTCCATTCTGCCTGCGTGGGTGCCTGAGGGATGGGAGGCCAGGTGCTCACGGCTCGTCGCGCCGTTCGGTTTGCCCGCCGGAGTGCATGCCGAGGGCGTCCTCGATGGGCGGAGCGCCGTGCCTGGCCGTATACCACTGGACGTAGGCCTGCACCGCGGTCGGCAGGGTTGGGAAGATCCACTCGTCTCCCACGCGGTCGACCAAGCCAGCGGCAGTCAAGTCGGCACGGAGGTCCTGCTTGACTCGGGCCAGGGCGAACACGATGCCGCGGCGGTCGAGTTCGGCACGTAGATCATCGAGGGCGTCCACTGCGGTGAGGTCGACCTCGACGTTTGCCT
>DASSDH010000157.1:0-28934 GCA_035697245.1 Jiangellaceae bacterium
GGGCCCGAATCCGCCGACGTGGTGCTCTGTCATGGCGTCCTGGAGGTCGTGGACGATCCGAGAGCTGCGCTTCGGGGGGTCGTGGCCGTCCTCCGCCCCGATGGGCTGGCCAGCGTGTTGGTAGCCCAGCGTTATGCAGCCGTCATCGCTCGGGCAGTGGCGGGTCACCTCGCCGATGCGAGGCACGCGTTGCGTGATCCGGCTGGCCGGTGGGGGACCGCTGACCCGCTACCGCGGCGATTCGACGAGCCGGGCGTGCGGGACCTGTTCGAGGCGGCCGATATGCGGGTACTTCAGGTTCATGGGGTCCGGGTCCTCGCCGATCTCGTACCAGGTGCGCTGTCAGACGACCCCACGAGCGCGCGCGACCTGCTGGAGCTCGAGGCCATGGTTGCGGGACATCCGGCATTCCGGGCAGTGGCCGGGCAGCTGCACGTCCTCGGCACGCCGGACCGGCGTCGACGGCTCTCGGACTAATTCATCCCGGATGGGTGAGCCGGGTGGAACCGACGGGCGGAAGACAACGTTCGAAGGACAGGGCTGGCTTTCGTCGGTCAACCCACCCGCCTATGCTGATGACAGTTCCGCGACGGCATTCACAGGAGGGACCGGTGCCTCTCTCCGACCATGAGCAGCGCCTGCTCGAGCAAATGGAACGCGCGCTGTACGCCGAAGATCCGAAGTTTGCCACGACCATGCGCGGTGCCGACCTGCGTCGTCGTTACCGTCGCCGCGCCGTCGCCGCGGCGTTCGTGTTCGTCATCGGGATCGTGCTGCTCATGACCGGTGCCGTCAGTAAGACGACCCCGCTCGGCGTCGCGGGGTTCGTCGTGATGCTCGTGTCCGCGTGGTACGCGGTCACTTCGTGGCGGCGAGTGCCGGCGGAAGGCGAGATCGGGACGTTTGACGCTGGCACAGCGGGGGAGCAGCCGTCGGCCAGCCGCATCAAGTCGAGCCGGACCGCTGCGGCTCGCCGGCGCGGATTCATGGAGCGCATGGAAGAGCGTTGGCGCCGCCGCCGCGAACGCGGTCCCGGGCGCTGAGCTCAGCGGCGGCGTCCCACCAGTTCCCCGGCTCGCTCCCGCACCCGGGCGCCGGCAGCATCGGTCCAGTCCAGGCCGTCGGCGACCCGGTTCGCTGTCGAGATCATCGCGTCTCGGGTAGCCGACGGCCAGATCGCCGCACCGAAGCGCTGCAGTAGTGGTCGGGAGCGCAAGACGGTCCGGCGAAGCATCGCAGAGTCCGCCTGCAGACCCTCCGTGTCGTTCGGAGTCGTCGAGTAGCGAGCCCGCTCGGTCGTCGTGACCAGGTGCGCGAGCAGGTCGCCGGAGTCCGGATCGAGCTTGGCACGGGCCGCCAAGTCCTGACCGGTCTGCCGGGGGGTGGCCGCCGGGTCCCACTCGAACCCGGCGTCACGGGAGGTGTCGCGCAGGTCGGACCAGGCTGCCTCGGCTTCCTCGACCAGGTTGCCACCGGCTCTGCGCCAGCGCCAGGCGCGCCGGATTCTGGCGATGACGGTCGGCACTGCGAGGACGAGCGATCCACCGGCGACCGCGAGCGCGATGGCGATCGCGGTCGACACGCCGGAGGCTCCGCCGTCGGTTCCCGCACCTAGGTCCGGGTCTTCGAGGCCCGGAACGGGAGCGTCAGCGTTGTTGCCCTGCCCTTCCGGGACGTTCGGCACGGCGGGCGAGCCGTCCTCGCCGACGGCCGGGCGTACGGTCCAGGAGGGCACGCTGCCGGTGCGGGTTTCGGGCGTCGGCTCGAAGCGCACCCAGCCAGTGCCGTGGAAGTAAAGCTCCGGCCAGGCGTGCGCGTCGTGGGTGCCGACCACCCAGCTCCCGTCCTCCTGTGGCGTGCCGGGCGTGAACCCGACAGCGACCCGGGCGGGAATGCCGACGGCCCTGGCCATCACCGCCATGCTGGCGGCGAACTGCTCACAGAACCCGCGGCGATTCTGCAGGAAGTTGACCAGAGCCGACGTCGAGTTGCCCGGCTCGGTCTGCAGGTCATAGACGAAGCCCCCGTCCGCGCGGAAGAACGCCTGCAGGATCGCGGCACGCTCGAATGCGCTGGTCGCGTCGGCGGTCAGCTCCCGGGCCAGTGCGGCCACCTCCGCCGGCAGGTCGTCGGGAAGTGCTCGCAACTCGGCGAAGTCCTCTGATGCTGGCGCGGCGGCGATGAGCTCGGCGGCTTGGTAGTCGATCTCCAGACTCTGCACGACATAGTCGACGCCTCGCGCGTTGCGTTCGGGCGAGACGACGTCGAGGCTGGCGAAGTCGTAGCGCCAGTCGCCGTCGATGTCGATTTCCTGCGCCGGGTATGGCAACGGCAACCAGGAGGACTCGTAGTTGTCCCCGGTGCTGAAGCGGTACTCCTGGAGAGTTCCGTCGTCGGGGGGATCCAAGCCGGGTGGCGGCGGCATGCCCTCGCTGACCCGCTGGGAATCGGGGACCGACCGATCGGAGGTTTGCCACTCCTCGCCGTCGAAGACATCCAGGGTGACTCGTCGGATGTATTCGGGAACCTGCGCCGTGGTCTCGTACCGCAGGACGGGAACGTTCTCCGGCCGGGTGAGGTCGCCCTGCAAGTCAACGATCGGGTTGTCGGTGTGGATCGTGCGCCCACCGCCTTCGCCGGAGCCGCCGCCGCGGCCGAACACGCCCTCGGTCAGCCCTGGGAGCAACGCCGGAATGGCCACCGCAGCTGCGACGGCAACCGCGCCGACTCGCCGGCCGTTCCGGGCGAGCGAGTCGGTTTCCGGTATCCCCGTGTGGGTCGCCGACGGTCCGGCCGAGCGGCCCCACCGGACGACCCGGGTCCGCCCCTCGGCCACCAGCACGGCGAGAAAACCGGTCGCCGGGAACACGAACCAGTACCAGGCCAACCCGTCCGGGACCACCGACGCCGACACGGCGTACACGGCACCCAGCGGGATACCGGTCAGCGGTGCTCGCCGCAAGCCCACCGCGAAGAAATCGACGAGCAGGGCGACCAGACCGGCGCCGCCGACCAGCAGCAGCAGGATTCCGCGCGTGACCGCGATCGGCGCCGCGTACTGCAGAACCGCCGAGATTCCGTCGGTGAAGACGATGCCCATCCGCCGGGCCCACGAGACCGTGGGCACCACCCCGAACCATGCGACGTCAGCGGCCACCAGAACGCCCAGCCAGAGGACGAGAGCAGTCACCTGGGCCACGATCACCAGAGGCGGCGGAACACCGACCCGGCGTAGACCAAGCCCGACCGCAGCGACGATGGCGATCGCGATGGCCGCCGGCACGAGCCAGTCGTGTTCCTGGGTCACGGGGGCGAGGGTGAGTACTCCCAAAGCGGACGCCAGTGCCCCGACAACGGCCAGTCGGGTCCGGCCCGTCACGCCACACCGCCGAGGTGGCCGGAATCGTCGACCGCGCCGACCGTTACGCGGTATGCCGACCGGGAAACACCAAGTCGCTCCCAGATGGCCGCAAGCTGGTCGCTTCTGCCCGCCGTGACGACGTTCCAGCCGGCGCGCCGCAGAACCTGGGCGGTCTCCGCCAGACGCTGCTCCTCTGCGGCCCGGACGTGGGGAGCGACCGAAGTCCAGGATGCCGAGTCGAGCAGGATTGCCATCGCCCCAGTCGCGCCATGCCGCAACCTGCCCACCAACGACGCCTCTCGCGGATGCAGGTGCCCCAGTACCGCGACCAGCAGGCCGCTCGCCGCTCCCGCCCCACTGAGCAGGTCCGACCACCGGCCGACCGAGGCGTCACGGGAGGATCGCACGACGGCCAGCGCGTCCAGCAGCGGTACCTCGGCACCTGCCGGACCGCCGCCGGGGTCGTGCCAGGACCCACTGACTGCGCCCCCTTCGTCGGTGACCAGCCGCACGGCGTAACCGCGGTCCGCCAGGTGCACCCCGATAGACGCCGCTGCTGAAACCGCGTACTCGAGGGACGAGTCGGGATCCTGCCCAGCGTGAGCGCCGGTCCGGGTGTCGAGCAGCAGGGTCGCCCGGCTCTGCCAGGGCTGCTCCTCGCGACGGACCATCAGCTCGCCGTGGTGCGCCGTTGCCCGCCAGTGGACGCGCCGCATGTCATCGCCGTCGCGATAGGCCCGCACGGTGGCGTCCTCTTCGCCGGCACTGGCTACCGATCGGGGCCTGCTCTCGCCGCTTCCGCTCCATTCGCCGAGCAATCGGACGGACGGCAGCGGAAGCACCTTCGGGGTGATGATGACGGTTGCCGTCTCGGTGAATGCGCGGCGCAGCTCGACCAGCCCGAACGGATCGGTCAGGCGCACGGTCAGCGGACCGATCGGATAACGCCCGCGCAGGTCGGCGTGGATGTCGTAGCTGACCTCTCGCCGGAACCGTGACCACACGTGGTCGAGGACGAACCGCGGCCGGGTGCCGAGGGCCAATGGCAGCGTGTCTTCGACCAGCAGCACGCCGGTCGGGATACGCGCCAGGTTCTGCAGGATCAGGTGGATCCGGGCGGCAGTTCCCACCGGCGTTCGCGGGGGATTCACCACCCGGGCGGCGGCAAGCCGGACTCGGCTGCGCAAGGCGACGAGCAGGCTCACCACCGGCAAGGCGAGCAGCAGGATTCCCACCCGCAGCAGATCGCGCTGGCCTACGCCCACCGCGGCGACGGCCGCCGCCAGCCCGGCGACGAGGAAGAGCCGGCCGCGTCGGGTCAGTCCGGACAGGGCCCTCCGCACGGTTTACCGCGCCCCCCCGCCATCGGCCTCTGGCTGGGGCACTCGGGTGACGATGTCCGCGACGATCTCCGTCGCGTCGCGTCGCCCGATCTGAGCTTCGGCGGTGGGCAGCAGCCGGTGTGAGAAAACCGAGGCAGCGAGCTGCTTGACGTCGTCAGGCAGTACGTATTCACGGTCCTGCAGGGCGGCCGACGCCTTGGCGGCTCGGACCAGGTGCAGGGTAGCGCGCGGCGAGGCACCGAGCCGCAGCTCGGCCGAACGTCGCGTCGCATTGGCCAGGTTGACGCAGTACTTCTTCACCGCCGGCGACACGTAGGTGTTGCGGACGATGTCGACCAGCTTCGCGACGTGGGCCGCGTCGGTGACGGCGTCGAGCTGGTCGATCGCCGCTGCGCCGCTATGAGTGTCGATCATGTCGATCTCGTCGGCCTCGCCCGGGTAGCCCATGGCCAGCCTGACCATGAACCGGTCGCGTTGTGCCTCGGGCAGGGGATAGGTGCCTTCCATCTCGACCGGGTTCTGGGTGGCGATCACCATGAACGGCGCGTCGAGCTCGTAGGTCGTTCCGTCGACGGTGACCTGGCGCTCCTCCATACACTCCAGCATCGCGGACTGGGTCTTGGGCGAGGCGCGGTTGATTTCGTCGCCCACCACGATGTTGGCGAAGACACCGCCGGGTTTGAACTCGAAGTCACGAGTCTCCTGGTTGAACACGGACACGCCGATGACGTCGGTCGGCATCAGATCGGGAGTGAACTGGATCCGCTGAACCGAGCAGTTGATCGACCGAGCGAGGGACTTGGCGAGCATCGTCTTGCCGACGCCGGGTACATCCTCGATGAGTAGGTGACCCTCGGCCAGCAGGACCGTGATGGCGAGCCGAATCGCGTCCGGCTTGCCCTCGATGACGGTCTCGATCGCCGCCTGGATGCGGTTGGCAGTATCCGTCAGCTCAGCGAGTGCAGGCCCGGAGAACCGTGGATCTCCGTCCTGCATCATCGGACTTTGGGTCACTCGCTCCTCCTGCGCTCAGCGGCCCGCTGGCCAAGCCCGACACCAGGGCACCCGCACCCGGCGGGTGGTTGGTCCTCCCGACGCGTCCACCGTACGTCCAGACGGCTGGAGATGCGCAGGCGGTTCCCGTCATCGGGCAGCCGGGCGCGGAACGTGTCGAGGGAGCGGCGCAGGCCGTTTCCAGCTTGTTTGTGGAGCATTGTGGGGTACAGTGGCGCGCGGTGGAGGAAACGCCCGGTGCTGGGGTGGGAGGTGGCGGCCGTGTTCCTGGGCACGCACACCCCTCGCCTCGACGACAAAGGCCGGCTGTTCCTCCCTGCGAAGTTCCGCGACGAGCTTGCCGAGGGTGTGGTGATGACGAGAGGCCAAGAGCGTTGCCTGTACGTCTGGCCACGCGAGGAGTTCGTGCGTTTCACCGAACAGCTTCGGGCTGCTCCGATCACTCATCGCGGGGTCCGCGACTTTGCCCGCATGCTCGCGGCGGGCGCGAGCGACGAGATGCCCGATCGGCAGGGCAGGGTCACCATCCCGAGCGGACTACGAAACTACGCCGGGCTCGACCGTGAGTGCACGGTCGTCGGTGCCATGACCCGGGTCGAGATCTGGGACACCACCGCCTGGGAGGCCTACCAGGCAGAGAAGGAACCACTGTTCGCCGACGTTTCCGAGGAGGTGCTTCCCGGCATCTTCTGAACGGCTCCCGTACGTCGAGGCCTCCGGCCCGCCCCTCCGATCTGGGTGTTCCTGACGCCACTTCCCCGGCGCCAGGGACGGCGCACCGTCGGGCGAGCGGGCGGGGACCTGGCCGTACGGGACGGCAGGAACACCCAGAGCAGTACCGGACATCCGGGGGGTCGAGACAGTGCAGGGCACGGTGGGCGCGACCCGGACTGGGCGCTGCCCTGGACGCCGGACCGAGCCGTGAACCGACTTTCGCATGTGCCGGTCCTGCTCGACCGCGTCGTTGACCTGCTGGCCCCGGCGCTGCAAGACACCGGCTCGGTCGTCGTCGACGCGACCATCGGCTTGGGCGGCCACGCAGAAGCCCTGTTGCGACGATGCCCCCAGGTCCGATTGATCGGTCTCGACCGAGATCCCGAGGCACTGGAGTTTGCTCGCGAACGGTTGGCACCGTTCGGCGATCGCGGAGTAGTCGTCCACGCCGTTTACGACGAACTGCCCGCGGTGCTTGACGGACTCGCCATTGCGCACGTCCAGGGAGTGCTCTTCGACCTTGGTGTGTCCTCCCTTCAGCTCGACCAGCCTGCTCGCGGTTTCGCCTACGCGCACGACTCGCCGCTCGATATGCGCATGGACCCAACCGGTGGGCCGACAGCCGCCGACGTCCTCAACACCTATGCGGCAGCGGATCTGGCGCGGGTGCTGCGCGACTACGGGGACGAGCGGTTTGCCCGCCGGATTGCGGCCGCCGTGGTCCGGGAGAGGCAACGAACGCCTCTGACGACCAGCGCCCAGCTCGTCGAACTGCTTCGCCACACCATTCCGGCGGCGTCGCGGCGCACAGGAGGTCATCCGGCCAAACGCACGTTTCAGGCGTTGCGGATCGAAGTCAACGCCGAGCTGGCCGCTCTGGAGCGAGCGCTCCCCGCCGCAGTGGACGCGCTCGAGGTGGGCGGGCGGATCGTCGTCTTGTCGTATCACTCCCTCGAGGACCGGCTGGTCAAGAGGACGCTGACTGCACGGGCCACCAGCGCCGCGCCTCCTGACCTGCCCGAGCTGCCCGAACACCGGCCCGAGTTGCGGCTGTTGACACGCGGATCCGAATCACCCACGCCGGCGGAGATCGACGCCAATCCGCGAGCCGCCTCCGCGCGGCTGCGCGCGGCTGAGCGGATTCGGAGCGCGGCATGAGCCCGGCAGCCGCCCTTGGTTCCGCTGCGCGGCACATCCTGCCGGGCCGATCCGCACCTGCGCGGCCGGGATTGCGAGTTGTGGCCCGTCGGCCGGCTCGGCCACGCCGCGCCCCGTTCGTCGTTCTCGTGCTCGCACTGCTCGGCCTCGGCCTGGTCGGCTTGCTCGTGCTCAACACGGCTCTGCAGCAAGGTTCGTTTGATCTCGCCGACCTCGAGCAGCGGACCACCCTCCTTCGCGACCGGCGAGCCGAGCTGGTCGGGCAGATCGCCGACCGGTCGGCACCGGGGACGCTGGCCCGTCGGGCGCGCGAGCTGGACATGGTCCCCGCTGAGGATCCGGTGTTCCTCCGGCTCGACGACGCCGGTGCCGGATGACTCCCGACAGGCGACGCCCCCAGGACAGTCCAGCGCGACCGGTCGGCGGGCCGCAGCGCAGGGCGCAGGGCGCCGGCACTGCGCACGCCGGCGCACAGCCCAGCGGGGCCGGGTCGACCAGTGGACGCCGCACTGACACCCGAGTTCGTCGCCGAACGGATCCGGCTCGGGAGCACGCAGGCCCGCGCGCTGCGACGAGAACGCCGACGAGTTCGCGGACGTCCTCGCAGGATCGCGTGCCGCACCGAGGCCCGCGGGCTGTTCCCAACCGTCAACCGCCGCAGCCTCGGCCGAAACCGCCGCCGCGGTTGGTCCGGCTGGCCAGCCCGCGGCGTCGGCTGGACGCATGCCTGGTACTGATCTGCGTCCTGCTGTCCCTGTTTGCCGGGCGGCTGGTCCAGCTGCAGGGTCTGGACGCCTCGACCTATGTCGCCGTCGCGGGTCATGATCAGCTGCGGCCCACTGCGCTGCCCGCTCAGCGGGGTGTGATCCTCGATCGGGACGGGGAACCGTTGGCGCGTTCTTCGGATGCCTACCACTTGACGACGGATCAGACTCTGGTCACGAATCCGGCGGCGTATGCGCTTCAGCTCGATGGCCTGCTCGCGGCCGACGCCCGCTCGATCCAGCGGGCGCTGACCGGAGAGAAGCGGTTTCAGTACGTTGCCAAGGAGCTCACGCCACAGACCTGGCGCGCAATCGATGAATTGGACCTGCAGGGAATCTACGCCGAGCCGGCTGCCCAGCGGGAGTATCCCGCCGGGGCTGTGGCCGGGAACGTCGTCGGATTCGTCGGAGCCGAGGGTCACGGGTTGGCGGGCGTGGAATTGTCCATGGACTCGTTGCTGTCGGGCGTAGACGGGGAGATGGCCTGTCAGCTGAGCGCAGGCGGGCATTGCATCCCGCTCGGCAATGGCACCCGGCGCGCCGCTGTCCCCGGTGAAGGCGTCCGGCTCACCCTGGACCGTGACGTCCAGTGGTACGCCGAGCAGGCACTCTCTCGGCAGGTCGCCGCCGCGGGTGCGACCGCCGGCAACGTGGTGGTCATGGATACCCGGACCTTCGAGATCGTCGCCATGGCGACGGCGCCGGCCGTCGACCCGAACGAGCCCGGTGCCGCCGCGAGCGACAACCGGGGCAACCGGGCAGTCGAAGAGGCCTACGAGCCGGGGTCGGTCTTCAAGCCGCTCACCATGGCGGCCGTCATCGAGGAAGGAAAGGCCGACCCCGGAACCGTGCTGTCGGTCCCCGATCATGTGGAGCGCAGCGGTGAGGTGATCAACGACTACTACGAACACGGCGAGGAGCAGATGACACTCGCGGGAATCGTGGCGAAGTCCAGCAACGTCGGGACGCTGCTCGCCGCGGAGCGGATCGACAAGGACATCTTCCGGAACCACTTGGTCGCGTTCGGGCTCGGGGCTCGGCCCGGTCTCGGACTGCCGGGTGAGAGCGCCGGGCGGCTTCCGGAGGATTGGGCGGACCTGACCCGAGACACCATCGCCTTCGGTCAGGGCGTGTCCGTGAGCACGGTCCAGATGGCTTCGGCGTACGCCACCATCGCAAACGGGGGAGTGCGGCTGCCGGCCCGGCTGGTCGACGCCACCATCGACGCGGAGGGCAAGGAGACCGCCGCCGCAACGGGGGCGCCGGTACGGGTCGTGAGCGAGCAGACCGCAGCCGCGGTGACGCTGATGATGGAAGCCGTTATGGGCGAGGACGGCACCGGCGGTCGGGCCGCCGTGGACGGATATCGCGTCGCCGGCAAGACCGGCACGGCCCAGCGGGTCGATGTGTCGTGCGGCTGCTACCGCGGATACAACTCCTCCTTCATGGGTTTCGCTCCCGCCGACGATCCGCGCTACGTCGTAGCCGTCTCGGTTCTGAACCCGCGGAACGGCAACTCCGGCGGCGCGCTCGCCGGGCCCGTCTTTGCCGACGTGATGCGTTTCACCCTCGCCCAGATGGGTGTCGCCCCAACTGGCACTGAAGCACCGGAGCTGCCGCTGTTCGCCGACTGAAGTGCCAAGGTACGGAGGGTGCGCTGTTCACTCGTCGCCGTCCTGCTCCTATAGCCTCTGCGACCGATGCCGGACCGACTCTCGCTGCGTCCGCAGCACGTGACACCGCGATCGCTGCACGCCCTCACGGCGCTGCTCGGGCTACCCACGCCTGACGGGGCAGACGTCCAGGTCACCGGCGTGATCCATGACTCGCGGCAGGTCCGCCCCGGTGACCTGTACGCCGCCTTGCCGGGTGCGAACACGCACGGTGCGGCGTTCGTGGCCGAGGCAGCGGCCGCTGGTGCGGTCGCCGTTCTCACCGACCCAGCCGGTGCCGGTTCGACGGGCAGCCTGGCCGCCGTCGTGATCGACAATCCGCGGGCTCTACTCGGTCAGCTCGCGGCTGAGGTCTACGGCCACCCCGCCGGCGACCTGCTCATGTTCGGGATCACCGGCACCAATGGCAAGACGACGACGGCGTACCTCATGGAGTCCGGATTGCGAGCCGCCGGGCGAGTCACCGGGCTGATCGGAACCGTCGAGACCCGGGTCGGCGACGAAGTGTTTACCAGTGTGCGGACCACGCCGGAGGCGACGGAGCTGCACGCACTGCTCGCGGTCATGCGCGAGCGCGGTGCCACTGCCTGCGTGATGGAGGTTTCCAGCCACGCGCTGGTCCTGGGGCGTGTCGACGCCATCGTGTTCGACGTCGCCGGGTTTACCAACCTGTCCGAGGACCACCTGGATTTCCACCACGATCTCGATGACTACTTCGCGGCGAAGGCCGCGTTGTTCACCGAGCAGCGCTCCCGTCGTGGCGTCGTCGTGGTCGATGACGAATACGGGCGCCGGCTCGCCGCTCAGGCGGAGATCCCGGTCGTCACGGTATCCACGCACCAACCAGCCGACTGGCGAGTTGTTGAACTGGCGGCAGGGGAGTCCCGGTCGACGGCGGCCGACCTCGAGCACCGATCCGGCGATCGACTCCGGATCAGCTCGCCGATCCCGGGGGACTTCAACGTGGCCAATGTGGTGCTCGCGTTCGTCATGCTCGACGAGGCGGGACTCGACCGATTCGATTCGGCCCGTGGCATCGAGACATGTCCCGGTGTTCCTGGCCGCATGGAGCGGGTCCCGAACCCGGCGGACGGCCCGTTGGCGGTGGTCGACTACGCGCACAGTCCCGATGCGATCGAGAACGTTCTCCGGGCGCTGCGCCCGACGACCCCTGGCCGGTTGGTCGTCGTCGTGGGGGCAGGTGGGGACCGTGATCGGCACAAGAGACCAAAGATGGGCGAAGTGGCCGGCCGGCTTGCCGACGTGGTCATCGTTACTGACGACAATCCGCGTTCGGAGGATCCCGCGGCCATCCGCGCCGCCGTGGTCTCTGGGGCCCGGGCGGCGGCGACCGCTGCCCGGACGGAAGTGCTCGAGGTCGCAGACCGGCGCGCGGCCATTCGGCTCGCCGTCGATGCTGCCCGCGAGTCAGCCGACACGGTCGTCGTCGTCGGGAAGGGTCATGAGAAGGGGCAGGAAGCGGCCGGGGTGGTGCACCCGTTCGATGACCGGGTGGTGCTTCGAGATGCGCTGGAGCACACGCAGGGTCGGCGGGCGAAGGCTTCCCAGTGATCCCGTTGAGCCTCGTGGAGGTTGCCGCGGCGACCGCAGGGCGCCTCGACCGAGTTTCCGATCTTCGTGTGGTGGTCTCCGGCCCGGTCGTCACTGACTCTCGGCAGGTCGGGCCGGGCGGTCTGTTCGTCGCGGTCCAAGGGGAGCGGGTCGACGGGCACGACTTCTCGGCATCCGCCGTCGAGGCTGGAGCCGTCGCCGTTCTGGCCGAACGCCCGGTCGGCGTCCCAGCTGTCGTCGTGGACAACTCCGTCGAGGCACTTGGCTCGTTGGCGCGATCCGTCGTCGACCGGCTCGACGAGACGGCGGTCGTGGCTGTCACCGGCTCGTCGGGCAAGACCGGCACCAAGGACCTGCTCGCTCAGGTGCTCACGGTCCGCGGGCCGGTTGTGGCACCGCCGGAGTCGTACAACACCGACATCGGTGCTCCGCTGACCGTTCTCACCGCGGACAGGAGCACCCGCACGCTCGTGCTGGAGATGGGCGCTCGCGGCATCGGGCACATCGCGCGGCTGTGCCGTGTCGCACCACCGGTGGTGGGTGTCGTCCTCAACGTCGGGTCAGCTCATCTCGGCGAGTTCGGCGACCGGGAGACGATTGCCCGCGCCAAGGCCGAGCTGGTCCAGGCGCTCCCGCCGAACGGGACAGCGGTCCTCAACGCCGATGACCCGATGGTGCGGCGAATGGCCGACTTGACCGAGGCTCGCGTGCTCATGGTCGGTGCGTCGGTACACGCGGACGTGCGGGCGCAGGACGTACGGCTCGACTCCCACGGCCACCCGAGTTTCACGCTGATGGCGCCCGACGGTGCTGCCCCCGTGACCCTGGCCCTGGTGGGCGAGCACCATGTCGCCAACGCCCTGGCGGTCGCCGGCGTGGCACATGCCTTTGGCCTGAGCGCCGAGGTGGTGGCAACGGAGCTCGGCAAGGCTCGAGCAGTCTCGCGGTGGCGGATGGAGGTCCACGACCGACCCGACGGCATCACGGTCGTGAACGATGCGTACAACGCCAACCCGGAGTCGATGCGCGCCGCGCTCAAGGCGCTGGTCGCGATGGCCGGCGATCGGCGCACCTGGGCCGTGCTCGGTGAGATGCGCGAGTTGGGGGAAACATCCGCGCCGGAACACGATTCGCTGGGCCGGCTCGCCGTCCGCCTGGACGTCAACCGGCTCGTGGCGGTAGGGGAAGCCGCCCGCGCCGTCCATCTCGGCGCGGCGCACGAAGGTTCGTGGGGCGACGAGGCAGCCTGGGTCCCTGACATCGAGGCGGCGCTCGACCTTCTGCAGGCGCAGCTTCGCCCGGGTGACGTCGTGCTGGTCAAAGCGTCTCGGGCCGCCGGTCTGGAACGGCTCGCCGATGCGCTGCTTCGGGAGGTGACCTCGTGATCGCGGTCCTGACCGCGGCGGTCGTGGCGCTCGTGGTCTCGATCCTTGCGACACCGGCGGCCATCCGGCTCCTGGTCCGGCAGAACTACGGGCAGCTGATCCGCGACGACGGCCCGACCAGTCATCACGTCAAGCGCGGGACGCCGACCATGGGTGGCGCCGTCATCATCATCGCCGTCCTCGCCGGCTACGGCATGGCCCACCTGGTGCGGTTGTCGGCACCGTCGGTGTCCGGACTGTTGGTCCTGTTCCTGGTGGTAGGGCTGGGTGCGGTTGGCTTCGTCGACGACTTCATCAAGATCAACAAACAGCGCAGCCTGGGCCTGCGGACCGGCCCGAAGATCGGTGCCCAGGCCGCTGTCGCCGTGATCTTCGCCGTGGCCGCGTTGCGCTTTCCCGACGAGCAGGGCTACACGCCGGCCTCGGAGGCGTTGTCGGTGCTGCGGGACACTCCGGTCGTGCTGGGCCCGGTGCTGTTCGTTGCCTGGGCGTTGATCATGGTCACCGGTGCGTCCAACGGAGTCAACCTGACCGACGGACTCGATGGGCTGGCCACCGGCGCCTGCGTGATGGTCTTCGGCGCGTACACCCTCATCGGTGTGTGGCAGTACAACCAGAGCTGCCAGATCGCACCGGGCCCGAGCTGCTACGAGATCCGCGATCCACTCGACCTGGCGGTCGTGGCAGCTGCTTTCGTCGGGGCCTGCTTCGGGTTCCTGTGGTGGAACGCCTCTCCAGCCAAGATCTTCATGGGAGACACGGGCTCCTTGGCGCTCGGCGGCGCCCTCGCCGGGTTGGCGATCGTCAGCCGCACCGAGCTGCTGCTGCTGGTGCTGGGAGGGCTGTTCGCGTTGATCACCGTCTCAGTGGCGCTCCAGGTCGGATGGTTCAAGGCCACCGGGGGGAAGCGACTGTTCCGGATGGCGCCGCTGCAACACCATTTCGAGCTCAAAGGATGGGCCGAGGTGACGATCGTCATCCGGTTCTGGATCATCGCCGGGATGTTTGTGGCGCTCGGCCTCGGGGTGTTCTACGCGGAGTGGGTGGTCGGCGCGTGAAGTCGCCGGACTGGCTTTCGGACGCGGACCGGGCCAGCGAGTGGTCCGCCGTGTCCGTCGTCGTCGCCGGAATCGGCGTGTCCGGGTTCGCCGCTGCCGACGCGCTGCTCGGTTTGGGCGCGACCGTGACCATCGTCGACGAACGCGAGGGAGAGGCCGAAAACGACCGCGCCCGCGTGCTGGAGATCCTCGGCGCGAAGGTGCGACTCGGACCAGGATCGGCGGCCCGCCTACCGAGCAACGCACAGCTGGTGGTCACTTCACCGGGATGGCGCCCAACGGCGCCGCTGCTGGTGGCGGCCGGCCGGGCCGGCGTCCCGATCTGGGGAGAGGTCGAACTGGCCTGGCGTCTGCGCGATCTCAATCGTCCCGCGCCGTGGCTTGCCGTCACCGGCACCAACGGCAAGACGACGACCGTGCGAATGCTCGCCGAGATGCTCCGGGCGTCGGGACTGCGGGCGACCGCGGCCGGCAACGTGGGCGATCCAGTGGTCGAGACGGTGCTGCATCCCCAGCCATACGACGTCATCGCACTCGAGCTGTCGAGCTACCAGCTGCACTGGGTCACCTCGATGACAGCGCGCTCGGCTGCCGTGCTCAACGTGGCTCCCGATCATCTGGACTGGCACGGGTCATTGGCGGCTTACACGGCCGACAAGGGCCGCATCTACCGCGGTGTCCAAGCCGCATGCGTCTACAACGTCGAGGATCCGGAAACCGAAGAGCTGGTCCGGGCCGCGGATGTGACCGAGGGTGCTCGCGCCATCGGCGTGACGTCCGGGATTCCCCGGGTCGGCATGCTGGGCATCGTCGACGGTGTCCTGGCCGACCGAGCGTTCGTCGCGGAACGTCAGACCGCGGCCGCCGAACTCGGTACGGTCGCAGACCTTGTGTCGTCGGCTCCGCACAACGTCACGAACGCTCTCGCGGCGGCAGCGTTGGCCCGCTCGATCGGCGTGCCGCCGGTGGCCGTCCGCGACGGGATACGGGCTTTCCGGCTCGATCCACACCGGATCGCCGTCGTCGCCACTGTCGACGGGATTTCCTATGTCGACGACTCCAAAGCGACGAACCCGCATGCCGCACAGGCGTCCCTCTCCGGCTTCGAGGACGTCGTCTGGATCGCCGGCGGGTTGGCCAAGGGCGCCGAGTTCGACTCACTGGTGCCGGCCGTCCGAGACCGGTTGCGCGGTGTCGTGCTGATCGGGGCCGATCGGGCCTTGCTCGCGCAGGCACTGGCGCGACACGCGCCCGAGGTTCCGGTCGTCGAGGTGTCCGAAACGGACAATGACGTAATGGACCGTGTCGTTGCCGAGGCAGCTGCTCTCGCCCGCCCAGGCAGCACCGTGCTGTTGGCGCCGGCGTGCGCGTCGATGGATATGTTCGGCAACTACGCGGTCCGCGGGGATGCTTTCGCCGCGGCGGTACGGCGGCATGGCGAGCAACGCTGAGGACGCTCCGCGATCGGTGCTGGCGGCCGTCCTCGCGGCAGCGTCGCGACTACTCCGCCGCCCACTGGCCTCCTACTACCTGGTGCTGGGCTCCGCCGGGCTGCTGCTGACACTGGGTCTGGTCATGGTGTTCTCGGCGTCGAGTGTGTCCTCGCTGCGCTTCCACGGGTCCTCGTATTTCATCGTCGGCCGGCAGGTTGCGTGGGTGTTCGCCGCTGTGCCGATGGCGTTCGTGGCGTCGCGGCTATCGCCACTCATGATCCGCCGGTTGGGCCTGCTCCTACTGGCCGTCTCGGTGGCCCTGCTCTTGTTGACGTATGTGCCCGGTATCGGGGTCGAGGTCAGCGGGAACCAGAGCTGGCTCGACTTCGGCGGTCCGTTCCGCATCCAGCCCTCCGAATTCGCCAAGCTCGGTCTCGTCGTCTGGGGAGCAGCGGTGCTGGCTGGCAACGGCCGTCTCGTCCGGCCGTGGAAGCAGCTGGTGGTGCCGTTCGTCCCGGTCGCAGTGCTCGTCGTCGCGCTCACCGTGGGCCAGGGCGACCTCGGTACCGCCATCGTGCTGATGGCCGTGGTCCTGACCCTGCTGTGGGTGGTCGGCGTTCCCAGCTGGCTGTTCGGCCTCGCTGTCGGCACGGTCGCCGTCGTCGGTGTCTATTTCGTGCTGGCCGCCGAATACCGGCTCGATCGGGTCCGATTGTTCCTGGATCCGTTCGCCGACGTGGATGACCGCACCTTCCAGGCGGCGCACTCGATCTACGCGTTCTCCAACGGCGGCTGGTGGGGTCGCGGGCTGGGTGCGAGCGTCGAGAAGTGGGGTGGGCTCCCAGGGGCACACACCGACTTCATCTTTGCCATCATCGGTGAAGAGCTCGGCCTGCCGGGAACCCTGATGGTGATTGCGCTGTTCCTGGTCCTCGGTTATGCGGGCATCCGAATCGCGTGGAACGCCCAGGATCCATTCGTCCGCCTCGCGGCCGCCGGGATCACCGGCTGGCTGTTGATTCAGACCTTGGTCAACATGGGTAGCGTGCTGGCCGTGCTGCCGATCGTCGGCGTTCCTCTGCCGTTGGTGTCTTACGGTGGCTCGGCGCTTGTGCCGATGCTGGTCGCCGTGGGTGTGCTGGTGTCGTTCGCCCGCCGGGAACCAGGGGCCAGGGCGGCGTTGGCGGCACGGCGGCACGGCCGGAGCGAGCAGGGCGCTGTCCGGCGTGAGCGAGGAGGCGTGAACGTCTAGTGCGGGTCGTGCTCGCCGGTGGCGGCACGGCGGGCCACGTCGAGCCCGCTCTCGCGACCGCCGATGCTCTGCGCCGGGACGACCCGGCGGTCGAGGTGACCGCGCTCGGGACCGAGCGCGGACTCGAGCGGCGGCTGGTTCCGGAGCGCGGCTATGAGCTGGCGCTCATCCCGGCGGTCCCGCTGCCGCGACGGCCGAGCATCGAACTGGTCCGGCTCCCCGGTCGGCTCCGGGGAGCAGTCGAGGCTACGACGACAATTCTGCGCCAGCGCGGAGCAAACGTGGTCGTCGGTTTCGGCGGCTATGTTGCGCTGCCGGCGTACCTGGCCGCCCGGCGGCTGCGGATCCCGATCGTCGTGCACGAGGCCAACGCCCGGCCAGGGCTCGCGAACCGGATCGGTGCCCGGCTGACCCGCCATGTCGCCGTTGCCTCGGCGCACATCCGGCTGCCGCACGCCGAACATGTGGGGATTCCTTTGCGGCGTGCTGTCGCGACCCTCGACCGGGCGGCGCAGCGGCGCGGGGCACGGACGACGTTCGGGCTTCGTCCCGATCTGCCCACCCTGCTCGCTTTCGGCGGCAGCCAAGGCGCCCGCCGGATCAACCAGGCGATGGCCGAGGCAGCCGGTGCGCTGACCGGCGCAGGTGTGCAGGTGCTGCATGCCGTGGGTCACGACAACGACCATGTCCCGTCGGCAGATGACACAGTTCCGTACGTCGCCGTGCCGTACGTCGACCGGATGGACCTGGCCTATGCTGCGGCCGATCTCGCGCTGTGCCGGGCCGGTGCGATCACGTGTGCCGAACTCGCCGCGGTCGGTCTTCCGGCGGTATTCGTCCCGCTGCCCCACGGCAACGGCGAGCAGCGGCTGAATGCGCAGCCGTTGGTCGAGGCCGGGGCAGCGCTGCTCGTCGACGATGTGAACTTGACCGGAACCTGGATCAGCCGAAATGTGCCCCCACTCCTGGCCGACGGCGAGCGCCTTGCGGCCATGAGCGCCGCAGCCGCTACGCTCGGCCGGCGCGATGCGGACGAGCGGCTCGCACAAATGATTCGGCGTGCCGTTGCCGGGGCGCGGGTCAGTGGAGGTTCGTGGTGATCGTCGCGCCCCCGGATCGGGTGCTCCCCGCCGAAGCGCTGGGCCGGGTGCATTTCGTCGGGATCGGCGGCGCGGGCATGAGTGGCATCGCCCGAATCATGCTCGCCCGCGGCATCGCGGTGTCGGGCAGCGACGCCAAGGATTCAAGCGTCCTGACGAGCCTTCGCGTGCTAGGAGCCACGGTGTACGTCGGGCATGCCGCAGCCCAGCTCGGCATGGCCGACACGGTCGTGGTCTCCACGGCGATCAGGGAGGACAACCCGGAGGTCGTGGAGGCACGTCGTCGGCATCTGCGTGTACTCCCGCGCGCTGCCGCGCTGGCGGCGGTGATGGCCGATCGGCGGGCCGTCGCCGTCGCAGGGACGCATGGAAAGACGACGACGACATCGATGCTCACAGTCGCTCTGCAGCATTGCGGCGCTGACCCCTCGTTCGCCATCGGCGGCAATCTCAACGAGTCCGGCGCTAACGCACACAACGGCTCGGGCGACATTTTCGTGGCCGAGGCAGACGAAAGCGACGGATCCTTCATCGCCTACGACCCGGAGGTGGCGATCGTCACGAATGTGGAGGCCGACCACCTGGACAACTTCCACACGTCGGAGGCGTACGTACGGGCCTTCGACGCATTCGCTGCACAGGTGACGGGGTTGTTGGTCGCCTGTGCCGACGACCATGGGGCGCTGGCGCTCGCCGACCGGTCCCGGGCGCGTGGCATCAACGTGCGCACCTATGGGGAGTCCGCCAGTGCCGATGTCCGGGTGGCCGAGATCGTCCTCGCTGGCACCCGGGTCTCCTTCGAGCTGGTCAGTCAGGGCCGGCAACTGGGCCGGGTCACCTTGCGGCAGCCGGGGCGACACAACGCGCTCAATGCCGCGGCTGCTCTGACGGCTGGACTCGGACTGGGATTTGCGGCCACTGAACTGTGCGAGGGGCTCGCCGGCTTCACCGGTACCCGGCGCCGATTCGAACTCAAGGGGTACGCAGGCGGTGTCTGGGTCTATGACGACTATGCACACCACCCCACCGAAGTCGCGGCGGTGCTGGCCGCGGCCCGCCCGGTGGCGGGCGATGGCCGCGTCGTCGCGGTTTTCCAGCCCCATCTGTTCAGCCGAACCAGGATCTTCGCGACTGAGTTCGGTAAGGCGCTGGGCGCGGCGGACGAGGTCATCGTGATGGACGTGTATGCAGCGCGCGAGGACCCGGAGCCCGGCGTGACGGGGGCGCTGGTCGCGGCAGCTGTACCGCTGCCTGCCGAGCTCGTGACGTTCGAGCCGTCGTGGTCAGCCGTTCCGTCGGTGGTTGCCGAGCGGCTCCGGCCCGGAGATGTCGTGTTCACCTTCGGCGCCGGCGACGTCACGCTCGTTGGACCGGAGATCTTGGAGCTACTGGAGCGAGAACCGGCCGGACAGCAAGGATGACCGGTTCGCGGACCTCTGCGCGTCGTCCAGCACCGGCGACGGTGCTTTTCGCCGAGCGGCGGACTCGCCGGCGCCGGCTGCGGGGCATCCTCTACGGTCTTGCGGCCGTGCTTGCCGTCGCGGCCGTCGGCGGTGCGGTGTGGCTCGTCGGCTGGTCAGATGCCACCAAACTGGAGACGGTCCGCGTCGAGGGGGCCGACGGCCCGCTAGTCGATCAGGTTCTCGCCGCGGCGGCCGCACCGGTCGGCTCCCCGCTGCTCCGGGTCGACACGACCGCGCTGGCCAAGCGAGTCGGTGAACTGCCGGAGATCTCCTCCGTGTCGGTCGAGCGCTCGTGGCCACAGACGATCGTCGTGACGGTGACCCCGCGCACCGCAGGGGCTGCAATCGACGCGGATGGCACGTGGTGGCTTGTCGACGAGTCGGGGGTTCTGTTCGGACGGTCGAATGCGCAGCCGGCCGACCTGCCAGTGCTCGACGCTCCCGTCGCCGACGGCGACGAGGCGACCCGCACGGCCGGCGTGGCCGTGCTCAACTCTCTGCCAGCCGCCCTGAATGAGCTCGTGGCGACGGTTTCCGCACAAAGCGAAGCGGACGTGCGGCTCGGCCTGACCAGTGGTGCCACCGTTCTCTGGGGAGACGCGAGCATGGGCGACCGCAAGGCCGATGTCTTGCTCGCCCTCCTGCGCGAAGGGGCGACCACGTACGACGTATCCGCGCCAGAGCGGCCGGCGATCACGCCCTGAGGAGTTCTGCATGAGCCCGACGGTGCCGGCGAGGAGGACCTGTCGGTGCCATGGATTGGGTGTCACGACAGGACTCAGGCGCTCATCGTCACTGACGCGGTCCTCCGAAGCCAGGGAAGACGGGGGGACGGGATGTCGATCATCGCTGTTACGGCGTGTCTGCGGCGCGGTATTCGTGCCCACGCCTACCGTCGTGGAAGCGCTCAGGTTGACATAACTATGAAGCTCAACTTGAGGGTGAGGGTTCTGAAGCGGGGACCCGGCAGAGATGGACGAGCGAGAGGCGACGCGACGTGACTGCTCCGCAGAACTACCTCGCGGTGATCAAGGTCGTCGGTATCGGCGGCGGCGGCGTAAACGCCGTCAACCGGATGATCGAGGTGGGCCTCAAGGGCGTCGAGTTCATCGCGATCAACACCGACGCCCAGGCGCTGCTGATGAGCGATGCCGACGTCAAGCTCGACGTGGGCCGCGATCTGACCCGGGGTCTGGGGGCTGGCGCCAACCCTGACGTCGGGCGCAAGGCTGCCGAGGACCATGCCGAGGAGATCGAGGAGGTCCTCAAGGGGGCCGACATGGTCTTCGTGACCGCGGGCGAGGGCGGCGGCACCGGCACCGGTGGAGCGCCGGTCGTCGCCCGGATTGCCCGCTCGCTCGGGGCGCTGACCATCGGTGTGGTGACCCGGCCGTTCATGTTCGAGGGCAAGCGCCGGGCGGCGCAGGCCGACGCCGGCATCGAGGGCCTGCGCGAAGAGGTCGACACCCTGATCGTGATCCCGAACGATCGGCTGCTGTCGATCAGCGATCGTCAAGTCAGCGTGCTCGACGCGTTCAAGAGCGCCGACCAAGTGCTGCTCTCGGGTGTGCAGGGCATTACCGACCTCATCACGACGCCGGGTCTGATCAATCTCGACTTCGCCGACGTGAAGTCCGTCATGAGCAATGCCGGGTCCGCGTTGATGGGCATCGGGTCCGCCCGGGGCGAGGACCGTGCCGTCGCGGCCGCCGAGATGGCCATCTCGAGTCCGTTGCTCGAGGCCAGCATCGACGGGGCGCACGGGGTGCTGCTCTCCATCGCCGGCGGGTCGGACCTGGGCCTGTTCGAGATCAACGAGGCCGCGAACCTGGTAGCGACGGCTGCACACGAGGAGGCCAACATCATCTTCGGCGCCGTCATCGACGACGCTCTCGGCGACGAGGTGCGGGTGACGGTCATCGCGGCGGGCTTCGATGGCGGGACTCCGACGCGCCGGGACTTCGGGTCGCTTCGGCGCTCGATCGCACTCGGCTCGTATGAGGCAACCACTGCCGCGGACGGAGAGGACCCGGCAGAACGAGTGGACGGCGAACAACCCGCTGGTGGTGACAGCAACCCGGAGCCCGCCTACGCGGTGGCCGCCGCTCGTGAACCGCGCCGGATCGTTCCTTCCTCCGACGACGACCTGGACGTGCCCGACTTCCTGAAGTAGGGCTGCGGCATCCTCGACCTGTGCTGCGGTTCGAGGAGGATCTGGGGGGTGCGCGGTTCGCGCTGACCGATCGGGTCGGCGGAGCGAGCGCCGAGCCGTACGCCGAGTTGAATCTGGCATTCCATGTCGGCGACGACCCCCGGGCCGTCGAGGAGAACCGCAAACTCGCCGCGGCCCGGATCGGGCTACCGGCTGACCGGATCGTCTTCATGAATCAGGTGCACGGCGGGGAGGTGGCTGTCGTGGACGGGGTGTCTCCGCCGTGGCCGCTGGCCGTGGACGGACTCGTGACCGGAACCGCCGGAGTCGCCCTGGCCGTGCTGGTCGCGGACTGCGTCCCGGTCTTGCTTGCCGACCCCCACGCCGGGGTAGTCGGTGTCGCGCATGCCGGCCGCCGGGGTCTGACCGCCGGCGTGGTCCCGGCGGTCGTGGGCGCTATGCGCCAGGTCGGGGCCCGGACAATTCTCGCACGCGTCGGTCCGGCGGTGTGCGGACGCTGTTATGAGGTACCGGAGCAGATGCGGGCAGCGGTGTCGTCGACCGAACCCGCGGCTTGGTCGAGGTCGAAGACGGGATCGGCGGCCCTTGACGTGGCGGCCGGCGTCATCGAGCAACTGCTCCGCCACGGCGTGAAAGTGAGCCGGATCGAAGGGTGCACCGTCGAAGACCCGTCGCTGTACTCGTATCGACGTGACCGGACGACTGGGCGCTTCGCCGGCCTGGCGTGGCGGTCCGTGCCGGGGCAGGGGCGGTGAGCCGCGGAGCCGAGATCGCTGCCGGCCTGGCGGCTGTCGACCAGCGGGTCCAGCGTGCCTGCGCGGCCGCTGGACGGAGCCGGGCCGAGGTCACCGTGGTCGTTGTCACCAAGACCTTTCCCGTGGCCGACATCCGCTTGCTGGCCGAGCTGGGCGTCCGGGACATCGGCGAGAACCGGGACCAGGAAGCCGGCCCGAAGGCCGCCGAGTGCGCCGACTTGAGGCTCACCTGGCATTTCGTCGGGCAACTACAGACGAACAAGGCACGCTCGGTAGCTCGATACGCCTCGGTCGTCCACTCAGTCGACCGACCGCGGTTGGTCGACGCCCTGGCGGCCGCCGCCGCCGCGAACGATCGGCTGGTCGGCTGCCTCGTCCAGGTATCGCTCGACGACGATCGGCAGCGCCAGCTGGGACGTGGCGGCGTGAGCGCCGATCAGGTCATGGACCTTGCCGACCGGATCGCTGCCAGGTCACGTCTGCGGCTGCTGGGTGTCATGGCGGTAACGCCGTTGGATGCCGAGCCGACAGTGGCATTCGACCGGCTCGCCGGGGTCGCTGCCGCCGTTCGGACCCGGCATCCTGGCGCGACCTGGATCTCCGCTGGAATGAGCGAGGACCTGGAGGCGGCCATCGCCGCGGGCGCGACACACCTGCGTGTCGGCAGCGCAATCCTCGGTCGACGGGCAACGGCGGGCTAGGGTCGGTGCTCGAGAGATCGACAACCGTCGACTCCGGACCGAATCGTTCCACCACCAGTGCGGAGGGCGGAGCATGGCCGGCGCGATGCGCAAGATGGCGGTCTACCTCGGCCTTGTGGAGGACCAGGACCGCTACGACGACGAGTTCGTGGACGACAATTACGACGATCTTGGTGCCGACGATCATCTGGAGCGCACCGCAGAGCCAGTTCGCCGAGCCGACTCAGACCTCGACGGGCACGGGCGCGAGCACGCGGCGACCGTCGCCACGCTGGCCGACCGCCGACCGATGACAGTAGCCGCCGCCGGGCGGATGGACTCGGCTCGGATCGTCACGCTGCATCCACGCACCTACAACGAAGCCCGCACGCTCGGAGAGCATTTTCGCGACGGCACCCCAGTGATCATGAATCTGTCTGACATGGACGACACCGACGCCAAGCGGTTGGTCGACTTTTCCGCCGGTCTGATCTTCGGTCTGCGCGGGGACATCGAGCGGGTCACCGCGAAGGTGTTCCTGCTCTCGCCGGCCGATGTCACGGTCACCGCCGAGGACAAGGCCCGAATCGCCAGCGGCGGGTTCTTCAACCAGAGTTAGGCCCCGGCGCAGCGCGGACAGCGCCCGAACAGTTCCACGGTGTGGGTCACGTCGGTGTAGCCGTGCGCCCGGGCCACCTCATCGGCCCACGCCTCGACGGCCGGGCGGGCAATCTCCACGGCGGCTCCGCACGAGCGGCACACCAGATGGTGATGGTGGTCGGGCTCGGCACACCGTCGATAGACGGCTTCGCCCGCATCCGAACGCAGCACGTCGACCCGCCCGTCGTCGGCCAGCGCCTGCAGAGTGCGGTAGACCGTCGCGAGACCGACCTGCGAGCCACGGTCGCGAAGAACCTGGAATAACTCCTGGGCGCTGATGAAGTCGTCGACCTCGTCCAGCACTTGGTCGACAGCGGCACGCTGGCGCGTCTTGCGATGCTCCTTGACAGGCTGTTGAATCATGCACCCCTCGCGCTGAATCGACCTGCTGCCAGGCAGTTGTCAGTCTACGGGCGGGTTCGGGCGCGCGGTCGGAGCGGTTGGAGCCGTCAGGTAGGTTCGTGTCCCGTGGTTTCGGTCATCGCCCAGGTGCTCTACGTGGCATTGTGGCTGTTCTTCATCGCCATGCTGGCGCGCCTCGTGGCCGACTGGATCCAGGTCTTCGCCCGGGACTGGCAGCCGAAAGGTGCTCTCTTGGTCGTCCTGGAGGCCGTTTACACCGTAACCGATCCGCCACTGAACGCGATCCGGCGGTTCGTTCCACCCCTCCGGCTGGGATCGATCGCGCTCGACCTCGCGTTCATCATCCTCATCATCCTTGTCCAGATTGCGCTCTCGGTTGTGGGGTCGTTCCGATGACGGGGTACGGTGACCACTTGTCCGCGCTCAACCCTGAGGTGAAGCTATGCCGCTGAGTCCCGAGGACGTCCAGAACAAGGAGTTCACGACCGTCCGCCTGCGTGAGGGTTACGACATGCAGGAGGTCGACGAGTTCCTGGACGAGGTCGAGGCCGAACTGACCCGGATGCACCGCGAGAACGACGAGCTTCGGCAGAAGCTGGCCGCGGTGACGCGCGGTGGAGGCCTGGTCTCCGCCGCGGTGACCCCGGCACCGCCGCAGCGTCCGGCGGAGGCTCCTGCGCCCGCGCCTGCGCCACCTGCCCCAAAGGCAGCAGCGCCGGTGCCGGCCGCGGCACCGTCCGGTCCGGCACCGGTCGAGGCAGCAGCCAAGGTCCTTGCCCTGGCGCAAAAAACCGCCGACGAGCTGGTCGCCGACGCCCAGGTGGAGGCGGACAAGCTGCTGGCGGAGGCTCGCCAGCGCGCGGAGTCAGTCGATGCCGAAAGCTCGGAGAAGGTCAGCAAGATCGAGCAGGACGCGCGCGCCCGGGCGGAAACGGTGGACCGCGAAGCTCAGCAGCGGCACGAGCAGGTCGTCGGCCGCCTCGAGGCCGAGCGCGAGCACCTCGAGGGCCAGGTCGAGAACCTCAAGGCGTTCGAGCGGGAGTACCGCAGCCGGTTGAAGGCGTACCTGGAGAGCGAGCTGCGTAAGCTCGAGACCTCGACGGGCACTCCCGACGGCGCCGGAGCGCCCGCACCGGTCATCAACGAGGCCCCGCCAACCGAGGCGATGGCGACCAGTGCGGCTGCGGCAACGGGTGGGTCATTGCGATCCGTGGCGAGCCTGCTCGACGACGACCAGCGCTGATCCCGTCACCCGCCGCCACCAACCCGGCGGAGGCGGAAGGTCAGGCCCAGCTCGTTGTCAGTGTGATCGGGTTCGCTGTCGAGGGCCGTGAGGCTGTCGTGAACTGTCGTCGCGAGGACCTCGGCGGCCACGGTGTCGGCATGCTCTGCCAACGCCGTGGCCAGCTTGCCGGCTGCCTGCCAAGCGATTTCCACCCGGTCGGTCACGTCGTAGCCGCTGGCTTTCCGCGCCTCCTGGATCAGCCGGACGACCTCACGAGCCAGCCCGGCGCGGACCAGCGCGTCGGTCAACGTGAGGTCGAGCGCCACGGTCTCGCCTTCGCGAGCAACCGCCCAGCCTTCTCGTGGGGTTTCGGTGAGCACGACGTCGTCAGCGCTGACCTCGACGTGGCCCAGACCGGCGACGGACAGCGAGGCCCGCCCGGCTCCGCGAAGCGCAGCGGCGAGCTCACCGGCGTCCGCGGCCGCGATCGCCGTCGCAACCTGCTGGGTGTCCTTGCCGAAGCGCCGGCCGAGTGCGCGGAAGTTGGCCTTGGCGGTCAGATCGACGAGCTTGCCTTCGGTTTCGCTCAACGCTGCCACCTCGGCGACGTTGAGCTCGTCGGAGATCTCGGCCCGAAGTACCGCAGGCAGTGAGTCCCACCCGCGGGCGGCGACCAACGCCCGAGCCAGCGGCTGCCGGGTGCGGACGCCCGACGCTGCCCGGGCGGCCCGGCCGAGCTCGACCAGCCGGCGGACGAGGGCGACGTCGGCATTCAGCGTGTCGTCGATCACGGCTTCATCGGCCTCGGGCCAGTCCGCCATGTGCACCGATTCCGGTGCATCCGGCGACACCGGCCGAACGACGTCTTGCCAGACCCGCTCGGTGATGAAAGGGACCATTGGCGCGAGCAGCCGGGTCAGCGTTTCCACGCATTCGTGCAACGTCGCCAGGGCCGCTGGGTCGCCGTCCCAGAACCGCCGCCGGGACCGCCGCACGTACCAGTTGGACAGGTCATCGATGAATGTCGACAGCCGCGCACCCGCTCGCTGCGTGTCGAATACGTCCAAGGCGACGTCGACATCTCTCACCAGCCGGTTCAGCTCCGACAGGATCCACCGGTCGAGAGCGGACCGGTCGGCCGCTGTCGGCACCCCATCCGTTGGCGACCAACTGTTCGCCCTGCCGTAGAGGGACAGGAACGACACGACGTTCCAGTAGGTCAGCAGGACCTTGCGAACGCCCTCCTGGATCGAGGCGTGCCCGACGCGGCGCGGCAGCCACGGCGATCCGCTCGCCAGCATGAACCACCGGACGCCGTCGGCGCCGTGCTGATCCAGCAGCGGCATCGGTTCGAGGATGTTGCCCAGGTGTTTGCTCATCCGCCGGCCGTCGTCGGCGAGGATCAGGCCGAGGCAGAGCACGTTCTCATATGACGAGCGGTCGAAGATCTGCGTGCCGACCGCCATCAGGGTGTAGAACCACCCCCGCGTTTGGTCGAGTCCTTCACAGATGTACTGGGCCGGGTAGGACTTCCGGAACGTGTCGGCGCTGCCCGCCGCGTGCGGGTATCCCCATTGCGCGAACGGCATCGACCCGGAGTCGTACCACGCATCGATCACGTAGGGCTCCCGATGCATCGTCCCGTCCCCGTGCGGGCAGGCGAGGGTCACCTCGTCGACGTATGGGCGGTGCGGATCGAGCTCGGACAGGTCTTGACCGGTGAGTTCGGACAGCTCAGCCAAGGAGCCGACGCAGACCAGATGGCTGGCTTCGGTTTCGCATCGCCACACCGGCAGCGGCGTCCCCCAGTACCGGGTGCGGGAAAGCGCCCAGTCGACGTTGTTCCGCAGCCACTCGCCGTAGCGGCCCCACTTGATCGTCTCGGGATACCAGGTGGTGCGCTCGTTCTCGCGCAACAGAGCATCCTTGATGGCGGTCGTCCGGATGTACCACGACGGCTGCGCGTAGTAGAGCAGCGGCGTGTGGCAGCGCCAGCAATGTGGGTAGGCGTGCTCATGACTGGTGTGCCGAAACAGGAGTCCGCGAGCTTCGAGGTCCTGTACGAGCGCCGCGTCCGCATGCTTGAAGAACTGTCCGCCGACCAGCGGCACGTCTGGGGCGAACGTTCCGTCCGGCCGGATCGGGTTGACGACGGGCAGTCCGTACCGGCGACCCACCCGCAGGTCGTCGGCCCCGAATGCCGGCGCCTGGTGAACGAGCCCGGTGCCGTCCTCAGTAGTCACGTACTCGTCGACAACGACGTAATGGGCCTCCGGGATGTCCACCAGCCCGAACGGCGCCGCGTACTGCCAGCCTTCCATCTCGGTGCCGGTGAACCGGCTCGTGACAGTCCAGTCCGCACCCAGGGCCGACGCAAGTAGCGGCTCGGCAACGACCATCGTCTCGGTGCCGTCAGTTGCTGCAACGTACGAAACCCCCGGATGGACCGCGGTCGCGGTGTTCGAGACCAGCGTCCACGGCGTGGTCGTCCACACCAGCAGTGCGCTCACGCCAGCCAATGGCCCGGAGGTGAGCGGGAGCCGGACGTAAACCGACGGATCGACCACGGTTTCATAACCCAGCGCGAGCTCGTGATCGGACAATCCGGTGCCGCATCGAGGGCAGTACGGCGCGACCCGGTGATCTTGCACCAGCAAACCCTGGTCGAATATCTGCTTGAGCGACCACCAGACGCTCTGGACGTAGGAGGAGTCCATCGTGCGATAGGCCTGGCTGGTGTCCACCCAGTAGCCCATGCGCTCGGTCAGCTCCTCGAACGCGTCGACGTGTCGATCGACGGACTCCCGGCACCGAGCGTTGAACTCGGCGACCCCGAATGCCTCGATGTCGGGTTTGCCGGAGAAGCCGAGTTCTTTCTCCACGGCGATCTCCACGGGGAGTCCGTGGCAGTCCCAGCCCGCCTTTCGTGGGACGTGGCGGCCCTTCATCGTTCGGTAGCGGGGGAAAACGTCCTTGAAGACGCGTGCCTCCACGTGATGCGTGCCGGGTAGCCCGTTTGCCGTCGGCGGCCCCTCGTAGAAGGTCCACTGCGGCCGGCCCTCGCTCAGTTTGAGCGTTCGGGCGAAGGTGTCGTGGTCGCGCCAGAACGCCAGGATCTCGCGGTCCATGGCGGGTAGGTCGACCTGGGTGGGGACCGGTCGGTACAACGGCGTGTCCATCGCTTCGAGAGTCCTCCGTCGATTCGCTCCGACGGAGGGACGAGGACCTGCCGGTCGGCTCACCGGCGGCCCCGCGGTACCACCCTCCTTGGCCGCCACCTGCACGGCGACCCACTCAGTTTTACTGCGGCCGGTTCTACTCGGGCGGGCCCTTTCTTCCGGCGGCTCCGGGTGATCTTCGTCACAACTCGTGCCCCCGGGCTCACACCGTCCCCGAGTCGCTGGTGGCCGTCTGCCGGACTACTCGTCCCTTCAACGCCTGTTCGCCCGGCCAGTCTACGGGGAATGGCCGACTGGGTCGTGCGGACATGGGCGGCCAGCGGCGCGGACAATTGCCGCGGCGGCCCTGGGGACCTATCCTCACGGGACCTTCGCGATGACTGATCAACCAGGCAGGGGGCCGCGTCATGGCCGACAGCGGCAAGGGCATCACCGGCAGCCGCCGCCGTGGATCGGCTGCGAGCTCATCCGCCTCGTCCGACGCACCGGCGAAGAAAACCTCGGCGAAGAAGGCTCCGGCGAAGAAGGCCCCGGCCAAGAAGGCCCCGGCGAAGAAGGCGCCGGCGAAGAAGGCCCCGGCGAAGAAGGCCCCGGCCAAGAAGGCCCCAG
>DASSDH010000158.1:0-2342 GCA_035697245.1 Jiangellaceae bacterium
GAGGACGGCCGAACGACGATCGACTGAGGCTACCGGTCGGTTGGCTGGCCTGCCTGCAGCCGGGCGCCCTTGCGGGTTCGCAGGGCGTCGGCCTTGGTCCGCTCGGGGAACCGATTGGCGTACTCGCGCTCCAACTGGAGCATGCGCTCGGTGTGGTTGAGCAGCGCCTGGCGGCTGCCGTGGAAGAAGGTCTCCTCGCGGGTCGCGTACAGATAGCGGAGCTCACGCTCCAGCGCCTCGTCGTCCAGCTGATGAGGATCAAGACCGAACTTCCCCGCCATGGCAGTCCCCTTCCATCCGGCGCCCTGCCGGGCCGGCTTGCTGGTCGACCCTGCCATCAGCCTACCGCTGCGCTCCACCCGCCAGTGAGGGTCAGTGCCCCCGTCCTCCGGCGGTCTACACTCGATGCGGGTGGTCGTGGCAGCACCGTAACCGTCTCTCATGGTGTGGACTCGATGGAGCCACCGAAGAACTCACCAGCGTTGCCCGCGGTCTGGATCTGTCCCAAGTGCGGAGTCAGGCTGGTCAGTCGCAACCTGTGGCACTCCTGCGGCCAGTACAGGCTGGAGATCCTGTTCGCCGGTGCGGCCCCCGGCGTCCTGGAGCTGGCCCAAGCGTATGTCGCCATGCTGCACTCGCTCGGCGACGTCCAGGTGATCCCCCAGAAGACCCGGCTGGTGTGCGTGGCCCGGGTGCGGTTCGCGGGTCTGTCCCCGCGCAAGCGCGGCTTCCAGGCCAGCTTCGCGCTGCATCGCTGGCTGGACAGTCCCCGGATCGTCAAGCAGGTCGACTACGGGCCACGATGGCGCGGGCACTATGTCAGGATCCAGGCCAGCACCGATCTGGATGATGAGCTGCGCAGTTGGCTCCAGGAAGCCCACGATGTCGTCGGGTTGCAGGCCGGTCTGGTGGACCGCACCGGCCGCCGGCCACGGGCCAGCCCAGGCGATTGAACCGGTTCCACGTCTAAGGCTTGCCTTGCCGCCGGCCGACAACAGTCCCATGGGCCAGAGTCCTGCACCCCGGTCATCCATTGCCCGCCGCTTGAGACTGGCGCTGACGACCATGCTGCTACCAGTAGCGGCGGTCGCAGGGGCAGGACTGGTCACGTTCCGACTTTCGATCTCGGCGCTCGAGGAATTCCGTCGGGAGACCGTCGAGGAGTCCAGGCGTATCGAGGAGGTCAGGGATCTCCTGGTGGAAGCTGACGACCTGGGCGAAGCCTCCGTCGAAGGGGACGACCCGGTCACAGGCGAACAGTTCGTCGCGCTCAGTTCGCTGATAGAACGGCGCTTCGACGATCTCCAGAGCTTGGCCACGCAGCAGGAGCGTCAACTCGCAGCGGAGGCCGACGCGATCTGGGAGAAGTCGGCGGCCGATATCGAGGCGGCAAGAGCGGTCCCGAAGGGGGGCGCGACCGACGACCGGCTCGATCCGTTCCATGACCACATTGACGAGGCGGCGTCGGTCCTGGCCGACCTCCACTCGCTCAACGGCAACCAGGTCGCAGACGAGATCTCGTCATTGCGGCGGCGGGAGCAGGCCCAGCTACTGGCCGGCCTGGCCGCCCTCGTCCTCGGCTCGACCGTCGCGTTGTTCCTGGGCCGGCGGATGGGCCGCTCGATCACTCTACCCCTGCGGTCGTTGAAGGACGCGGCGACACGGTTCGGCTCGGATGACCTGTCGCATCGGATCCCGGTGAGTGGCGACGACGAGCTGGCGGAGTTGAGCAACGCCTTCAACGCCATGGCCAGCAGTCTCCAGAAGAGCAGGGCCGACCTGCACGAGAGCGAGCAGCGCTTCCGGGCCCTTGTGCATCACGCCTCCGACGTGTTCACAGTGATCGGCGCCGACGCCGTCATCCGCTATCAGAGCCCGGCGATCGAGCAGCTGCTCGGCTACCCGACCGAGGACCTCATCGGCCGATCGTTCCTGGACCTCATCGAGCTGGACGACCAGGACATCGCCAGACAGCTGTTCGAGCGGTCCCAGATGCGGCCAGGGGTGCCAACCATGGGGGAGGTCCGCATGCGGCCCCTCGAGGACGAGCAGGCGCCCCGCCGCTTCGAGATGACGGCCACCGACCTGCTTTCCGACCCGACCGTCCGTGGTCTGGTACTCAACTACAGCGATATCACCGAGCGGGCGCTGTACGAGGAGCGGTTGTCCCAGCAGGCGTTCCACGACGCGCTGACCAGCCTGCCAAACCGAGCCCTGTTCCAGGACCGGCTGGAGCACGCCCTCCGGCAGCGAGGCCGGACTGTCGGCCTGCTCTTCGTCGATCTGGACCACTTCAAGGTGGTCAACGACAGCCTCGGCCACGACGCCGGAGACCAGCTCCT
>DASSDH010000159.1:0-40222 GCA_035697245.1 Jiangellaceae bacterium
GGACGATCTCGTCGTTCACCGACGCGCAGATCGTCGCCGGGAACGAGTTTCGCCTCGAACTGCGCGGGACATAGCCGACGCCCGGCAGGTAGTCGAGAAAGGAGGGCACTGCTCCCCTGGAGCTGATCTCGTCATCGGCGACCGCATCCAATTCCCGCAGTGTTACGCCGGGAGCGACGGCAGCCCGGACGGCGGCGAGCGCCTCGGCCACCACCAGTCCAGCGAGACGCATCTTCTCGACCTCGAGGTCGGATTTGAGCTGGATCATGCGCGCTGGGTCGAGTCTCCGGTGAGATCGGGCATCGTGACGTCGTCGCCGTTGGTCACCACTGCCAGCATCCTCGCCGCCACCTCGGCAACCGGGCCCACGCCGTCGACGCGGGTCAACAGCCCGCGGCCCTCGTAGATCTCGGCGAGTGGTGCGGTCTGCTCGGCGAACAACTTCAACCGGTGTCGGATCACGGCTTCGGTGTCGTCACTGCGGCCCTCGGCGTCGGCTCGCCGGAGCAATCGTCTGACGACCTCCTCGACGTCGACGACCAGCGCGATGACGGCGTCGAGCTTGGTCCCCTGCTCGGCGAGCACGTCGTCGAGAAACTCGACTTGCGAAACCGTGCGGGGATACCCGTCGAGGATGAAACCGGTCGCGGCGTCGGGACGCGACAGCCGTGACCGCACCATGGCGTTCGTCACGGAGTCCGGGACGTACTCGCCCTGGGCGATGTACTTCTTCGCCTCGATTCCCAGCGGGGTCTTGCCGGCGACGTTGGCGCGAAAGATGTCGCCGGTGGAGATCGCCGAAGCGCCCAGCCGCGCGGCGCAAATGGCAGCCTGGGTGCCCTTGCCCGAACCAGGCGGGCCCATCAGCAGCAGCCGCCTCACCGCAGGAATCCCTCGTAGTTGCGCTGCTGTAGTTGGCTCTCGATTTGCTGCACGGTCTGCAAACCCACCCCCACCATGATCAGAATACTGGTGCCGCCGAATGGGAAGTTGGCGTTGGCATCGACCAGGACGAAGGCCACCAGAGGAATCAACGCGACGAGCCCGAGGTACACCGAGCCAGGAGCAGTCAGCCGGGTCAGGACGTAGTCGAGGTACTCCTCGGTTGGTCGGCCGGCCCGGATGCCGGGAATGAAGCCCCCGTACTTCTTCATGTTGTCGGCGACGTCCTTCGGGTTGAACGTGATCGACACGTAGAAGTAGGTGAAGAACACGATCATCAGGAAGAACGTCACCATGTAGAGCCAGTGATCTCCCGTGGTGAAGTTGTTCTGGATCCATACCGCCCAGTCGGCTTCAGGGTTGAACTGACTCAGCAGCAACGGCAGGTAGAGCAGCGACGAGGCGAAGATGACCGGGATGACCCCTGCTTGGTTGATCTTGAGCGGGATGTAGGTCGCCGAACCGCCGTACATCCTCCGTCCGACCATCCGTTTCGCGTACTGGACAGGGATGCGGCGCTGCGCCTGCTCGATGAAGACGACTGCGCACACGACGACCAGCCCGACCAGACAGACGATGGCGAAACTCGGCCACCCTTGCGAGACCTGGATGCTCCACAGCGCGGTCGGGAACGTGGCGATGATCTGGGTGAAGATCAAGATGGACATTCCATTACCGACTCCCCGGTCGGTGATGAGCTCACCCAGCCACATGATCACGGCCGTGCCGGCCGTCATCGTGAGGACCATGACGACGATGGTGCCGACCGAGTCGTCGGGGACGATCTGCTCCGGGCAGTTCGGGAACAGCTGACCGCTCCGGGCCAACGACACGATTGTCGTCGCCTGCAGCACCGCCAGCCCGATGGTGAGATAACGCGTGTACTGCGTGATCTTGGTCTGGCCCGCCTGACCCTCCTTCTTGAGGGCCTCTAGGCGCGGGATTACTACGGTCAGCAGCTGCAGAATGATGCTGGCCGTGATGTACGGCATGATGCCCAGCGCGAACACCGCGAGCTGAAGAAGCGCTCCACCGGAGAACAGGTTGAGCATGCCGTAGACGCCGGTATTCCCCACCTGCTCGACACAGGCGTTGACCGCCTGCACGTCGATACCGGGGGTCGGCACGATCGACCCCAGCCGGAACAACCCGATGATGCCCAGGGTGAAGAGCATCTTCTTGCGTAGGTCGGGCGTACGGAACGCCCGAGCGAACGCGGTTAGCACTGAGTTCCTCCTGGGCGGCGCCTCAAACCCTGCCGCCGTGGTGTGGACGGTCGGCGCGGCCGACGCATTGTGACGTGATTCGTGACGATAACAGGCGGGTCTAGCCCAGCTACACGCTGTGCCCCCAGGCGTAGCGTACGTGCAGGTCAGGCACGTCGTGGCCCGGGTTATCACGTACTAGGCGGGCTCGTGCTCCGCCGCACCTGGTAGCCCGAATGCACGCCGCAGTGCGCGGGTGACGGCGCCGGCCGACCGGTCACATCGAACTGGCAGGCTGGGAGCATGGCGAAGATCCAACGATTCAACCCGCCGCCCAACTGGCCCACGCCACCCGAAGGCTGGAGTCCGCCGCCGAACTGGCAACCCGACCCGTCTTGGGGGCCATCCCCGGAAGGGTGGCAGTACTGGGTCAGCGAGCGGGCGAACCCCCGCGCGTGGGTGTTTTCCCTCGTCAGTGCGGCCGGCTTGTATGTCGTTTTCCTCGTGATCGCGCTCGTGGCGACCGGGGGCGCGCTCGGTGCCAGCGGTGCCGGGGCCCTGTTTTCGCCGTACCTCATCGCCGGCATCGTGACCGGCGCTGTGGCGTGGTCCGCGCGGTCGAGGTGGCCGATCTGGCTCTACCCGTTGGTCGTACTCGGAATCGCCATCGGCTTCACCCTTCTGTCCTCGATCGGACGAATCGCGCCGAGCACCTGAGCAAAGGGTGCTGGCTCCACTGCCGGATAGCTCCAGCGTGCACATACGCCCTCTTTCGCGTACCCGTCTTCCTTGATCCGGCGGATGAGCCGGGGGTCCAGCAGTCCCTCCCCGACGACGGCATCGACCTCGAGTTCCGCAGCCGGGCCGTGTTCGCCGCGACGGCGAGGTCGAGGTGAAGCCGGTTCTTCACGGTCTTTCCCTCCGGGAGACGTCCGCAATACGTACCCTCGGTCCTTGCTAGTCACCGGCGGACGATCACTCTAAGGTCGAAGTAGCCCCGACTGATCGGGGCGGGTCCCGCCAGCCGCGGACACGGCGCACGGCGATGAAGTCGAGGAGTTCATGGCTCACGGCCACATCCGGCGACTACACCATCTGTTGCAGACCGCCATGGCGTGGGTGGACTGCGGCTGATCCTGGCGTTATGCGAACACCTGTCGATAGTCGGGTATGTGGGAGTGAGCGCGCGTCGGAAGTCGGGACCCGGATGTCGTGAGCAGATGTGACGACCCACCGGACGAGATCCTCGATCTCGGTAGCTCAGGACGGCGCGAACGCAGCGACTCGCCCGAATCGCTCCCGCCCCTACACATCGACGAGCCTTCCGGAGGCGACGACGAAACCGCCGAACGCGTCAGTCGGTCGCGATGGTGGCAATGGGCCATCCTGACTGTCGCGGTTGCCGCCGGCCTGATCGTGGGCGTGCTCGGCTCCAATGCGCGCCGCGACGCCGCCGACCTCGCTGCCGCCGAGTCCGAGGTCGATCTGATCGTGGGCGCCCCGGTGATGGTCGCCGCGCCAGACGCGCCCTTTCAGGTGCCGCTGTACAACGCTGGCGCGCTGGAAGTCGAGCTGCTGTGGATACGCCCGAAGGGGTGGACCGTGGCGGAGACAGCAACCCGGCATCCGATCGCCCTGCCTCCGAACCGATGGGTACCGGTCCGGGTCCGAGCGATTCCCGACTGCACGGATTTCGTCAGCGAAGACGTCGTCGAGATCAAGGTGCGCACGCAGACGCGGGAATGGGTGATCACATTACCGTTGCCGATGGCCGGCCTCATGCGCGACGTCCACACGTCCGTTTGCCGATCGTTCGACCAACTCGGTGTACGTGCGGATACCGGCGGCGCCGAGCCGGCTCAGAGCTCGGTCGCCGACCCACCTGCCGCGGTGATCTTCTCCTTCGCCGACGTGGAGAACGCGTGCGCACTGACCTGGAGGGCAGCCGAGACCTCGCCGGTGCCGAGGATCTTGACCGGTCGACCGGCCCGAACGGCGCCCTTGTCGACCAGGTCATCGATGTTCACGGTTCCGCCCTCCGGGTAGAGCGCCGAGAGGCGGGCCAGGTTGACGACCTGGTACTCGACCCGGAACGGGTTCTTGAAGCCCTTCAGCTTGGGCAGCCGCATGTGCAGTGGCATCTGGCCACCCTCGAACCGCGCGGACACGGTGCCTCGCGCCTTGCTGCCCTTGGTACCCCGGCCCGCGGTCTTTCCCCTGGCACCGCCGCGGCCCCGACCCACCCGGGTCTTGGCGGTCTTGGCACCCGGTGCCGGACGCAAGTGATGAGGCTTGAGGGGCGCCCCTTCATTGGACGCACTCATGTCAGTCGACCTCCTCGACAGTGACCAGATGAGCCACCGTGCGGACCATGCCGCGGATTTCCGGCCGGTCCTCCTTCATGACCTCGTCGCGGATCCGCTTGAGGCCCAGCGACCGCAGCGTTTCGCGCTGCGACGGCGTGCCGCCGATGCCGCTCTTCACCTGACGGACCTTCAGTCTGCTCATGCCGACCCGCCGGCCTGGGCCCGCAGAAGCGCGGCCGGTGCAACGTCCTCCAACGGCAGACCGCGCCGAGCTGCCACTTGTTCGGGCCGTTCCAGGCTCTTCAGCGCCTTGACCGTCGCGTGCACGATGTTGATGGCGTTGGACGAGCCGAGCGACTTGCTCAACACGTCGTGAATGCCCGCGCACTCGAGCACGGCCCGCACCGGACCACCGGCAATCACACCGGTACCGGGGGACGCCGGGCGCAGGAGAACCACGCCGGCCGCCTTCTCGCCCTGGATGGGATGCGGGATCGTGCCCTGGATCCGCGGCACTTTGAAGAACTGCTTCTTCGCCTCTTCGACGCCTTTGGCGATCGCCGCGGGCACCTCCCTGGCCTTGCCGTATCCGACGCCGACGGTGCCATCGCCGTCACCGACGACCACCAGGGCAGTGAAGCTGAAGCGTCGCCCACCCCGCACGACCTTCGCGACCCGGTTGATCGCGACGACGCGTTCGATGTAGGTGGTCTTGTCGCCTCCGCTATCGCGCCGGCCGTCGCGGCGGTCACGTCGGTCGCCTCCGGCACCGCCGCCGCGGCGCTGGGGTCCAGCCATGATTCCCTCTTCCTCAGTACGTGTTAGAACTTCAGGCCGCCGGCGCGGGCACCGTCGGCCACTGCGGCCACTCGGCCGTGGTAGCTGTTGCCTGCCCGGTCGAAAACAACGGTCTCGATGCCCGCCGACTTGGCCCGCTCTGCAATCCGCTCGCCAACCGAGCGGGCCTTGGCGGTCTTGTCGTCAGCGGCGCCACGCAGGTCGGATTCCATGCTGGAAGCCGACGCCAGCGTACGCCCCGTGGAGTCATCGACGACTTGCACCACCATGTGGCGAAGCGAGCGCGTGACCACGAGCCGCGGACGCTGGGCCGAGCCAGTGATCTTCTTTCGAACTCGTAAGTGGCGGCGGTCGCGAGCGCCGGCCCGGTCGTGATGCCGACTGCTGCGCCCGGAGATCGCGATACCCATTACTTCTTCCCAGCCTTCCCGACCTTGCGGCGAACCTGCTCTCCGGCGTAGCGGATGCCTTTGCCCTTGTACGGCTCCGGCTTGCGCAGTTTGCGAATATTCGCGGCGATCTCACCCACCTGCTGCTTGTCGATGCCCTGCACGGAGAACCGTGTCGGCGACTCGACCGCGAACGCGATGCCGGCCGGAGCCTCGACCACGATGGGGTGGCTGTAACCGAGCGCGAACTCCAGGTTCTGCCCGCGAGCGATCACCCGGTACCCGACGCCGACGATTTCCAGCCTCTTCTCGTAGCCCTGGGTCACGCCGGTGACCATGTTCGCCACCAGCGACCGGGTCAGCCCGTGCAGGGCCCGGTTCTCTCGCTCGTCGTCGGGACGGCGAACCGTAAGCGCGCCGTCGTCGGTTCGCTCGATGTCGATCGTCGGCGGCAGCGTGTGGTTCAGCGTGCCCTTCGGACCGCTGACGGTGACCTCGCGGCCCTCGATGGCGACCTCGACGCCGCCGGGGACGGAAATGGGCAGCTTGCCGATGCGCGACATGACCTACCCCCCGTCACCAGACGTAGGCGAGGACTTCCCCGCCTACGCCCTGCTTGGTCGCCGACCGGTCGGTCAACAGGCCCTGGGAGGTGGAGATGATCGCGACACCCAGTCCGCCGAGCACCCGGGGCATGTTCGTCGACTTCGCGTATACCCGCAGGCCAGGCTTGCTGACCCGGCGAACTCCGGCAATCGAACGCTCCCGACTTGGACCGTATTTCAGCGTCAGTACGAGGGTCTTCTCCACCGGCCGGTCGGCGCTGTCGTGGACCTGCCAGGAAGCGATGAACCCTTCCTGTTTCAGGATCTCCGCGATGTGCGACTTGAGCTTGCTGTACGGCATTCCCACGGTGTCGTGGTAGGCCGAATTGGCATTACGCAGACGGGTCAGCATGTCTGCGATGGGGTCTGTCATCGTCATGGTCGTAGCGCCGCTTTCCCGCCGTGGTTTCCGGGCCACTCGGTCCGGACCTTCGGCGATCGTTGATCTATTACCAACTGGACTTGGTGATGCCGGGGAGTTCGCCGCGGTGCGCCATCTCGCGCAGACACACCCGGCACAGGCCGAACTTGCGGTACACCGAGTGCGGCCGCCCGCACCGCTGGCAGCGGCTGTAAGCGCGCACCGCGAACTTGGGCTTCGCGTTCGCCTTGTTGATCAAGGCCTTCTTTGCCACGTCAGTTCTCCTTGAAGGGAAAGCCCAGAAGCCGCAACAGGGCCCGGCCATGATCATCGGACTCGGCGGTCGTCACGACTGTGATGTCCATGCCACGAACCCGGTCGATGGTGTCCTGGTTGATCTCGTGGAACACCGCCTGCTCGGTGAGACCGAAGGTGTAGTTGCCCCGGCCGTCGAACTGCTTGGGCGACAAGCCTCTGAAGTCGCGGATGCGTGGCAGCGCGATCGAGGTGAGCCGGTCCAGAAACTCCCACATCCGGTCGCCACGCAGCGTGACGTGGGCGCCGATCGGCATGCCTTCACGCAGCTTGAACTGCGCGATCGACCGGCGGGCCTTCGTGACGGCGGGCTTCTGGCCGGTGATCGCCTGCAGGTCCCGGATGGCGCCGTCGATCAGCTTGGCGTCGCGGGCGGCGTCACCCACTCCCATGTTGACGACGACCTTGGTGACGGTCGGCACCTGCATGACGTTCGCGAAGTCGAACTGCCCACGCAGGGCTGGAACGATCTCCTCGCGATACCGCTGCTTGAGCCGCGGCAGCGTCGAGGTCTCGGTTTCAGTCGTCGTGCTCATCAGATGTCCTCTCCGGTTCGCTTCGCGAACCGGACCTTGTTGCCGTTGTCGTCGACTCGGTATCCGACCCTGGTGCCGACGGTCTTCTTGTCACCGTCGATCTCCACCTCGACGGCGAGCATCACGTTGCTCACCTTGATCGGAGCCTCCTGGTGCACGATGCCGCCGGACTTGGCTCCTCGTGCGCTCTGCACCGTCTTGGTGTGTTTGGTGATGCGGTTGACGCCTTCGACCAGGATCCTGCCGTCATTCGGATAGGCCACGATCACCTTGCCGATCGCGCCTTTGTCCTTGCCAGCGATCACCACCACGGTGTCACCTTTCTTGATCCGCATGTTCAGAGCACCTCCGGGGCCAGCGAGATGATCCGCATGAATCTCTTCTCGCGAAGTTCACGTCCGACCGGACCGAAAATGCGTGTTCCGCGCGGGTCCCCGCCGTCCCTGATGATCACAGCGGCGTTCTCGTCGAAGCGGATGTACGAGCCGTCGGGTCGGCGACGCTCCTTGGCGGTACGTACGACGACGGCCTTGACGACCTCGCCCTTCTTGACTCCACTGCCAGGGATCGCGTCCTTGACAGTGGCGACGATGACGTCACCGATGCCGGCGTAACGGCGGCCGGAACCACCGAGAACGCGGATACATAGCAGTTCCTTGGCGCCGGTGTTGTCGGCGACGCGTAGCCGCGACTCCTGCTGGATCATTTCGCTTTCTCCACGACTTCCACCACGCGCCAGCGCTTGGTCGCCGACAGCGGACGGGTCTCCATCAGCAGAACCCGGTCGCCGACGACGGCGCTGTTCTGTTCGTCATGAGCTTTCAGCTTGTTGGTGCGGCGCACGACCTTGCCGTACAGCGGGTGCTTGAACCGGTCTTCGACCGCGACTACCACGGTCTTGTCCATCTTGTCGCTGACGACAAGGCCCTCGCGCACCTTGCGAAAGCCGCGAGACTTGGTCTGTTCGGTCACGTCGGTGTCTTTCTTGCTCGTCATGCGGCACCACCTGAGGTGGCGTGGGAATCGTCGACCAGTGCGGTGATGCCGAGCTCACGTTCACGCATGATCGTGTAGATCCGGGCGATGTCTCGGCGGACCGCCTTGAGCCGTCCATGACTCTCCAACTGACCGGTCGCAGCCTGAAAACGAAGGTTGAACAGCCCTTCCTTGGCTTTGTGCAGCTCGCTGACCAGGTCGGCATCGGACATGGCCCGAAGTGCTGCGGCGGTGAGGTCCTTCGAACCGACGGCCATCAGAACTCGCCTCCCTCGCGCGTGACGATCCGAGCCTTCATGGGCAGCTTGTGCATGGCCCGGGTGAGCGCCTGCCGCGCCACCTTCTCGTTGGGGTAGGAGAGCTCGAACATGACCCGGCCGGGTTTGACGTTGGCGATCCACCACTCGGGCGAGCCTTTACCGGAACCCATCCGGGTCTCGGCGGGCTTCTTCGTCAGCGGACGATCGGGGTAGATGTTGATCCACACCTTGCCCCCGCGGCGGATGTGCCGGGTGATGGCGATACGAGCCGACTCGATCTGCCGGTTGGTCACGTAGTGGCCTTCGACCGCCTGAATGCCGTACTCACCAAATGCGAGCGAGGTCCCCCCTTTGGCCATACCCCGCCGCGTCGGGTGGTGCTGCTTGCGGTGCTTGACCCTGCGCGGGATCAGCATGCTCAGGCCTCCTGCTCGCTGCTCGGGGCCGTGCTGACCGCTGCCTCGGTCGCGGCCGCCACGCCGCCGACCTGCTCGCTGCGCGCGTCACCACGGGCCGGGCGGCGCCGCTCCGGCCGCCTGCGCTGCTGCTGGACCCGCGCCTGGGCGGCCTGCGCCTCGCGCTCGGCGCGAGAGCCGGCGAGGTCGCCCTTGTAGATCCATACCTTGACCCCGATCCGGCCGAAGGTGGTCTTGGCCTCGTAGAAGCCGTAGTCGACGTCGGCTCGAAGCGTGTGCAGTGGCACCCGGCCCTCTCGGTAGAACTCCGACCGGCTCATCTCCGCACCGCCCAGGCGGCCAGAACATTGCACCCGGATGCCTTTGGCCCCGGCGCGCATGGTGGTCTGGATCGACTTACGCATGGCCCGGCGGAACGCCACCCGGGCCGAAAGCTGCTCGGCGACCCCTTGGGCGACGAGCTGCGCGTCGATCTCCGGTTGCTTCACCTCGAGGATGTTGAGCTGCACCTGCTTGCCGGTGAGGTTCTCCAGCTCCGTCCGCAGCCGGTCGGCTTCGGCGCCTCGGCGGCCGATGACAATTCCCGGCCGGGCGGTGTGGATGTCGACCCGGACCCGATCCCGGGTCCGCTCGATGTCGACCTTGGCGATACCCGCGCGCTCCATGCCCTTGCTCATCAGCTTGCGGATGGCCACGTCTTCGGAGACGTAGTCCCGATACCGCTGACCCGGGGTAGTGCTGTCGGCGAACCACCGGCTCTTGTGGTCGGTGGAGATGCCGAGCCGGAACCCGTGCGGGTTGATCTTCTGACCCACTAGCGGGCCCCTCCCTTCGAACCGGCGGTGCGGCGGGTGCGCTGCACCGGCATACGTTCTTCGACGACGACGGTGATGTGGCTGGTGCGCTTGTTGATCCGGTAGGCCCGGCCTTGCGCTCGTGGCCGGAACCGCTTGATCGTCGGGCCCTCGTCCACGTAGGCCTGCGCCACGTAGAGCGAGTCAGCAGCGGCGCCGCCGTTGTCCTCGGCGTTCGCCATCGCGCTCTCGAGCACCTTGCGCACCGGTTCGGCAGCGGCCTGCGGCGCGAACCGCAGGATGGCTGCCGCCTCGTCTGCCTGCATTCCCCGGATCAGGTCCACCACGCGGCGCGCCTTCATGGGCGTGACGCGGACGAACCGCGCCTGGGCCCTGGCTTCCATCACGACTCCTAGCTCTCGTCAATCTCGTGGTGAACTCACCGGCGCCGGGCGCGCCGGTCGTCCTTCTCGTGGCCTCGGAAGGTCCGGGTCGGCGCGAACTCGCCCAGCTTGTGGCCGATCATCGACTCGGTGATGAAGATCGGCACGTGCTTGCGACCGTCGTGGACCGCGATGGTGTGCCCGATCATGTCCGGCACGATCATGGACCGACGCGACCACGTCTTGATCACGTTCTTGGTGCCCTTCGTGTTCTGCACCTCGACCTTCTTGGCCAGGTGCTCGTCGACGAAGGGGCCCTTCTTGAGGCTGCGCGGCATGCTCTACCTGCTCCCGATCAACGCTTCTTGCCGGTCTTGCGACGGCGGACGATCTGACGGTCACTGGGCTTGTTGGCTCGACGGGTCCGGCCTTCCGGTCGGCCGTTTGGGTTCACCGGGTGGCGCCCACCCGAGCTCTTGCCCTCGCCGCCGCCATGTGGGTGGTCGACGGGGTTCATGGCGACACCACGGACCGCGGGCCGCTTGCCCTTCCAGCGCATCCGGCCGGCCTTGCCCCAGTTGATGTTGGACTGCTCGGCGTTGCCGACCTCACCGACGGTGGCGCGGCAGCGGACGTCGACGTTGCGGATTTCACCAGAGGGCATCCGCAGCTGTGCCCAGGTGCCCTCCTTCGCGACGAGTTGCACTCGGGCACCGGCCGAGCGAGCGATCTTGGCGCCGCCGCCGGGCCGCAGCTCGATGGCGTGCACGACGGTCCCGACCGGGATGTTTCGCAGCGGTAGGTTGTTACCGGGCTTGATGTCAGCCCGCGGGCCGGCCTCTACCAGACCCCCCTGCGTCAACCGGGTCGGCGCCAGGATGTACCGCTTCTCACCGTCGACGTAGTGCAGCAGGGCGATCCGGGCCGTGCGATTCGGGTCGTACTCGATGTGCGCAACCTTGGCCGGCACACCGTCCTTGTCCGAGCGGCGGAAGTCGATCACTCGAAACTGGCGCTTGTGGCCACCGCCCTGGTGCCTGGTCGTGATCTTCCCCGCGTTGTTGCGTCCGCCTTTGCGGGGCAGCGGGCGCACCAGCGACTTCTCCGGTTCGGAGCGGGTGACCTCGACGAAGTCGGCCACGCTGGCGCCACGACGGCCCGGCGTTGTCGGCTTGTACTTACGAATGCCCATTTCTCGTCCTCGTCATCGTGGCCTGGTCAGGAGACCGGGCCTCCGAAGATGTCGATGCGCTGACCTTCGGCCACGGTCACGATCGCCCGCTTGGTATCCGGCCGCCGGCCCACGCCGAAGCGGGTGCGACGGCGCTTGCCCTGGCGGTTCTGCGTGTTCACACCGGTCACCGTCACGTCGAACACCTTCTCGACCGCGATCTTGATCTCGGTCTTGTTCGCGTCGGGCGCGACGACGAACGTGTACTTGTTCTCGTCGAGCAGGCCGTAGCTCTTCTCGGAGACGACCGGCCCCCGCAGCACGTCGCGCGGATCCTTGTGAATGGCGCTCACTCGGCCACCTCCTCGGTCGTTTCGACGTCGGACTCGTTCGTGGCCTCGGCAGCCGCATCAGCGGTGGAGCGGGCGAGGAACGCCTCGAGAGCGGTCCCGGTGAACACGACATCGTCGGCGCACAACACGTCGTACGTATTGAGCTGGTCGGGTGTCAGCAGGTGCACCTGAGGGGCGTTGCGCAGGCTCTTCACCGTGACGTCGTCACCGCGCGCCGCTACCACGAGCACCTGGCGGCTCTCGGTTATCGACCCGAGTACGGCCAGTGCCGACTTCGTCGACGGTGTGTCGCCGTCGACGAAGCCCGTGACGACGTGGACGTGGCCGTGCCGGGCCCGGTCGGACAGGGCGCCGCGCAGGGCAGCGGCCTTCATCTTCTTCGGTGTCCGCTGGGCGTAGTCGCGCGGCGTCGGACCGTGCACGACACCGCCGCCGGCGAATTGCGGCGCCCGGGTCGAGCCCTGCCGCGCTCGGCCGGTGCCCTTTTGGCGGTAGGGCTTGCGCCCGCCGCCGGAGACCTCGCCCCTGGATTTGGTGCTGTGTGTGCCCCGCCGCGCCGCAGCGAGCTGGGCGACAACCACCTGGTGGATCAGCGGAACGTTGACCGTTACGTCGAAGACGTCCGCGGGGAGTTCGACGCTGCCGGCCTTCTTTCCGGCGGCGGTCCTGACGTTGATCTTCATCACGGTTGGACCTCGGCCTTCGCGGCGGTCTTGACCAGAACGAGCCCACCGGTAGGGCCAGGAACAGCGCCTTTGAGCAGCAGCAGCCCCTGGTCGGCGTCCACGGAATGCACGCTCACGTTCTGCGCGGTCACTCGGACCCCGCCCATCCGGCCAGGCATCCGCTGGCCGCGAAAGACCCGCCCGGGGGTGGCGCACCCGCCGATGGAGCCCGGCGAGCGGTGCTTGCGCTGGACACCGTGAGAGGCGCGAAGGCCGGCGAAACCGTGCCGCTTCACCACCCCGGCGAAGCCTTTGCCCTTGCTCGTCCCGACGACGTCGACGACCTGCCCGGGCTCGAACAACTCGACCGTGAGCTCCTGACCCAGGCTGTACTCGGAGGCATCGGCCGTCCGGAGCTCGACCGTGTGCCGGCGAGGAGTGACGCCAGCCTTGTCGAAGTGCCCTTTCATCGGCTGGGTGACCTTGCGCGGATTCGTCGCGCCGTACGCGATCTGGACGGCGTCGTAGCCGTCGGTCTGCGGGGTGCGGACTTGGGTCACGACACACGGCCCAGCCTTGACCACAGTCACCGGGACGACTCGGTTGTTGTCGTCCCACACCTGGGTCATGCCCAGCTTCTCGCCGAGCAGGCCCTTGAGACTCGCCTGAATGGTCATGTGGCGCGTCCTCTACAGCTTGATCTCGATGTCGACACCCGCCGGCAGGTCGAGCCGCATCAGCGAGTCGACGGTCTTCGGCGTGGGGTCGATAATGTCGATGAGCCGTTTGTGCGTGCGCATCTCGAAGTGCTCGCGGCTGTCCTTGTACTTGTGCGGCGATCGGATGACGCAGTAGACGTTCTTCTCGGTGGGTAGCGGCACCGGGCCGGCGACGTGTGCGCCCGTGCGCGTCACCGTGTCGACGATCTTGCGCGCCGACGAGTCGATGACCTCGTGGTCGTAGGCCTTGAGCCGGATGCGGATCTTCTGTCCCGCCATGGCTAGGTGTAGTCCTTCTCTCGTGCCGCTATGGAACCGACCGATGTTCGGAGTTCCGAAGCGCCCGCGATCGTCGCCGAGCCTCCGACCCCCGCGGTCGGGCGTGTCGCACACGCAGGCCGCAAAGAGGCTGGCGCGGACTCGAACGGATCGGGGATTCGGAAGGCCCGACACGATGCCGGACTTCGGGTGGAGGTCTCCGGTCCGGGCGCCGACCTGGATCGACTCCAGGCCCGACGCACCCCGGCGGCCTCCGCCGAGCAACCTGAACAGTATGCCAGAGCCCGCCAGCCCCTGACTAATCCATGGGAACTACCGGGGCGCCGACGGGGGCCGGGTGAACACGAGTCCGGGCCCCTGCGGGCTCCTACTTGTTGATCTTCGTGACCCGTCCGGCGCCGACCGTGCGGCCGCCCTCGCGGATCGCGAACTTGAGCTGCTCCTCCATGGCGATCGGCTGGATCAGCTCGACCGACATCTCGGTGTTGTCGCCGGGCATGACCATCTCGGTGCCCTCGGGCAGGGTCACCACGCCGGTCACGTCCGTCGTCCGGAAGTAGAACTGCGGGCGGTAGTTGTTGAAGAACGGAGTGTGCCGGCCGCCCTCGTCTTTGGACAGGATGTAAACCTGCACCTCAAAGTTGGTGTGCGGAGTGGTCGTACCCGGCTTGATGACGACCATGCCGCGCTCCACGTCTTCCTTCTTGGTGCCGCGGAGCAGCAGCCCGACGTTCTCCCCGGCGCGCGCGTCGTCGAGAACCTTTCGGAACATCTCGACACTGGTCACGACCGTCTTCTGGGACCGGTCGTGGATGCCGACGATCTCGACCTCCTCCATCGGCTTGAGGACACCGCGTTCCACCCGGCCGGTCACCACCGTGCCGCGTCCGCTGATCGTGAAGACGTCCTCGATCGGCATCAGGAAGGGCTTGTCGATGTCGCGCACCGGCTCCGGGATGGACTCGTCGACCGCGCTGAGGAGCTCGTCGACGGCCTGGATCCACTCCGGGTCGCCCTCGAGCGCCTTCAGTGCCGACACCCGTACCACCGGCAGGTCGTCGCCGGGGAACTCGTAGGAGGAGAGCAGCTCGCGCACCTCGAGCTCGACCAGCTCGAGGATCTCCTCGTCGTCGACCATGTCGGCCTTGTTCAGTGCAACGACGATGTACGGCACACCGACCTGACGGGCCAGCAGCACGTGCTCCTTCGTCTGGGGCATCGGGCCGTCGGTGGCGGCTACGACCAGGATCGCGCCGTCCATCTGCGCCGCGCCGGTGATCATGTTCTTGATGTAGTCGGCGTGGCCGGGGCAGTCGACATGCGCGTAGTGCCGCTTGTCGGTCTGGTACTCGACGTGGGCGATCGAGATCGTGATGCCGCGCTGCTTCTCTTCTGGCGCCTTGTCGATCTCGTCGAACGGCGTGTACGGGTTGAGGTCGGGGTGCTTGTCGTGCAAGACCTTGGTGATGGCCGCCGTCAGCGTCGTTTTGCCATGGTCGATGTGACCGATGGTGCCGATGTTGACGTGCGGCTTGGTCCGCTCGAACTTCGCCTTCGCCACTGTGGGGTCCTCCTGTTGGGACTGGTACTTCGTCTTCTCGTTGGTCGGCCGGGACCTGGTTACTCGCCCCGGGCCTTCTTGATGATCTCTTCCGCGACGTTCTTCGGGATCTCGGCGTACGAGTCGAACTGCATGGAGTAACTCGCCCTGCCCTGCGTCCTGCTGCGGAGGTCTCCGACGTAGCCGAACATCTCCGAAAGCGGGACCAGCGCCTTGATCACGCGGGCGCCCGTGCGCTCCTCCATCGCCTGGATGTGGCCGCGGCGGGAGTTGAGGTCGCCGATCACGTCGCCCATGTAGTCCTCCGGCGTCGTCACCTCGACCGAGAAGATCGGCTCCAAGAGCGCCGGGTCGGCCTTCCGAGCCGCTTCCTTGAAGGCCATCGAACCGGCGATCTTGAAGGCGAGCTCGGAGGAGTCCACGTCGTGGTACGCCCCGTCGCGCAGGGTCACCTTGACGTCGACCAGTGGGTACCCAGCGATCACGCCGAACTCCATTGCTTCCTGGATGCCCTCGTCGACTGCCGGGATGAACTCCCGCGGGATGCGCCCTCCGGTGATGGCGTTGACGAACTCGTACCCGCCGTCACCGCCGCCCCTGGTCGGCTCGATGTCGATCACCACCCGGCCGAACTGACCGGAACCCCCGGTCTGCTTCTTGTGGGTGTACTCGACCTTCTCCACCCGACGACGGATCGTCTCGCGGTACGCGACCTGCGGCTTGCCGACATTCGCCTCGACTCGGAACTCCCGCTTCATCCGGTCGACCAGCACCTCGAGGTGCAGTTCGCCCATCCCGGAGATGATCGTCTGCCCGGTGTCATCGTCCGTACGGACCTGGAAGGTTGGGTCCTCCTCGGCCAGCCGCTGGATCGCCGTGGACAACTTCTCCTGGTCGGCCTTCGTGCGTGGCTCGATGGCGACCGAGATGACCGGAGCCGGGAAGGTCATCGACTCGAGGATGACCGGAGCCTCCGGCGCGCTGAGCGTGTCACCGGTCGTGGTGTCCTTCAACCCCATGACCGCGACGATCTGACCCGCGCTGGCGAGGCGGATCTCTTCCCGCTTGTTCGCGTGCATCCGGTAGATCTTGCCGATCCGCTCCTTGTGCCCCTTGGTGCTGTTCAGCACCTGCGCACCGGCTTTCAGCGTGCCTGAGTACACCCGGACGAACGTGAGCTTGCCCAGGTGCTGGTCGCTCATGATCTTGAAGGCCAACGCCGACACCGGCGCGTTCTCGTCCGGCACGCGAAGCATGACGTCGCTCTCGTCGCCGACCGCGTGCCCCTCGACGGCACCGACATCGAGCGGGGACGGCAAATAGCGGACCACGGCGTCGAGCATCGGCTGCACGCCCTTGTTCTTGAACGCCGAGCCGCACAGCACCGGAGTGAGCTTGCCGGCGATCGTGGCCCGCCGGATCGCAGCTATCAGGGCCTTCTCGGAAGGCTCCTCGCCCTCGAGGTAGAGCTCCATCATCTCGTCGTCGTTCTCGGCAATGGTCTCGAGCAGCTTGTCGCGGTATTCGGCGGCCGCCTCGGCGTGACTGGCCGGGATGTCGACGGTGTCGTACATCTCGCCCTTCTCGGCTTCGGCGCTCCAGATCAGGGCCTGCATGCCGACGAGGTCGATGACGCCGCGGAAGTCAGCTTCGGCCCCGATCGGCAGCTGCACGACCAGGGGCACGGCCTTGAGCCGGGTGACGATCATGTCGACGCAGCGATGGAACTCGGCGCCGACGCGATCCATCTTGTTGACGAAGCAGATGCGTGGGACGTGGTACTTCGTCGCCTGCCGCCACACCTGCTCGGACTGCGGCTCCACCCCGGCGACGCCGTCGAACACGGCCACCGCGCCGTCCAGGACCCGCAGCGAACGTTCGACTTCCACGGTGAAGTCGACGTGGCCGGGCGTGTCGATGATGTTGATGATGTGGCCGTCCCACTGACAGGTGGTGGCAGCGGAGGTGATGGTGATTCCACGCTCCTGCTCCTGCTCCATCCAGTCCATCGTGGCTGCGCCCTCGTGGACCTCACCGATCTTGTAGTTGATCCCGGTGTAGAACAGGATGCGCTCGGTGGTCGTGGTCTTGCCCGCGTCGATGTGGGCCATGATCCCGATGTTGCGGACCCTGGCCAGGTCGAGCGTGCGAAGGTCGGTGACCATCTTGGTGCGTCGCTTCCTCTAACGATGTCTGTGCCGCGGTGTTACCAGCGGTAATGGGCGAAGGCCTTGTTGGACTCGGCCATCTTGTGGGTGTCCTCGCGCCGCTTGACGCTCGCGCCGAGGCCGTTGGAGGCATCGAGGAGCTCGTTCATCAGTCGCTCGGTCATGGTCGTCTCGCGGCGCGCGCGGGAGTAGCCGACCAGCCAGCGCAGCGCGAGCGTCGTACTGCGACTCGCCCGCACCTCGACCGGGACCTGATAGGTTGCACCGCCGACCCGCCGGCTCTTGACCTCGAGGGTCGGCCGAACGTTGTCCAGCGCTCGCTTGAGAGTGACGACCGGGTCGGTGCCGGTCTTCTCCCGGCAGCCCTCCAGAGCGCCGTGCACGATCGACTCGGCGACGGACTTCTTGCCATCGCGCAGCACCTTGTTCACCAGCTGGGTGACCAGCGGGGAGTTGTAGACCGGGTCGACGACGATCGGCCGCTTCGCGGCGGGGCCCTTGCGCGGCATCAGCTCTTCTCCTTCTTCGCGCCGTAACGGCTTCGGGCCTGCTTGCGGCTCTTCACGCCCTGGGTGTCCAGCGAGCCGCGGATGATCTTGTATCGAACCCCCGGCAGGTCTCGGACCCGGCCACCGCGGATGAGGACCATCGAGTGCTCCTGCAGGTTGTGACCCACGCCAGGGATGTACGCGGTCACCTCCATCTGGCTGGTCAACCGCACTCGGGCGACCTTGCGCAGAGCGGAATTGGGCTTCTTCGGAGTGGTCGTGTAGACGCGTGTGCACACCCCGCGGCGCTGCGGGCTGCCTTTGAGCGCCGCGGTCTTGTTGCGGGAGGTCTTCTCCTCGCGGCCCTTGCGGACCAACTGCTGGATCGTGGGCACTACGTCTCCGTGAGTCGAGGGGTGTGCGGGTCTGGGTGGGTCACCGGCCGGGACTGGCGCCGGCGGTCTGGGAGGTCGGTGGTATGCCGACGACCCCCGCGGTCGGGCGTGTCGGCCCGGCCCACCCGGCGCCGCCAGCAACCGGACGGCGTGTGGTCGGTGGTACTCCGGCGTGCGTGCGAGCACGCTGGACGGCCCGGAGGACTCCAGGCACGAAGATTCAGGCTACCCGTTCGGCCAGTCGCGGGTCAAAGCGGTCCAGCGGCCCTGTGGATCACTCGACCGGTCGTCACTTCGCCGACGCGCGCCACCGCGACCTCCGCCTCCGATTGGGCTCGCTTGCTGGGCTGAGCACCACCCAGCAAGCGGCCCTCCATCGTGCTCCGGTCAGCTGTACGAGCCGAAGTCGTAATCCTCGAGGCGGACGGCCTCGCCGGAGCCCTGCCCGAACTCGTAGTCGGAGTAGTCCGCGCCGTAGTCGACCATGGAGTACATGGCCGCCTTGGCCTCCTCGGTCGGCTCGACCCGCAGGTTGCGGTAGCGGGAGAGCCCGGTACCGGCCGGGATCAGCTTGCCGAGGATCACGTTCTCCTTCAGCCCGATCAATGGGTCGGACTTGGCGTTGATCGCCGCCTCGGTCAGCACCCGGGTCGTCTCCTGGAACGACGCCGCCGACAACCACGAATCAGTCGCGAGCGACGCCTTCGTGATGCCCATCAGCTGCGGCCGGCCCGACGCGGGCTGACCACCATCCCCGACCACCCGGCGGTTCTCGCCCTCGAACCGCGAACGCTCCACGAGCTCGCCCGGCAACAGGTCGGCGTCGCCGCTTTCCAGAACAGTGATCCGGCGCAGCATCTGCCGCACGATGATCTCGATGTGCTTGTCGTGGATCGACACTCCCTGCGACCGGTAGACCTCCTGCACCTGATCGGTGAGGAAGACCTGCACGGCCCGCTGGCCGAGCACCCGGAGCACGTCGTGCGGGTCGGCGGTGCCGGCGTGCAGCAGTTCCCCGACCTCGACACGGTCACCGTCCTGGACCCGCCATTGGGCGATACCCGGGCTGCGCCGGTTGGTCCAGTCCAGTACCCGGCGGGAGATCGAGAACGCCTGCTCGTCGGACCCGTCGTCAGGAACAACGACGACCTTGGGGCCCTTGCCGTCCTCGTCGATTCGGGCCCGACCTGCGGCTTCGGCGATCGGGGCCTTCCCCTTGGGGGCACGCGCCTCGAACAGCTCGACGACGCGCGGCAAGCCGTGGGTGATGTCCTCACCTGCGACGCCGCCGGTGTGGAACGTCCGCATGGTCAGCTGGGTCCCGGGCTCGCCGATCGACTGTGCGGCTACGATGCCCACCGCCTCGCCGACATCGACCAGCTTCCCGCTGGCGAGCGAACGGCCGTAGCACATCGCGCACACGCCGGACTTGCTCTCGCAGGTCAGCACGCTGCGCACGCGGACCTGCTCGACACTGGCGTCGATCAGCCGGCGGATCTCGACGTCGCCGAGGTCCGTGCCGGCAGTGGCGATCGGGGAGCCGTCTGTGGCCGAGACGTCCTCGGCGAGGGAACGAGCGTAGACGCTGGTCTCGACGTCCTCGGCCAGGACGAGCGTGCCCTCGGCGTTGTGCACCGCGATGGGAAGGAGCAGCCCGCGTTCGGTGCCGCAGTCGGTCTCGCGGATGATCACATCCTGGGAAACATCCACGAGCCGGCGGGTCAGGTATCCCGAGTCGGCGGTCCGCAGCGCCGTGTCGGCCAGACCCTTGCGCGCGCCGTGGGTGGAGATGAAGAACTCCAGCACGGACAGGCCCTCCCGGAAGCTGGCCTTGATCGGCCGCGGGATGGTCTCGCCCTTCGGGTTGGCCACCAGTCCACGCATGCCTGCCAGCTGGCGGATCTGCATCCAGTTACCGCGCGCACCGGAGTGGACCATCATGTGGATGGTGTTGTCGCGGTCGAACGCCTCGCGGATGGCGTCGTCGACCTTGCTGGTCGCGTCGGTCCAGATGTCGATGAGCTCCTCGCGACGCTCTCCGCTGGAGATCACGCCGCGCTCGAAGTTGCGCTCGACCTTCTCGGCCTTGGCCTCGTACTCCTCGAGGATCTGCTGCTTCTCGGCCGGGGTCGCGATGTCCTCGACGGAGACCGTGACGCCGGACCGGGTGGCCCAGTAGAAGCCAGCCTCTTTGAGCGCGTCGAGGGTGGCCGCGACCTGGATCTTCTGGTAGCGCTCGGCGAGGTCGTTGACGATGGCGCCGAGACGCTTCTTGTCGACCTCCTCGTTGACGAACGCGTAGTCCTCGGGCATGGCCTCGTTGAACAATGCCCGGCCCAGCGTGGTGTCGAGCGTGATCGGCTGGCCAGGCTGCCAGTCCTCCGGCACCTGCCATCCCGGTGGCGGGACTATCCCGGTCAGGCGCAACTTGACCGCAGCCTGCATAGACAACACGCCCGCGTCGAACGCCCGGATGGCCTCGGCCGGCGACGAGAACGCCCGCCCTTCGCCGACCTCGCCTTCGCGCATGCTGGTCAGGAAGTAGATACCGAGGATCATGTCCTGAGTCGGCATCGTCACGGGCCGGCCGTCGGCCGGCTTGAGAATGTTGTTGCTGGACAGCATCAAGACTCGCGCCTCGGCCTGCGCTTCCGCGGACAGCGGCAGGTGCACGGCCATCTGGTCGCCGTCGAAGTCCGCGTTGAATGCCGTGCAGACCAGCGGATGGATCTGGATGGCCTTGCCCTCGATCAGCTGCGGCTCGAATGCCTGGATGCCCAGCCGGTGCAGCGTAGGCGCCCGGTTGAGCAGCACCGGATGCTCGGCGATGACCTCCTCGAGGACATCCCAGACGATCGGGCGAGCGCGCTCGACCATCCGCTTGGCGCTCTTGATGTTCTGGGCGTGGTTGAGGTCGACCAGCCGCTTCATGACGAATGGCTTGAACAGCTCGATCGCCATGCCCTTCGGCAGGCCGCACTGGTGCAGTTTCAGCTGCGGGCCGACGACGATGACCGACCGGCCGGAGTAGTCGACGCGCTTGCCCAGCAGGTTCTGCCGGAACCGGCCCTGCTTGCCCTTGAGCATGTCCGAGATCGACTTCAGCGGCCGGTTGCCCGGCCCGGTGACCGGCCGGCCGCGCCGGCCGTTGTCGAACAACGCGTCGACAGACTCCTGTAGCATCCGCTTCTCGTTGTTCACGATGATCTCTGGCGCACCCAGGTCGAGCAGTCGCTTGAGCCGGTTGTTCCGGTTGATGACCCGCCGGTAGAGATCGTTCAGGTCACTGGTGGCGAACCGGCCGCCGTCGAGCTGCACCATCGGGCGAAGGTCCGGCGGGATGACCGGGACGGCGTCGAGCACCATGCCGCGGGCATCGTTGCGGGTGGTAAGGAATGCGGAGACGACCTTGAGCCGCTTGAGAGCCCGGGTCTTCTTCTGCCCCTTGCCGGTGCGGATGATTTCCCGCAGGTTCAGGGCCTCGCCCTCGAGGTCAAAGCTCTCCAGCCGCTCCTTGATCGCCTGGGCGCCCATGCCGCCGCGGAAGTAGAGGCCGAACCGGTCGCGCATTTCCCGGTACAACATCTCGTCGCCCTCGAGATCCTGGACCTTGAGCGTGCGAAAGCGGTCCCAGACCGCGTTCAACCGGTCGATTTCGGCGTCGGCCCGCTTGCGGATCTGGCTCATCTCCCGGTCGGCCGACTCTCGGACCTTCCGCCGCACGTCACCCTTGGCGCCCTCGGCCTCGAGCTCGGCCAGGTCGGCCTCTAGCTTCTTGGCGCGGTCCTCGACGTCGCTGTCGCGGCGCTTCTCGATCTCCTTGCGCTCGATGTCGATCTGGCCCTCGAGCGATGCGAGGTCGCGGTGGCGCGCATCTTCGTCGACCCAGGTGATCATGTAGGCGGCGAAGTAGATGACCTTCTCCAGGTCCTTCGGAGCCAGGTCGAGCAGGTAGCCCAGCCGGGACGGGACGCCCTTGAAGTACCAGATGTGGGTGACGGGAGCCGCCAGCTCGATGTGCCCCATCCGCTCGCGACGCACCTTGGCCCGGGTGACCTCGACGCCGCAGCGCTCACAGATGATGCCCTTGAACCGGACCCGCTTGTACTTGCCGCAGTAACACTCCCAGTCGCGGGTCGGGCCGAAGATCTTCTCGCAGAACAGCCCGTCCTTCTCCGGCTTCAAGGTGCGGTAGTTGATCGTCTCCGGCTTCTTGACCTCGCCGTGCGACCACTGCCGGATGTCGTCCGCCGTGGCCAGGCCGATCCGCAGCTCGTCGAAGAAATTGACGTCGAGCACGTGGGTCCTTCTCTCAGTTTCAGTCAGTCGCCAGTAGGTTTGAAAGTCGGGCTCGGGATGGTCAGACCTCTTCCACGCTGCTCGGCTCCCGCCGCGACAGGTCGATCCCCAACTCCTCGGCCGCCCGGAAGACGTCCTCGTCGGTGTCGCGCATCTCGATCTGGGTGCCGTCGCTGGAGAGAACCTCCACGTTGAGGCACAGGGACTGCATCTCCTTGATCAACACCTTGAACGACTCCGGAATTCCCGGCTCCGGGATGTTCTCGCCCTTGACGATGGCCTCGTACACCTTGACCCGGCCGGTGACGTCGTCGGACTTGATCGTCAGCAGCTCTTGCAAGGCATAGGCGGCGCCGTAGGCCTGCAGCGCCCAGACCTCCATCTCGCCGAACCGCTGCCCGCCGAACTGGGCCTTTCCGCCCAGTGGCTGCTGCGTGATCATCGAGTATGGGCCGGTCGCCCTGGCGTGGATCTTGTCGTCGACCAGGTGGTTGAGCTTGAGCATGTAGATGTACCCGACGGCGACCGGGTGCGGGAACGGCTCACCGGAGCGGCCGTCGAACAGCAGTGCCTTGCCGTCGGGACCTACCAGCGCGTCGCCGTCACGGTTGGGCAGGCTCGATGCCAACAGCCCGGTGATCTCGTCCTCGCGGGCGCCGTCGAACACCGGCGTCGCCACCTTGGTGCCCGGCACCGCCTCGGCGGCGCCGATCTCGTGCAGCCGCTTCTTCCACTCGGTCTCCGACCCGTCGATCCGCCAGCCGGACTTGGCCACCCAGCCCAGGTGCGTCTCCAGCACCTGGCCGAGGTTCATCCGGCTCGGCACACCCAGCGGATTCAGCACGATGTCGACCGGGGTGCCGTCCGCAAGGAACGGCATGTCCTCCACCGGCAGGATCTTCGAGATGACGCCCTTGTTACCGTGTCGGCCGGCGAGCTTGTCACCGTCCTGGATCTTGCGCATCTGGGCGATGTAGACCCGGACCAGCTGGTTGACACCAGGTGGCAGCTCGTCGCCCTCGTCGCGGTCGAAGAGCCGGACGCCGATCACCTTGCCGGTCTCGCCGTGCGGAACCTTCAGCGACGTGTCCCGCACCTCGCGGGCCTTCTCGCCGAAGATGGCGCGCAGCAGGCGCTCTTCCGGCGTCAGCTCGGTCTCGCCCTTGGGCGTCACCTTGCCGACGAGGATGTCGCCGGCCTGGACCTCGGCGCCGATCCGGATGATCCCGCGCTCGTCGAGATCGGCCAGGATCTCGTCGGAGACGTTCGGGATATCCCGGGTGATCTCCTCCGGACCCAGTTTGGTGTCTCGTGCGTCGACCTCGTGCTCCTCGATGTGGATCGAGGTGAGGACGTCGTCCTTGATCAAGCGCTGGGACAGGATGATCGCGTCTTCGTAGTTGTGGCCCTCCCACGGCATGAACGCGACCAGCAGGTTCTTGCCCAGGCCCATCTCGCCGTCCTGCGTCGACGGGCCGTCCGCGATGACCTGCCCGGACTGGATCCGGTCGCCCTCGTCGACGACCGGACGCTGGTTGATGCAGGTGCCGGAGTTGGACCGGTGGAACTTGGCCATCTGGTAGGTCTGGTATGCGCCGTCGTCGGTCATCACAGTGACGTAGTCGGCAGACACCTCGGTGACCACGCCGGGCCTATCGGCGACCACAACATCGCCGGCGTCGACCGCCGCGTGCAGCTCCATGCCGGTGCCGACCAGCGGAGCCTCGCTGCGCAGCAAGGGCACCGCCTGGCGCTGCATGTTCGAGCCCATCAGGGCGCGGTTGGCGTCGTCGTGCTCGAGGAACGGGATCATGGCCGTCGCGACCGACACCATCTGCCGGGGCGATACATCCATGTAGTCGACGATGTCGGCGCGGACGAGCTCGAGCTCACCGCCACGCTTGCGTACCGACACTCGGTCCTCGGCGAAGCGGTTGTCGTCGGACAGCGGTGCGTTGGCCTGCGCGATGACGAACAGATCCTCCGCGTCGGCGGTGAGGTAGTCGACGTCGTCGCTGACCTTGCCGTTCTTGACCCGACGGTAGGGGGTCTCGACGAAACCGAAGGCGTTGATCCGGCCGTAGGTCGCCAGCGAGCCGATCAGGCCGATGTTCGGGCCCTCAGGGGTCTCGATCGGGCACATCCGGCCGTAGTGCGAGGAGTGCACGTCGCGGACCTCGAACCCGGCGCGCTCGCGCGAGAGCCCGCCCGGGCCGAGAGCCGACAGCCGGCGCTTGTGCGTGAGCCCGGCCAGGGGGTTCGTCTGGTCCATGAACTGGGACAGCTGGGAGGTGCCGAAGAACTCTTTGATCGCCGCCACCACGGGACGGATGTTGATCAGTGTCTGCGGCGTGATGGCCTCGACGTCCTGCGTAGTCATCCGCTCCCGGACCACCCGCTCCATCCGGGACAGGCCGGTGCGGACCTGGTTCTGGATCAGCTCACCGACGGTGCGCGCCCGGCGGTTGCCGAAGTGGTCGATGTCGTCGGTCTCGATGCGCAGGGTGGTCTTGCCCTGGCTGAACTCGGTCTCCCCCGCATGCAGCCGCACCAGGTAGCGCAGGGTCGCGACGATGTCCTCGAGGGTCAGCGTGCTCTGGTCCAGCGGCTGCTCCAGGCCGAGCTTCTTGTTGACCTTGTAGCGGCCGACCTTGGCCAGGTCGTAGCGCTTGGGGTTGAAGTAGGCGTTCTCGAGCAGCTGCTGAGCGGCTTCGCGGGTCGGCGGCTCGCCTGGGCGCATCTTGCGATAGATGTCGAGCAGCGCTTCGTCCTGGGTGGTGGTGTGGTCCTTGTCCAGGGTGAGGCGCATCGCCTCGTAGTCACCGAACTCGGCAAGGATTTGCTCGCGGGTGAAGCCCATTGCCTGCAGAAGCACCGTGACGTTCTGCTTGCGCTTGCGATCCAGCCGGACACCGACCATGTCCCGCTTGTCGATCTCGAACTCCAGCCACGCACCCCGGGACGGGATGACCTTCGCGGTGAAGACGTCCTTGTCCGAGGTCTTGTCCATGGTGCGCTCGAAGTAGACGCCCGGAGAACGAACCAGTTGTGAGACGACGACCCGCTCGGTGCCGTTGATGATGAACGTTCCCTTGTCCGTCATCAGCGGGAAGTCGCCCATGAACACCGTTTGCGACTTGATCTCGCCCGTCTCGTTGTTGATGAACTCCGCGGTGACGAACAGCGGCGCTGAGTAGGTGAAGTCGCGCATCTTGCACTCGTCGATGCTGTTCTTCGGATCCTCGAAACGAGGGTTCGAGAAAGAGAGGGACATCGTCCCGGAAAAGTCCTCGATCGGGCTGATCTCGTCGAGGATCTCCTGCAGTCCAGACGCGGACGGCAGGTCGTCGCGACCTTCGGCTTCCGCTGTCTCGACCCGCGCTTGCCAGCGCGAGTTGCCGAGCAGCCAGTCGAAGCTGTCGATCTGGAGCGCAAGGAGGTTGGGAACCTCGAGTGGCTCTCGGATCTTGGCGAAGGAGATGCGGCGCTTGCTGTTGGCGGTCGTCGGAGCGGTGCGCGTGGCGGCCAAAGTGGTCCTTCCGAGGGCTCACAGTCGGAATCGAACGCAGACCTCACCTACGCGGGCACGAAGGAGCTGAGGGCAGCGCAAATGAGCAGTCTAGCCAATCAGGCTCACTGCTGTCGAGTGGCGGCTCGTCATCCGCAGACGTTCCGTCCCCTATCCGGCCAGACTGATTGTTCTGGCCAGTTCGAGCATCCCCCGCGCGGCTCTATTCGTCAAGCCTCAGGAGGGAGAACTGCCCCCGGGCGTCACTTCACAGTGACAGTGGCGCCGGCGCCCTCGAGCTGCTCGCGGGCCTTGTCCGCAGCTTCCTTGTTGACCTTCTCCAAGACCGGCTTGGGAGCGCCATCGACGAGGTCTTTGGCCTCCTTGAGCCCCAGGCTGGTCAGAGCCCGGACCTCCTTGATGACCTGGATCTTCTTGTCGCCGGCGGCTTCGAGTACGACGTCGAACTCGTCCTGCTCGACAACCTCCTCGGCCGTACCGGCCCCGGCACCGGCCGGAGCAGCTGCCGCGACGGCCACCGGAGCGGCGGCGGTGACGTCGAACGTCTCCTCGAACTTCTTCACGAACTCGGAGAGCTCGATCAGGGACATCTCCTTGAATGCACCAAGGAGGTCATCGGTGCTGAGCTTCGCCATGGTGGCGGTTCCTTTCCTGACAACGGGCTGGTGTTGTGGGGTCGTCGATGGGCTCGTTCGAGCCTCAGGCTTAGGGCTGGTCGGTCGGCGTCTCGTCCGCCTCGACCTTCTGCCGAAGCGCCTCTACCACGCGGGCAGTCTTGGCGAGCGGAGCGTTGAACAGCGATGCGGCGTTGACGAGCGACGCCTTCATCGCCCCGGCCATCTTGGCGAGCAGTACCTCGCGGGACTCCAAGTCCGCCAGCTGGCGGATTTCGTCGGCCGAGAGGAGCTGGCCGTCGAGTACGCCACCCTTGATCACCAAGACCGGGTGCAGCCTGGCGAAGTCGCGCAGACCCTTGGCGGCATCGACCGGGTCGCCCTTGACGAATGCGATCGCCGATGGGCCGACGAGATGCTCGTCGATGCCGTCGATGCCGGCCTCCTTGGCGGCGATCTTGGTGAGGGTGTTCTTCACCACCGCGTAGGACGCGTTGCCACCGAGAGCCCGGCGCAGTTCCGTCAGTTGCCTGACGGACAGGCCGCGGTACTCGGTCAGCACGACTGCAGTAGAACCGCGGAGCTCGTCGGCAAGCTCGGCGACAGTGGCCGACTTGTCAGACCTGGCCATGGAACTCCTTCGACGCGGTCGGGTGCCCGCCGGGATCCCAGACATGCGAAACGCCCCGGCGCAGGCACGGGGCGTCTACCACGACGTGAACGCCGTAGCAGTCGTCTCACCTGCGCGGGCCGCCCGCATGACGCGGAACCTTCGTTGCGATGAATGATCGCAAGACCGGCGGTCTCTGGCAGCGATCAGGGTACGCGGCAAAGGGCGACGCATCCAAATCACACCTCGGACCAGGTCACTGCGTTCCGTCGAATCATGAACGATGGATCATCAGACTGCCCGAGCGGCTGAACCGTCAGGCGCCGGCAGGATCCTCGACGGTGACCTTGGTCTTCGTCGGGTCGAGCGGAATGCCCGGTCCCATCGTCGTGGCAAGAGTGGCCTTGCGCACGTAGCGGCCCTTCGCCGCCGACGGCTTGAGCCGGGTCACCTCGTCCATGGCCGCTGCATAGTTCTCGGTCAGCGCCTGGTCGGAGAACGACACCTTGCCGATCACGAAGTGCAGGTTGGCGTGCCGGTCGACGCGGAACTCGATCTTGCCGCCCTTGATGTCGGAGACCGCCTTGGTCACGTCCATCGTCACCGTGCCGGTCTTCGGGTTCGGCATCAGCCCGCGTGGGCCCAGGATGCGACCTAGCCGACCGACCTTGCCCATCAGATCAGGCGTAGCCACGACAGCGTCGAAGTCGAGGCGTCCGCCCTGGACTTCCTCGATCAGCTCGTCGCCGCCGACGACGTCAGCGCCGGCCGCCCGGGCCTCGTCGGCCTTGGGTCCCACGGCGAAGACCAGCACCCTGGCGGTCTTGCCGGTGCCGTGCGGCAGATTGACGGTTCCGCGGACCATCTGGTCGGCCTTACGCGGGTCGACACCAAGGCGAAGGGCGACCTCGACTGTTGCGTCGTACTTGGTCCTGTTGGTCTGGCGGGCGAGGCGAACCGCCTCGAGTGGAGAGTAGAACCGGTCCCGGTCGATCGCCTCGGCAGCGGCCCGGTATGCCTTGCTGCGCTTCATCGTCAGCTCCTGTATGTCGTGACGGAGTCGTGGTCACGGGCCGAGCGCACGGCCCTCCCACTGTCGGTGCAGAGATTAGTTCTCGATCGTGACGCCCATCTGCCGGGCTGTGCCGGCGATGATCTTCTCCGCCGCGTCGAGATCATTGGCATTGAGGTCGGGCATCTTCTGCTCGGCGATCGTCCGCAGCTGCTCGCGGGTGATCTTCGCGACCTTTGCCTTGTGCGGCTCGCCGGAGCCCTTGTCGATGCCCGCGGCCTTGAGGATGAGCTTGGCGGCAGGCGGCGTCTTCGTGACGAACGTGAAGGAGCGATCCTCGTAGACCGTGATCTCCACCGGAATCACGTTGCCACGCTGCGCCTCCGTCGCCGCGTTGTACGCCTTGCAGAACTCCATGATGTTGACACCGTGCTGGCCCAACGCCGGACCAACCGGTGGAGCAGGGGTTGCCTGCCCGGCCTGGATCTGCAACTTGACCAGGCCGGCGATCTTCTTCTTCGGAGGCATTGACTTCTAGGTCCTTGTCTAGAGCTTCTGGATCTGGCTGAACGAGAGCTCGACCGGCGTCTCCCGGCCGAAGATCTCGACCAGACCCTTGACCTTCTGTGAGTCGGCGTTGATCTCGTTGATGGTGGCGTGCAGCGTGGCGAATGGCCCGTCGACGACCATGACGGAGTCGCCCACCTGGAAGTCGACGACCTCGACCTGCTGTTGGCGCTGGTCGGCTGGCTTGGTCCGTTCGGCCACCTCGGGGGCGAGCCAGCGTTCTACCTCGCCGAGAGTCAGTGGGAGTGGCTGATGGGAGTGGCCGACGAAGCCGGTGACGGCCGGAGTGTGCCGCACGGTCGCCCAGGACTCGTCGGTCATGTCCATCCGGACGAGCACATAGCCAGGGAAGCGGTTGCGCTTGACGAGCCGACGCTGGCCGTTCTTGATCTCGGCGACTTCCTCGGTCGGGACGACTACTTCGAAGATGTAGTCCTCCATGTTGAGACTGCCGATACGGCTCTCCAGGTTCGCGCGGACGCGGTTCTCCATGCCCGAGTAGGTCTGCACAACGAACCATCCACCCGGCTTGGCTCTGAGCGCGCGGCGGAACTCCTCGAGCGGTTCCTCGTCAATGGGTTCAGCGGACACCTCGTCGGCCGTCGTGCTCCGCTCCGTGGAGTTCGACACCTCCGGTTGGACGGCGTCGAGCGCCTCGTCGGCGGAACCGTCGGGATCCTGAGAAGGCAGGACGGACTCCGGCGAGGTCTCGGGCGAGTGCTGCTCGGTCACGATGGTGCTTCTTCCTCCGATGGATTGCGACGAGGATGGGGCCTCAGCCGAAGATCTGGAACACAGCCCAGCCCCAGGCCAGGTCGAGGACGGACACGATGGCGATCATGATGGAAACGAACACCAGCACCACGATCGTGTAGGTCACTAGCTGCTGCCGGGTTGGGTAGACAACCTTGCGCAGCTCCGCGACGACCTGGCGGATGAACAGCGCGATGCGCGACGGGCGAAGCCGAGCGAGACCACCGCGCTGCGGCGGGCGGCCGCGTTCAGGGGTCGCCGTCTGGCCCCGTGTCTCGGTCACGTCGTCCTTCGCTTTCGGGCCGCTCCTCGCGAGGTGCGGCGGTCGGTTGTCCGATGGGCAGGGGCAGGGCAGGAGGGACTTGAACCCCCAACCGCCGGTTTTGGAGACCGGTGCTCTTCCAGTTGAGCTACTGCCCTCCGGTGGTCACAAACCTCCACCGGAACGACGTTGCGGGCGCGCTTCGGCGAGGTGATTCGACCACCAGAAAGACGAGTGTACGGGTAGCGCCCGCCGCTGGTCGAACCGCAGCGGCTGACCCAGTGGTGCCAGGATGAGTCCATGACCACTTCTGCGTCCGCGGGCGTCGCCTCCGGCGCCGGCTCTGCCCGTCACTCAGCCCGGGTTTCCGCCCGCATCGGTTCGATCACCGAATCCGCAACGCTTGCCGTCGACGCCAAGGCCAAGGCACTCAAGGCAGCCGGGCGACCTGTCATCGGCTTCGCGGCTGGAGAACCGGACTTCCCGACACCGGACTACATCGTCGAGGCAGCCATCGAGGCATGCCGCGATCCCCGCAATCACCGGTACACCCCGGCCGCGGGGCTACCGGAACTGAGGGAAGCGATCGCGGTCAAGACCGCGCGGGACTCCGGATACCAGGTCGGCGCCGCCAACGTCCTAGTGACGAACGGTGGAAAGCAGGCGGTTTATGAGGCGTTCGCGACCATGCTCGATCCCGGCGACGAGGTGCTCCTGCCGACTCCGTACTGGACCACCTACCCCGAGGCAATAAAGCTGGCAGGCGGGGTCCCGGTCGAAGTCCTGGCCGACGAGTCGGCCGGCTACCGGGTGACCGTGGACCAGCTCGAGGCCGCACGCACCGACCGGACCAAGGCTTTGCTGTTCTGCTCACCGTCGAACCCGACCGGTGCGGTCTACACCCCCGAGGAGGTCGGTGAGATCGGTCGGTGGGCGTTGGCACAAGGCATCTGGGTGCTCACCGACGAGATCTACGAGCACTTGACGTACGGCTCGGCCAAGGCCTCGTCGATGCCGGTCGAGGTACCGGAACTGGCCGGCACCTGTGTGGTCGTCAACGGTGTGGCGAAGACTTATGCGATGACGGGCTGGCGGGTCGGCTGGATGGTCGGACCTCCGGACATCGTCAAGGCGGCCGCCGACCTCCAGTCGCATGCGACATCCAACGTGGCGAACGTGTCCCAGCGGGCGGCGCTCGCGGCCGTCTCGGGCGACCTGTCCGCCGTCGCGATCATGCGTACGGCCTTTGATCGGCGCCGGCAGACGATGGTGTCCATGCTGGGCGAGATCGACGGCGTCGTGTGCCCGGAGCCGTTGGGTGCGTTCTACGCCTATCCCTTCGTGCAGGGGGTACTCGGGCGCGAGATCGCCGGCCGGACTCCGATGACGAGCGCGGCGCTCGCAGCGCTGATCCTGGACGAGGTGGAGGTCGCCGTTGTGCCCGGCGAGGCGTTCGGGCCCAGTGGATACCTGCGGCTCTCCTATGCGCTCGGCGACGACGACCTGGTGGAGGGCGTGAGCCGGATCCAGCGGCTCTTGGCGTGACCGCAGGCTCGTCGTCCCGAGATCTTCGGCTGCTGCCCAAGACGCATCTACACCTGCACTTCACCGGATCGATGCGGCACTCCACCCTGATCGAGCTTGCCGCCCAGCATGGGGTTCGGCTGCCCGATGCTCTCGTGGACGACTGGCCGCCAAAGCTGTCCGCCACCGACGAGAAAGGCTGGTTCCGCTTTCAACGGCTCTATGACATCGCCCGGTCGGTGCTGCGCTCGGAGGCCGATGTGCGCCGCCTTCTCCTCGAGGCGGCGCAGGATGACGCGACCGAGGGATCGGGCTGGCTGGAGATCCAGGTCGATCCGTCCGGCTACGGCAGCCGGTTCGGTGGCATCACGGCGTTCACCGACCTCGTCTTGGACGCAGCGCGTTCGGCATCCGCCACGACGGACGTCGGCATAGCGGTCGTCATCGCGGCCAACCGGACCCGACACCCGCTCGATGCACGAACGCTCGCGCGCCTCGCCGCTCAGTACGCGGGACGTGGCGTCGTCGGGTTCGGACTATCCAACGACGAACGCCGCGGCGAGGTTCACGCCTTTGCGCCGGCTTTCCGGATCGCCGCGGCCGCCGGACTGCTGTCGGTGCCGCATGGCGGCGAGCTACGCGGAGCAGACACTGTCCGGGCTTGCCTTGACTATCTGGGAGCGATGCGGGTCGGCCACGGCATCCGGTCGGTCGATGACCCCGCCCTGCTCGCCCAGATTGTCGATGCCGGCGTGACGCTCGAGGTTTGCCCTGCGTCGAACGTCTCGATGGGTGTGTACGCCAGGGCGGCTGACGTGCCGTTGCGCAGCCTGATCGACGCCGGCGCTCACGTGGCTCTAGGAGCGGACGACCCGCTGCTGTTCGGCTCGCGGCTGGTGGACCAGTACGAGATTGCCCGGCAGGTGCACGGCTGCACCGACGGCGAGCTAGCGGGCCTCGCCCGCTGGTCGGTGCAGGGTTCGGCCGCGCCGCTGGATACGAAAACCCGGCTGCTCGCAGGGATCGACGACTGGCTCGGCGCGCCCGTCGCTACAGGGGGCAGTCGATCGGGGCCATCACCAGGCGAGTACGTACATCACCAGGCAGGTAGGCCTGGTGACGTATAGACAGGGGTGGTGAACGTGGTCATTCCAGAGATGGTCACAACGCACATCCGACCAGGACGGGCTCCGGGGACAGCTCCACGTCGAACGCGGCTCGCACCCCATCACGCACCTCGCGAGCCAGGTCCAACAGGTCGGCGGTCGTCGCCGATCCACGATTGGTCAGGGCCAGCGCGTGCTTGCCAGAAAGCGTGACCCGACCGCCTGGTCCGGGATAGCCGCGGAAGAACCCGGCGTGCTCGATCAGCCAGGCTGCGCTGGTCTTGACCCGGCCGTCTGGCAGTGGCCATCTGGGGGCGTGCGCGGGCAGTTCGACGGCGTACCCCTGGTCGAGGATGGGGTTGGTGAAGAAGGAGCCGGCACTCCAGGTGTCGTGGTCGGTCTCGTCGATCACCATGCCCTTGCGGCGGCGAAGGGCGAGCACGGCCTCGCGGACTGCTCGGGCAGGCGCCCGCTCCCCCACCTGGATGCCGAGCGCGCGGGCAAGCTCCGCATACCGCACCGGACCGGACAGGTCCCCCTGCCGGAGCTGGTAGCTCACTGCGAGCACGACGAAACGGTCGTGTCCGCGGAAGCGGCTGGTGCGATAGCCGAAGCCGCAGTCGGCATTTGCGAACGTCCGCACCGCGCGGGCTGCTCGGTCGTACGTTCGGACGGCCCAGATGGTCTCCGCCACCTCCTGGCCGTAGGCGCCGACGTTCTGCATGGGCGTCGCTCCGACCCCGCCGGGAATGCCGGACAGCGCCTCGATTCCGGTCCAGCCCTCCGCCAGTGAGCGCTCGACGAGGTCATCCCAGGTCTCTCCGGCTGCGACGGTCACGATGACCCCGCCGCATGCGGCAAGGTCATCCGCGGCACAACCGGCAGCGTCGACCTCGAGACCCTGAACCCCGACCCGGACAACGGTCCCGTCGAAACCCTCGTCGGCGACCACCACGTTGGACCCGCCACACAGCACGAGGACCGGCTCGCCGCGTTCGTCGCAGTCGCGAACGGTTGCCACGAGCTCGTCGGCTGTTGACGCGTGCACGATTTTCGCGGCCGGGCCGCCGAGGCGCAGCGTCGTGAGATCGGCCAGCCGAACGTCCTGCTGGAGGAGAGCCACGACACGCCAGGCTAGTCGCGGGTCGCGGCGGTCGGCCGCAACGGCCGCGCGGCGCCGGTGACGACCAGGCTCAGCACCATCGTCGCGAGGAGAACCGACAGCGCGAGGCGGATGCCGAACGAATCCGCGAGGAGGCCGATCAGCGGAGGGCCGGCGAGGAAGGCCACATACCCGATCGATGCGACGACGCTCACCCGCTGCGCGGCGAAGCGCTCGTCGTCGGCGGCCGCACTCATCCCGACAGGGAAACCGAGCGAGGCACCGAGCCCCCACAGGGTGGCCCCGAGCAAAGCCACCGGCAGGGAGTCGCCGAGCACGAAGGCCGCGACACCGGCGATGGCGAAGGCGATACAGGTGCGAAGAACCACCACCCGGCCGAACCGGTCGAGCAGCCAGGTGCCTACCAGGCGGGTCAGCATCATCGCGGTGACGAACACGCCGAAGCCCACCGCGGCCAGGCTGTGGCTGGTGCCGTAGCCGTCGACGAGCGCGAGCGCCAACCAGTCGTTGGCGGCTCCTTCGACGAGCGCTGCGGACAACACCATGACGCCGATCAGGAGCGTGCGCCGCTCCCGCCAGGCCGCGAGCGCAGAGTGGCGTTTCGCGTTCTTCCGGCGATCGGCTCTGGGCGCGACCGGGGTGAAGTACGGCACCGCGACCAGGACGCTGGCCAGGACCGCGATCGCGATCACCGTGAGATGGAACTCCAACGGCACGGCAAGCCTCGCCGCGAGCGCGCCCGCGCCGGCCCCGGCCACGGATCCCAGGCTCCAGGCGGCGTGGAATCTCGGCATGATCGTCCAGCCCAGGCTTCGCTCGACGTCGGCCCCCTCGACGTTCATCGCGACGTCCCAGGTGCCGGACCCGGCACCGAGCGCGAACAGTCCAATGGCGACCAGGGCGACGTTGCCGACCAGACCGCCGCCGAAGCCGGCCACGACGATTCCCGAGCAGGCGGCGACCGCGCCGAACCGGACTGTCCGCGCGGGCCCGAGGCGGGCGACGACGGCTCCGGCGGACGGAAGAGCGAGCACAGCGCCGGCGGAGCCGGCCAGCAGAACGAAACCGAGTTGGCTCGCCGTCAGCCCCAACTCGTCGCGGATCGCCGGAACCCGGGCGAGCAGGCCCGCGTAGGCGAGGCCGTTGAGCGCGAAGACCGCTGCCACCGCATTCCGGGAGCGCAGGAGCGCGGCCCGAGCCGAAGCGCTCTGATCGACCCCAGGCGCCGTCATCGAGCGCCGGGTGGACGCACGACGGCGCGAGCCTGGGTAAGCACCTTTTCCGCGCCGACCGTGACCGTGAGATCCACGCCAACCAGGCCATCGTCCCGGACCTCGGTGACGACGCCGGCGGCACTCAGCGTGACTCCGTCGTCGTCGTCCGGCACGACGACCGGATGGGAGAACCGGGCCCGGTACTCGACGAGCGCGCCGGGGTCACCGGCCCATTCCGTCAACAGCCGTCCGACCAGCGCCATCGTCAACATGCCGTGCGCTATCACTCCCGGCAGGCCGGCGGCCACCGCGACCCGGTCGCTCCAGTGAATCGGGTTGGCGTCGCCGGACGCTCCGGCGTAGCGGACCAGATCTGCCCTGGTGAGCTGGTACTGCCGCTCGGTCAGTGTGTCGCCGACGTCAACCATCGGAAGCGTCCACTGGGCGAACGAGCAGCGTCGCGGTGGCCTCGCACACCGGTTCACCGGACTCGGCAGCGATCTCACAACGGATCCCGAGCAGGACGTTGCCGGCCGCCGATCTGACCGACTCCAGCGTTGTGGTGGTTAGGAGCTGGTCACCCGCGCGGATTGGGCGGGCATGGACGAAGCGCTGATTGACATGAATGACCTGGGCGTACGTCACGCCGAGCTCGGCAACGAGCTGATCGAAGCCGCGCAGGACGGGAAGCATCGCGAAAGTCGGCGGTGCGATCACGTCCAGATATCCGCGCTCTGTGGCCGCTTTCGGATCGCGGTACAGCGGGTCTGCGTCGCCAATCGCGTCGGCGAACTCACGGATCTTCTCCCGGCTTACTTCGTACGCCTGTGGGGGGTAGACCCGACCGGCCGCCAGGGAGGGGTCGACGGCCACAGGGTTGACCGAGATCAGCGAGTCTCGCGGTGCACAGTGTGCCGACGGCAGCGCGGGCAGAATTTCTTCAGGTCGAGCCGGTCGGGGTCGTTCCGCCGGTTCTTTTTCGTGATGTAGTTCCGCTCCTTGCACTCCGTGCAGGCCATGGTGATCTTGGGACGGATATCGGCGCTCTTGGCGGCCACGGGGTGCCTCTCAACCTCTCGGATACGTCTGTTTGGTCCGTAGCGGGGGCGGGACTCGAACCCGCGACACCACGATTATGAGCCGTGTGCTCTGACCACCTGAGCTACCCCGCCGGGCGGCGCCGCACGGGTGCGGTGCCGTCGGAGCCCCAATACGGAATCGAACCGTAGACCTTCTCCTTACCATGGAGACGCTCTACCGACTGAGCTATTGGGGCGAGCCGAGCCGCAGTCGAGGGTACACAACCGGACGGACGTCGGGGTAATCCGTTCGGCGCAGTGGAAGTGGGTCCGATGGGTTATCAACTGCTCACCAAGCTGATCATCGGGCTGCACTTTCTGTTCCTGCTCTACGTCGTGTTCGGCGGATTCCTGGCCTGGCGCTGGCCGCGGATGATCTGGCCACATCTGGCCGCCGCTGTGTGGGGTGCCGGGATCGTGGTGGGAGTGCTCGAGTGCCCATTGACCGCCGCGGAGAACTGGGCCCGGACCCAAGCAGGCGACGAGGTGCCTGCTGCCGGCTTCATCGATCGGTTCATCGAGGGAGTGATCTATCCGCAGCAGTACACGGGCAGGCTGCAAGCGCTTGCTGCCGCGGTGATCCTCGCTTCCTGGCTCGGATTGCATGCGTCGAACCGCCGTCGCAAGGCACTGACCACGACTCGCGGAGAAGCGCACCACTAGATCAATCACGCTCGCAAGTAGGGTGTGCGCCCGGAGGCCACCCATGACTATGCGCACGATCGCCGCGGGCCTTGTCGCACTGACACTCGCGGCATGCGGCGGCGACGTGGTGGTGACAGGTTCACCGCCGTGGGCTGGTACCGAAACAGGCGACGCGAGGGTCGCCCAGTTCGCCGGCCTCGTCGCCGGCCACGAGGGCGAATGGCGCGACAGCGTCGCGAACATCCATGACACCTGTGCCGACTCCAATGCGCCTGACGTTTGCGCGACGGCGTTCCTCACCGCCAGCCGGCGTGCGGAGACGCTCCGCAGCGCCCTCTCGGCCGCGCCCGTTGACGAGGTCCCGGCAAAAATCGCCGCTCTGGTCGCCGATACCGAGGCTGCGGCGGCGGACTACGGCGTCGCGTTCGCGGCGTGGGAAGCGACCAACTGCGCCAACCCGATTGACTTCAAGTGCAGCCCAGACGAGGGCGTCGCCATGTCCCGTGCGCTGGGCGAGCTCACCCGAAAGTTCGATGCGTGGCAGCCGTACACCGGCTGACGGATGCATTGACGGGACGGGTGCACCTCGCCGTTTTGGGCTGGTAGCAGGTGTTGGCGGTCCTAGTCCGCCGCAGCAACCGGGGCGCCCCGGACGTTCGACCCAGGCGCCGTTGGGCTGTCCCCAGCTAACTCCTGTGCGACTGCCAACGTCGCGTATATCCGCGCGGTGGCCAGCTTCTGAGCGGGCGTCATCGAGACGCCCATCTTTTCGATGTCGTCTCGAGCCTCGGTTGCCAGGTCCAAGGCCATGCCCCACAGATCCATCTGCCGAACGTACCCAGCTTGGGCCTATACCCAACTCGAACATCTGTTCGATGGCTCGTGGCAAGTGTTGGGTTCGAACAGCGACGCCGCGCCCGCGGCCTGCGGCGATGCCTCGCGGACCGCCACTGACCTGCTCAGACAGTGTGCAGGGTTAATCGCTGTTACCCGCAAGTTCTCAGCATCTGACGGCCTGTAGACGGCCTAGGTCTGGATCAATAACAGGCGGCCCCCCGACTTAAAGCGTTGGGACGCAAGCCGGAGGGCCTCGACGCCACAAGGGGGCGCCGTGAACAACATCATGCCCGAGCCCGGCCGGCACGGCTGGGCGGAACTGCTGCGCCTGTCGGCGTTGTGCGCCGGCTGGCATTCGACCGCAGCCGGCGGAGGCGGGGTCGACCGCCGAAGGCGGTGGCCCGGGATACCCGGACCGAGCTGCTGGAGGCGGCCCTGGATCTGTTCGCCCGGCACGGCTACGCCGGCACGTCGATCCGGGCGATCGCGCGGGCAGTGGGGCGGAGCGAGAGCGTCATCTACAAGCATTTCGCGAACAAACAGGAGATCTTCGACGAGGTGCTCTACCAGGCTGGCACTGGGTTACTCATCGACCAGTTCGCCGTGATCGACCCCCGGCTGGCAAACACCGACCCGGCAGCGTTCCTGCGCGCCATCGGCGACCAGCTACTCGCCGCGTGGGACCAGCCGCGAGCCCGGCGCCTGACCAGCGTGCTCGCCCGCGCCGTTGGCGACACCCATGCCCGGGTGATCGCCGCGGCCGGGCAGGTGCAGCAGGAGATCGCCCACCTGTTCGCCGGGTGGGTGGAGGCCGGCCGCATTCCGGCCGGCCGCGGAACACCCACGCAGCTGGCCTGGGAGCTGTTCGCGGCGAATGCCTTCGTGCGGCTGCTGTACCTGCACGCCGAGGCCAGCCCGGAGACCCGACGCGTCGGCCACCAGCTGATTCGCGCCCACCTCGAATTCGTCATCGCAACGATGTTCACCGACGCGAGCTGAGGAACCGCCGAAGGAGGGACCGTGACACAAAGACCGTCCGTTGTCGTGGTTGGCGCGGGCCCGACCGGGTTGATGCTCGGGTCCGAGCTGGCGCTGGCCGGGGTGCCCTGCCGGGTCCTGGAACGCCGCGAAACGGAGTCGAACCTCACCCGAGCGTTCGGGGTACATGCCCGCACGTTGGAACTACTGGATATGCGCGGGCAGGCCGACAAACTCGTCACGCAGGGCCTGCGGGTGCCCGAGGTGCGGCCACAGTTGGGGCGGCGGCCGCTGCGATTGAGCCTCAACCATCCCGAGAGCCGGTTCCCGTACGTCCTCATCGTTGCCCAGGCGCGAACCGAGGCGCTCCTCGAGGAACGCGCACGGGCGTTCGGCGTGCAGATCGACCTCGGGGCGGAAGTGGTCGGGCTGCGGCAGGACCACGCCGGCGTCGAGGTGGTAGTAGACACACCGGAGGGCAAACGAACCGAACGGGCCAACTACGTGGTCGGCTGTGACGGCGCCCACAGCGCTGTGCGGCGCCTATCGGGGGTCCGGTTCGTCGGATCGACCTACAGCACCCACATCATGCTGGCCGACATCTATCTGCCCGAGAACATTCCTACCGCCGTCGGCGCATACCTGGGCAGAGCCGGAATCGTCCTGCTCCCCCCGTTCGGCGACGGCTGGTACCGGGCCGTCATCTGGGACCGGGAACGCGAACACATACCACTCGACCAGCCGCTCGGCGTGGAGGAGATCCGGCAATCGTTGCGCCGCATCGCCGGCACCGACTTCGGAATGCGGCAGATGCGCTGGTCCACCCGCTTCCTCAGCGAACGGCGCCAGGCCGACCGCTACCGGGTGGGACGGATCTTCCTCGCCGGCGACGCCGCCCACGTCCACTCCCCGCTCGGCGCGCTCGGCATGAACACCGGCATCCAGGACGCGATGAACCTGGGCTGGAAACTCGCCGCCGCCGCGCACGGCTGGGCGCCGGCATGGCTGCTCGACACCTATCACAGCGAACGCCACCCGGTCGGCACGGCGGCCTTGCAGGTGACCGACCTCCTGCAGCGCATCACGCTAGCTCCGGCCCCGATCCGCACCATCCGCCCGTTCCTGGCCCGGTTCGCGCTCTCCCTCCCGCCGGTGCGCCGAACGTTGCGCCGACGGGTGGCCGGTCTATCCATCGCCTACCCGCCGCCCCACGGCAGCAAGGAACACCCCTGGACTGGCCAACGCGTGCCAGACGTCTCGATCGGCGCGTCCCGCCTGTACGCGGAGATGCGCCACGGCCACTTCACCTTGCTCGACCGCACCGGGAACGGCCAGCTCGCCGACGCGGTGGCCGAAGCCTGGTCCGACCACGTGACGACCGTGCCAGCGCCGCCCACCATCGCGCCGAACTGGCCCGCGGTCACACTGATCCGCCCGGACGGCTACATCGCCTGGGCCAGCGACCACGCCACCAGCGCAGGCCAACTCGCCGCCATCAGCCACTGGTGCGGCCCCACATCCACGGCCGGGACCGCCCGACACGCGAACGCGACAGGCCAAAGGTGAGCCCGGACCACCAGAGCTCTCTATCGAGGTGGGCGTCGCCGATGTGGAGCAGTGTGCTCATCGTCCAACCTGCGTCGAACGACGCGTTCCGGAACGGCAACTGCAGAACCGAGGCGACCACAGCCTCCAGGCCGACGGAACGACACTCAGCGACTGAGCGAGGTGACAGGTCAACACCGGTGTAGGCCGCATTATCCGCAGCGCACCGACATGCTCGGTTCGCGAGCGTTGCCCGCGCAGACGGTGCCGAGCTTCCTCATCTGGCTCCCTTCTGTGTCAACCCGCCCTGCGTAGTGGGGTCTTAGGCTGGTTGGTGGCGGGTCCGGGAAGTGGCTTGTCCGAAGAGCCGGCATCGGGATGAGAGTCGGTCACGCTGGAGTCAGAGTCGTTTCCCTGTTG
>DASSDH010000160.1:0-39487 GCA_035697245.1 Jiangellaceae bacterium
GAGCTCGGCTTTGGTGTTCCGCCACGTGAAGTGAGTGTACGACTGGGTGAAGCCCAGCTTCGCGAGATACCGCATCGGCTTGGGCCGCGTGAACGCTTCCGACAGGAAAATCACCCGCGGGTCGCGGGCGTGCACCTGGTCGATGCACCATTCCCAGAACCCGAACGTCTTCGTGTGAGGGTTGTCGACCCGGAAGATCCGAACGCCCCGTTCCACCCAGAAGAGCGTCACGCCGAGGAGCTCGTTCCACAGTCCGCGCCAGTCCTCGCAACCGAAGTCGAGCGGGTAGATGTCCTGATACTTCTTCGGCGGGTTCTCGGCATACGTGATCGTCCCGTCCGCCCGGTGGCTGAACCATTCGGGGTGTTCGGTGACCCACGGATGGTCCGGTGACGCCTGTAACGCGAGGTCTAGCGCGACTTCCATGCCGAGCTCGCGCGTGGCGCTGACGAAGTCGTCGAACCTGTCGAACGTGCCGAGCTCGGGATGGATCGCGTCGTGCCCGCCGGCTTCGGATCCGATCGCCCAGGGGACGCCCGGGTCGTGCTCGTCCGGCGTCAACGTGTTGTTGGCGCCCTTGCGGTACGTACTGCCGATGGGATGGATCGGCGGCAGGTAGACGACGTCGAATCCCATGTCGGCGATGGCCGGTAGCCTCTTGGCGGCGGTCTCGAACGTGCCCGACGTCCAGGAGCCGTCGTCGCTGCGAATGGCCCCTTCCGATCGCGGGAAGAACTCGTACCACGAGCCGTAGAGGGCCCGTTCCCGGTCGACCTGCACCGAATAGGGGCCGTCCTCGGTGACCAGGTCGCGCAACGGATGCGCGTCCAGAATCGCCGTGACATCCGGCGCCATGGCCGCCGCCAGCCGGACCGGCGGTGGCCGTCGCTCGTCCCGCACCGCCTTGGCGGTGTCGCGCAGAAGGCGCCGCTCGGCGGTCAGCCCGCGCGGCAGAGCCCCGGCCGCGCGCTCGAGGAGCTGGGCGCCCTCGGTGAAGACGAGCTGCACGTCGATCTGCGCCGGAATCTTCACTTCGGCGGCATGCCGCCAGGTACCGATGGGATCCGACCAGCCTTCGATGGTGAACGACCACTCTCCTTCGTCGTCGGCGCTCAACTCGGCGAACCAGCGATCGCTCCACGGTTCACGCTTGCGCATTCGCACCCATTGCCGGACCCGACCGGCCGGATCGCGGAAGCTGACCGACGCCGCCACGGCGTCGTGGCCTTCGCGCAGGACTGTCGCGGCGACCTCGAACCGCTCTCCGACGACGGCCTTGGCGAGGTAACGTCCGCACCCGATCACGGGTTCGGCGTCGAGGATCGGGATGCGTCCGGTCATAAGCCAAAGCTAGCGAGTCGATCACAGAAGTGACGACGTCATGACCACTTGACCGTCTTCGTCCACGACGCGGAATCCGGTGCCGACGAGTCCCGGCGGCAACGGGGCCGCGGAGAGAAAACCCGCCCGAGAGCGACTACCGTACGCGGGTGCGAGCTATCCGACGACTCACCGTTCGTACCGTGCTGCCGGAGACGCTTGCGTCGCTCGGCGAGCTGGTCGACAACCTTCGCTGGTCGTGGCATCCGCCCACCCAGGAAGTTTTCGCCGCCGTCGACCCGGACCTGTGGGAGGCCGTGCGGCACGACCCGGTGCGGCTGTTGGGGGAGGTTGCGCCGGAGCGGTTGAACGCACTCGCCACGGACCAGAGTTTCCTGAACAAGGTCCGTACCGCGCACCAGGATCTGGGCCGGTATCTCAGCGAGGACCGCTGGTATCAGCGTGCCGACAGTGAGGCGCCGCGCGCGATCGCCTACTTCTCCCCGGAGTTCGGCATCACCCATGTCTTGCCGCAGTACTCCGGCGGACTGGGCATCCTGGCCGGTGACCATCTCAAGGCGGCTAGCGACCTGGGCGTGCCGATCGTCGGCGTCGGGCTGCTGTACCGCCATGGGTACTTTGTGCAGTCGCTCTCGCGCGAGGGCTGGCAGCAGGAACGCTATCCGCTGCTCGACCCGAACAACCTTCCGCTGTCCCCCCTGCGGAACGAAGACGGATCACCGGTCCGGGTATCGGTCGACCTTCCCGGGGAACGGCGCCTGGCCGCAGCGGTGTGGTTGGCGCAAGTCGGCCGCGTGCCGCTGCTCATGCTCGACTCCGACATGGAGGAGAACGGGCCGACCGAACGCGAGGTCACCGACCGGCTCTACGGCGGTGGCGGCGAGCACCGGCTGCTGCAGGAGATGTTGCTCGGCATCGGTGGTGTCCGCGCATTGCGGGTGTACAGCCGGGTGACAGGAACGGCTGATCCAGAGGTGTTCCACACCAACGAAGGGCATGCCGGCTTCCTCGGCCTCGAGCGCATGCGTGAGCTCACCGAGGAGCTGGGTCTTGGCTTCGACGCCGCCCTGGAAGCAGCGCGGGCGGGCACCGTCTTCACTACCCACACTCCGGTCCCGGCCGGCATCGACCGGTTCCCGCGCGATCTGATCCGTCAGTACTTCGGCGGGGACAATGCCTGGCCGGGCCTGCCGATCGAGCGGATTCTGACCCTGGGCGCAGAGGATTACCCCGGCGGCGACCCCGAGGTCTTCAACATGGCGGTCATGGGGTTGCGGCTGGCCCAGCGCGCCAACGGCGTAAGCAAGCTGAACGGCCAGGTCGGCCGCGAGATGTTCGCCGGCCTCTGGCCGGCCTTCGACCAGAACGAGGTGCCCATCACGTCGGTGACCAACGGGGTGCATGCGCCCACCTGGGTGGCGCCGGAGGTCATGCGGCTGGCCCGACGCGCCGGCGGCACCGAGTTGGTCGAGCGCGGTGAGGGTTGGGAGCAAGCCGTCGCCAAGGTTCGGGACGCGGAGATCTGGCGGACCAAGCGGGTGCTGCGCGAGCGGCTGGTGGTAGAGGCCAGGCGGCGGCTACGCGAGTCGGCCCGGCAGCGTGGTGCGAGCGAGGCCGAGCTCGGCTGGATCGACGGAGTGCTCGACCCGGACGTGCTGACGATCGGCTTTGCCCGGCGGGCGGCGTCGTACAAACGGCTCACCCTGATGCTGCGGGACCGGGATCGGCTCCGCGCGAACCTGCTGCACCCGCAGCGCCCGGTACAGATCGTCATGGCCGGCAAGGCACATCCCGCCGACGACGGCGGCAAGCGGCTGATCCAGGAGATGGTGCGTTTCACCGACGAGGCCGACGTCCGGCAGCGGATCGTGTTCCTCCCCGACTACGACATCGCCCTGGCCCAGCCGCTCTACCCGGGTTGCGACGTGTGGCTGAACAACCCGCTCCGCCCGCAAGAGGCGTGCGGCACCTCGGGCATGAAGGCCTCGCTCAACGGTGCGCTCAACCTGTCCGTTCGCGACGGCTGGTGGGACGAATGGTTCGAGCCGGCGTTCGGCTGGGCCATTCCGTCGGCCGAAGGCGTCGAGAACCCCGAGCATCGCGACGACCTCGAAGCTGCCGCGCTCTACGACATCATCGAGCAACAGGTGGTGCCGACCTTCTACAACGTCGATGCTGGCGGGGTTCCCCGTCGATGGCTGGAGATGCTGCGCCAGACGCTGACCTCGCTCGGGCCGAAGGTGCAGGCGACCCGGATGGTTCGCGAATACGTCGAGCGGCTGTACCGGCCGGCTGCCGAGGCGTGCCGCGCCCTCAACGACGATTACGACGGCGCCAAGGTGCTGGCCTCTTGGAAGGCCCGGGTTCGCGAGGCGTGGCATGGGGTGACGATCGAGCATGTGGAGAGCTCGTCGGGTGCCGACGCGTTCGAGATGGGGCAGTCCATTCAGCTCCGGGCCTTCGTGTCGCTGGGCGCGCTGTCCCCGGACGATGTGGACGTCCAGGTCGTGCACGGCCTGGTGGACGAGTCCGACCAGTTGCGGGAGCCGCAGGTCAGCTCATTGGAGGTGGCGGACAAGTACGAGAACGGCCGGTTCCGTTTCGACGGCGAGGTGAGGCTGCAGCGCACCGGCCCGTTCGGGTACACGGTCCGGGTGGTGCCCCGCCACGACCGGCTGGCCGGCGCCACCGAGCTCGGCCTGGCGGTCCTCCCCGCCGATTCGCTCACCCCTCTTGGTTGATGCTCGCTCATTGGCGAGTATCACGAGGTGGCGCGGAGTAACAGGCAGCTGCGCGCGGGGATCGTAACCGCGTCACCTGCCTTGTGTCGCTCCTGCGGCGTTCGGGCACCGGCGGTATCGATGGCGACGTCGTAGGTCTGCGCCCAGTCGTCGTCGGGCAGCGTGACGTCTATCGGGTCAGCTCCCGAGTGCAGCCAGAGCAGGAACGAGTCGCCGACGATCCGTTCGCCACGCGGGCCGCGGGACCGGATGCCGTCGCCGGAGAGAAACATCCCAATGGTCCGCATGGACCCGTCGTGCCACTCGTTCTCGGTCATCTCCCGGCCGGAGGCCGCAAACCAGGCGAGATCCTTGCGCGCGCCGTCGACAACGGGGCGGCCCTCGAAGTACCGCCGCTGCCGGAAGACGGGGTGCTCGCGACGCAGCCACAGCAGGGTCCGCGTCAGTGCGAGAAGATCGGCGTATTCGTCGCGCAGGGACCAGTCGAGCCAATTGGTCTCGTTGTCGAGGCAGTAGGCGTTGTTGTTGCCGCCTTGGGTGCGGCCCATCTCGTCGCCGGCGACGAGCATCGGAACACCAGTAGCGAGCAGCAGCGTAGTGAGCAGGTTGCGCAGCTGCCGCCGGCGAAGGACGAGCACATCGGGTTCGGTCGTCTCGCCTTCCGCGCCGTGATTCCACGACCGGTTGTTGTCCGTCCCGTCACGGTTCTCCTCGCCGTTGGCCTCGTTGTGCTTGTGGTTGTAGGAGACAAGGTCGCGCAGGGTGAACCCGTCGTGCGCCGTCACGAAGTTGATCGACGCGTACGGGCGGCGTCCGTCGTCGCCGTAGAGGTCGGACGAGCCGGACAGCCGGTAGGCGAGATCACGAACGCCGGCGGCCTGACCGCGCCAGTGATCGCGCACCGTGTCGCGGAACTTGTCGTTCCACTCGGTCCACAGGTGTGGGAACTCGCCCACCTGGTAGCCCCCCGGGCCGATATCCCAAGGCTCGGCGATGAGCTTGACCTCGCGCAGCACGGGGTCCTGCTCGATCACCGTCATGAACGAGCCGAGCATGTCGACGTCGGCCATCGACCGAGCCAGCGCCGCCGCGAGGTCGAAGCGGAAGCCGTCGACGTGCATCTCGGCAACCCAGTACCGCAAGGAGTCCATCACGAGGCGCAGCACATGCGGGTGGCTGACGTCGACGGTGTTTCCACACCCGGTGTAGTCGTAGTACTGAGACGGATCCGCCGCGTGCTGGCGGTAGTACGCGAGGTTGTCGATGCCCCGGAAGGAGAGGGTCGGGCCGGTCGGGCCCTCCTCGCCAGTGTGGTTGTAGACGACGTCGAGGACGACCTCGACTCCGGCTGCGTGTAGCGCCTTGACCATGGCCTTGAACTCGTCGACCTGCTGACCTAGGGAGCCGGTGGCGGCGTATCGGGCATGCGGTGCGAAGAAGGCGACGGAGTTGTAGCCCCAGTAGTTCGCTTTGCCGCGGTGCTGCAGGTGGGTCTCGCTGACGTACTGGTGTATCGGCATCAGTTCGACTGCGGTGACGCCCAGGTCGAGCAGATGCTGGATCGCCGCGGGATGGGCCAGGCCCGCGTAGGTGCCGCGCAGCTCCTCGGGGACGTCCGGGTGGCGCATCGTGAAGCCACGCACATGCAACTCGTAGACGACGGTGTCCGACCACTGAACCCGCGGGCGGGTGTCGTCCCCCCAGTCGAAGGTGTCGTGCCCGACGACGACCGCCTTCGGCACGAACGGCGCGTTGTCCGCGCCGCGCTCGAACATAGCCGGGTCGAGGATCATGTCCCCCGTCACGGCCCGTGCGTATGGATCGAGCAAAAGTTTGGCGTCGTCGAAGCGCCGTCCCTGGCCGGGATCCCATGGCCCGTGTACCCGCAGTCCGTAGCGCTGGCCCGGCCGCATGTCGAGGAGCCGGCCGTGCCAGATGTCGAAGGTTCGATCCACCAGCGGGACCCTGGTTTCGTCGTCCGACTCGTCGAACAGACAGACCTCGACTCGCTCGGCCTGCGGCGCCCAGAGCGCGACGTTTGTCGCCTCTCCGTCGAATGTCACCCCTAGCGGCGCCCAGTGACCGGGCCAGGACTGCTGCTGGTCGCTCACCTAGGCACGGTACCTGGCCCCCCGTGGCGGCATGCTCAGAACGGAATGTCGATGAACGGGGAGGAGTAGTTCGACTCGTCGCGTAGCGCCGCCTCCGACTGACTCGCCGAAAGCCCGAACCGGTCGGCCTCGGCTCGGACCACCAAGGACAGCAGCCGAACGTCGGCCGGTGTGGCGAGGCCGGTGACCTCCGGCCTGGCCAGCACCCAGGCCACCGTTGCGGTGATCCGGCTCTGCTCGTCGAACGGCTCGTACCAGGTGGTGTAGGTCTTGTCCGCACCTTCGGGCCAGTTGCGTCGCGCAGCCGTCTTGATGATCATCAGACCGACGTCCTGACGCTTGACCTCCTCGACCAGAGCCTCGTAGTCGGCGAGGTAGGCACCGTCTCGCGCCAGCACCGGGTTCAGCGGGGTCAGGACCGTTGCGAACGGGAAGCGGCTGAGCGCCTCGAGGTGGGTCGCCGGCGCCTGGTCACCATGCCCGGTGATACCGATCGCACCGGCCAGCCCTTGCTCCTGCGCCCGCACCGCGGCATGGATGGCGCCGTCCTGGGCTGTCGCGAGGTCGAGCTCGGCGCGGTCACCGATGGCGTGCAGCTGGATGAGGTCGACATGATCGGTCTGCAGGCGCTCGAGTGAGGCGTTGATCTGCCGCCACGCGGCGTCCGCGGACCGCTCGCCAGTCTTGGTGGCGAGGAACACCCGGTCGCGAAGCCGCGACATGGCTGCGCCGAGCCGCAGCTCGGCATCGCCGTAGCCGGCCGCCACGTCGAAATGGTTGATGCGGGCCGTGAGAGCTTCGTCGATGGATCGGTCCGCGACCTCTTGCGTGACGTCGGACAACGCGGCGGCGCCGTAGATCAGCACGGAACTCCGGTGCTCCAGGCGACCGAGTCTGCGGTACTCCATACCGGCAACGTACCTGGCACGGCCGAGATGGTCGATCGGTGCCGACGTCTACGCCCGTCACGTTAGGCTCCCGGCTGTGTTCGTCAGGCTCGAGGTGGATCAGGCGATCGGGACGATTCGGCTCGACCGGCCGCCTATGAACGCCCTGAACGCGCAGGTTCAGGCCGAGTTGAAGGCTGCAGCGGACGAGGCGGCCGAGCGCAGAGATGTGCGCGCGGTCGTCGTGTACGGCGGTGAGAAGGTGTTCGCCGCTGGAGCCGACATCAAGGAGATGGCCGAGCTGACGTATACGGACATGGTGGACCGGTCCAGGCTGTTGCAGGCCGCGTTCGCCGCCGTAGCCCGCATCCCGAAGCCGACGGTGGCGGCTGTCACGGGCTACGCCCTCGGGGGCGGTTGCGAGCTGGCCCTCGCCTGCGACGAGCGGATCGCGGCTGAGGACGCCAAGCTCGGTCAGCCCGAGATCCAGCTCGGGCTCATCCCAGGAGCGGGAGGAACCCAGCGGCTGTCCCGGCTGGTCGGACCGGCACGCGCCAAGGAGCTGATCTACACCGGACGGTTCGTGCGGGCGGACGAGGCCCTGCAGATCGGTCTGGTCGACCAGGTCGTTCCTGCTGGCGAGGTGTACTCGGCCGCGACGACCTGGGCGGCCCGGTTCGCCGATGGCCCGGCCTACGCCCTGCGCGCCGCCAAGGAGGCGATCGACCGCGGTCTGGAGACCGACATCGACACCGGGCTGGAGATCGAGCGGCAGTACTTCGTCGGTCTCTTCGCGACCGAGGACCGTTCCATCGGGATGCGCTCGTTCATCGAGGACGGCCCGGGGAAAGCCCGGTTTGTCGGGCGCTGAGCGGCCTCGTTTAGGCTGGCGACCGTCATGAAGATCACTGTTCTGGTGAAACACGTCCCCGACGCCACCGCCGACCGGACGTTTTCCGAGACCGACCACACCACCGACCGAGTCGGCGTCGATGGGATTCTCTCGGAACTCGACGAGTACGCGGTGGAGGAGGCACTCAAGATCGCCGAGCCCGCCGACGGCGAGGTGGTAGTCCTCACCATGGGCCCGGAGCAGGCCGCCGACGCGTTGCGGAAAGGCCTGCAGATGGGGGCCGCCTCGGCCGTCCATGTCGTGGACGACGCACTGCACGGTTCCGACGCCATCGCGACGTCGCTCGTTCTTGCCGCGGCTATCCGAAAGGTCGGCGCCGTGGATCTCGTGCTCACCGGCATGGCGTCGACCGACGGCAGCATGAGCGTGGTCCCCGCCATGATCGCCGAGCGGCTGGGCCTTCCGCACGTCGGCTTCGTCGGGGACCTGACTGTCGCCGATGGCACGGTGACCGGCCGCCGAGACGGCGACGCTGCCTCCGAGACGGTCGAGGCGCAGCTGCCGGCGATCGTGTCGGTGACCGACCAGATCAATGAACCGCGATATCCCTCGTTCAAGGGGATCATGGCTGCGAAGAAGAAGCCGTTCGAGACCTGGTCTGTTGCCGACCTCGACGTGGACGCCGCCGATGTCGGCCTGTCCGCCGCCTGGTCGATCGTCGAAGACGTCACGAAGCGCCCACCTCGCACGTCCGGACAGGTCGTGACCGACGAAGGCGATGGCGGCGTTCAGCTGGTGGAGTTCCTGGTCGCCCAGAAGTTCGTCTGACCGGGGCGGGAGGCTTTCGGATGAGTGAAGTACTGGTCCTGGTCGATCACGTCGAGGGCACTGTTCGCAAGACGACTCTGGAGCTGTTGACGATCGCCCGGCGGATCGGCGAACCGTCGGCTATCTTCATCGGCTCCGGCTACGAGGCGGCCAAGGAAACCCTTGCGCAGTACGGTGCCGCCAAGATCTTCGTGGCCGACGCGCCCGAGCTCGAGGAGTTCCTGGTCGCCCCCAAGGCGGAAGTGGTCGCCCAGGCGGCGGTTTCGTCGCCGGCTGCCGTTCTGATCACGTCGAGCCCTGAGGGCAAGGAGATCGCGGCGCGACTGGCGATCAAGCTCGGCTCGGGGATCATCACCGACGCCACCGACGTAGGGGCGGACCTCACCACGACCCAGTCAGTGTTCGCCGGCAGTTACACGGTGACCGCGAAGGTCACCCACGGGGTTCCGATCATCACCGTCAAGCCCAACGCGGTCACTCCGCAGCCGGCTCCCACGACTCCGGTCGAAGAGAAGGTCGAGGTGGTCCTGTCGGAGGCGGCGAAGGCAGCGCGGATCGTCGACCGGCAGCCGCGAGCGGCCACGGGCCGGCCGGAGTTGGCCGAAGCTGCGATCGTCGTGTCCGGTGGGCGCGGCACGGCCGGGGACTTCGGGCCGGTCGAGGCACTGGCCGATGCGCTGGGAGGTGCCGTCGGAGCTTCCCGGGCAGCGGTTGACTCGGGCTGGTATCCGCACGCCTACCAGATCGGCCAGACCGGAAAGACCGTGTCCCCTCAGCTCTACATCGCGGCCGGCATCTCCGGCGCGATACAGCACAAGGCCGGGATGCAAACCTCGAAGAACGTCGTCGTCGTCAACAAGGACGGCGAGGCGCCGATCTTCGCGATGGCCGACTTCGGCGTAGTGGGGGACCTGCACACGGTGCTGCCTCAGGCCGTGGAGGAGATCGAGAAGCGGAAGGGATAGCCGGCGTGGGTGTCTATCTCGACCACGCCGCGACGACCCCGGTGAGGCCCGAGGTCGTCGCGGTCGTTGCTGCACAGCTCAGGTCATTGGGTAACCCGTCGTCGTTGCACGCGGCCGGCCGTGCTGCTCGCAAGTCGGTGGAGGAGTCGCGCGAGCGGGTCGCGGATGCGCTGGGGGCTCGACCGGGCGAGGTGGTGTTCACCTCAGGCGGCACCGAAGCTGACAACCTGGCGGTGAAGGGCCTGTTCTGGTCGCGGCGTTCCGCCGACCCCGCTCGGGTGCGCGTCATCGTGTGCGCGGTCGAGCATCACGCCGTGCTCGAGGCCGTGCAGTGGCTCGGGGAGGTCCAGGGCGCCACAGTCGAATGGTTGCCTGTCGACGGGCACGGCCGGGTGGACACCGGGGCGCTGCGATCGGCGCTGGCCCAAGACGCCGCCTCCGTCGCTCTCATCACCGTCATGTGGGCGAACAACGAGGTCGGGACTCTTCAGCCCGTACACGAGGTGGTGGCCGCCGCGCGGCCACACGGCATTCCGGTGCACTCCGACGCCGTCCAGGCGGTCGGTCAGGTGCCGGTCGACTTCGGCGCGAGCGGGCTGGCAGCGATGTCGGTCTCCGGCCACAAGGTGGGCGGCCCGATGGGCGTGGGCGCGCTGCTGGTACGCCCAGACGTCGAGCTGGTGCCCGTCCTGCATGGCGGTGGACAGGAGCGCGACGTGCGGTCAGGGACTGTGGACGTTGCCGGCGCGGCGGGCTTTGCGGAATCGGTTGTGACGGCCACGGAGACCCGGGCTGCAGAAGCGCGGCGGCTCGCAGGACTGCGCCACGACCTTGTCCGTGCGGTCCAGGCTGCGGTGCCCGACGCCGTGCTCAACGGAGAACCGACTGCGGCCGGACGTCTGCCCGGCAACGCTCACTTCTCCTTTCCTGGCTGCGAGGGCGACTCGCTGTTGCTGCTGCTGGACGGCGCGGGCATCGAGTGCTCGACCGGGAGCGCGTGCTCTGCCGGTGTCTCCCAGCCGTCGCATGTGCTGGCTGCCATGGGCGTTCCGGCAGACCTGGCCCGTGGGTCGCTGCGCTTCACGCTCGGCCACACGTCTACCGCAGCCGATGTCGAGGCACTGGCGGCGGTCATCGGACCCGTAGTGAAACGTGCCCGGGCCGCGAGTGCGGCCGAGCGGCGACGGGACGGCTGACGATGCGAGTACTCGCCGCCATGTCTGGCGGAGTCGACTCGGCGGTCGCCGCGGCCAGGTGCGTCGACGCCGGTCATGACGTCACTGGAGTCCATCTCGCGCTGTCGGCTAATCCATTGTCCTTCCGCAGCGGCGCCCGCGGCTGTTGCACACTCGAGGATGCTCGGGATGCCCGCCGGGCTGCCGACGTCCTCGGCATCCCGTTCTACGTATGGGACCTTTCCGAGCGCTTTCGTGCCGACGTCGTGGCCGACTTCGTGGCCGAGTACGCCGCCGGGCGCACGCCCAATCCGTGCCTGCGGTGCAACGAGAAGATCAAGTTCGCGGCGGTCCTGGACCGAGCGGTGGCACTCGGATTCGACGCCGTGTGCACCGGGCATTACGCGAAGCTCGTCGACGGGACCAATGGTCGCGAGCTGCACCGCGCCGCCGATGCAGTCAAAGACCAGTCCTACGTCCTCGGCGTGCTGACAGCTGCCCAGCTGGCTCATGCGATGTTTCCGCTCGGGGCGACGGTCAAATCCGATGTCCGCGCCGAAGCATCCCGGCGAGGGTTGGCCGTCGCGCACAAGCCGGACAGCCACGACATCTGCTTCGTCGCGGACGGCGACACCGCCGGGTTCCTCCGCCACGAGTTGGGCGATGCGCCGGGGCAGATCGTCGACCAGGACGGGTCGGTCGTCGGCGAGCACGACGGTGCCTACGCCTACACCGTCGGGCAACGGCGGGGTCTGCGCATCAGCCGGCCGGCGCCGGACGGCAAGCCTCGGTATGTCCTGGACATCTCGCCGGTCGAACGACGCGTCACGGTCGGGCCGGCCGAGGCGCTCGCTGTCGACGAGGTCGTCGGTGTCAAGCCGCGCTGGTGCGGTGCGCCACCGTCCGGGCCGCTGGAGTGTCTGGCGCAGTACCGAGCACACGGCAGCGCCATTCCGGCATCGGCCGAGCTGGCCGGCGGGGTGGTCACCGTGCGCTTCGCCGCACCGCAGCACGGCGTCGCCCCCGGACAGGCAATTGTGCTCTACGACGGCACCAGGGTCATCGGCTCGGCCACCATCGACCGTACGGTGAGCATCGGAATGACCACGTTCACCAGCCCTGCCGGTACGTCACGAGGCTTGTAGGCCTGGTGATGTACGAGCTCGCCTGGTGATGGGTGCCGTGGCGTTCCCGTGGGGCGTCGGCGTGGCCACGGGTGTGGGCTCGCTTCCTCATCATGACCGGGACGAGGCGGCGCGCTTCGTCGTCGGAGAACTGCCGGACTTTCCGCATCTATTCGAGCTGCCCGGCCGGGGCGCCGGCTCGGACATGATCGGCCGGACGGCAGCCCTGCTGGTGGACCTGCATGTCGACCTGCAGCCTTCCGGGTGGCGGCTGGTGGACCGGCCCGGTCGGGACGAGAAGAGCGCAGCAGCGGCGCTGCAGGCGGACCTGGACGCGCTGGAACTGTCTGCGCTCGGCTACACCGGCCCGCTGAAGGTTCAGGTGACGGGCCCGTGGACGCTGGCTGCGGCCCTCGACCGTCCGCGCGGCGGACAGGCGCTGGCCGACCAGGGTGCCCGACGGGATCTCGTGCAGTCGCTCGCCGAGGGGATCGAGCAACACGCGGGGGAGGTCGGGCGGCGGGTTCCGGGCGCTGTCGTCGTCGTCCAGGTCGACGAGCCGGCACTGCCGAGCGTCCTCGCCGGATCGGTACCGACTCGCAGCGGCCTTGCCCGCGTCGGCGTCGTTTCGGCGGCTGAGGTCGAGTCCGGACTTGCGGCAGTAATCAGTGTGGCAGGGCAGTGGCCCGTGGTGCACTGTTGCGCAGCCAAGCCCCCGATAGCGCTGGTGCACCGAGCGGGTGCGGTCGCCGTCTCATGCGACGTGGCCATGCTGGATGACACCACTGTCGACGAACTGGCGGCCGCGGTCGACGCCGGTATCTGCGTATGGCCGGGCGTCGTGCCGGTGCTCGCACCGGCCGTTCCGCCGTCGGACCGAGATCTCGCCGACCTGCTGCAGCGGCTGTTCAGCCGGCTCGACCAGGACCCGGCAAACCTGGCGCCCGGAGTCGTCGTCACACCGGCCTGTGGCCTCGCCGGCACGGACGAGGGCTGGGCGCGCGCCGCCTACGCCCTTGCGGTCCGCACTGGACGGGCGTTCGCGGACGCCGTCGGCGGCGGTCGGTAACGTCAGTTCCGTGACGACGACATCCTCGGAGCCGGCCGGCGCAGCGGAGGTTCCCGCCGACGTTCGGCAGCGCCACGCGAGTCTGGCCGAAGAGATCGAGGGGCACCGTTATCGCTACTTCGTGCTGGATTCACCGTCGGTCGCCGACGGCGAGTTCGACGCCTTGTTGCGCGCGCTCGAGCGCATCGAGGAGGCCTACCCAGCGCTGCGCACGCCGGATTCGCCGACCCAGAAAGTGGGGTCCACGTACTCGACGGACTTCACGCCGGTCGAGCACCCGTCGCGGATGGAGAGCCTGGACAACGCATTCACCGACGCCGACCTCGCCGCGTGGGCGGCCCGCGCAGAGCGGGTCGTCGGGGCAGGTGCCGAGTATCTGTGTGAGCCCAAGGTCGACGGGCTGGCCATCAACCTGACCTATCAGGACGGCAGGCTGGTGCGGGCAGCCACCAGGGGCGACGGCCGTACCGGGGAGGACGTCACGCCGAACGTGCGGACGATTACTGGGGTCCCGGACCGGCTCGCCGGCGATCGTGTTCCCGAGCTGCTCGAGGTTCGAGGCGAGGTCTACTTTCCGGTCGAGGGGTTCGAATCGCTGAACGCCGCACTTGGCGACGCGGGTAAGACCCCGTTCGCCAACCCGCGCAACGCCGCAGCCGGTTCGCTGCGGCAGAAGGATCCTCGAGTTTCGGCTTCCCGGCCGTTGCGGATGGTGTGTCACGGAGTCGGCCGGCGCGAGGGAGTGCAGATCGAGCGCCAGTCCGCGGCGTACGACCTGCTCCGCGGATGGGGCCTGCCGATCAGCGACCGGGTGCGAGTGGTCCCCGACCTGGCGGCGGTCATGCGGTACATCGCCTATTACGGCGAGCACCGTCACGACGTCGAACACGAGATCGATGGTGTCGTCGTCAAGGTCGACCAGGTCGACCTCCAGCGCCGCTTGGGATCGACGTCGCGGGCGCCGCGCTGGGCGATCGCCTTCAAGTACCCACCCGAGGAGGTCACCACCAAGCTGCTCGACATCAGGGTCAACGTGGGACGCACCGGCCGGGTGACGCCGTACGGCGTGATGGAGCCGGTGAAGGTGTCCGGGTCGACCGTCGAGCAGGCGACGCTGCACAACGCTCAGGAGGTCGCGCGCAAGGGCGTGCTGATCGGTGACACTGTCGTGCTTCGCAAAGCCGGCGACGTCATCCCGGAGATCGTCGGGCCGGTGGTCGACCTGCGGGACGGCTCGGAGCGGCCGTTCGAGATGCCACGAACCTGCCCGGCCTGCGGCACGCCGTTGGCCCGGGAGAAGGAGGCCGACGCCGACATTCGCTGCCCGAACACCCGCTCGTGTCCGGCCCAGCTGAGGGAGCGGTTGTTTCACCTTGCCGGGCGGGGAGCGTTCGACATCGAGGTGCTGGGGTGGGAGGCCGCCGCGGCCCTGCTCGACGCCGGTGTGGTCCGCGACGAGGGCGACGTGTTCTCCCTCGACGCGGCAACTCTGCGGACGGTACCGCTGTTCGTCCGACAGGACGGCGAGCTGACGGCCAATGCCCAGAAGCTGCTCGACAACCTGACGGTGGCGAAGCAGCGTCCGTTGTGGCGGGTCTTGGTGGCGCTCTCCATCCGGCACGTCGGTCCTACCGCGGCTCGGGCGCTCGCCACGCAGTTCGGTTCGCTGGACGCCATAGAGCACGCGGCAAACGAGGGCGAGAGTGTTGAGGCCCGGCTGGCCGCAGCCGATGGCGTCGGCCCGACCATCGCCGCATCGCTACGGGAATGGTTCGCCGTCGACTGGCATCGTGACGTCGTGCGCAAGTGGCGCGCCGCCGGGGTCCGGGTGGCAGACGTGCGAGACGAGTCCGTGCCGCGCAGCCTGGAGGGCCTCAGCATCGTCGTCACCGGCTCGTTGTCCGGCTTCTCCCGGGACGAGGCAAGGGAAGCGATCATTCTCCGCGGCGGCAAGGCATCGGGTTCGGTGTCGAAGAGCACCGCATTCGTGGTTGTGGGCGACAACCCTGGGTCCAAGCACGACAAGGCGATCTCACTGAAAGTGCCAGTCCTGGACGAGGCGGGCTTCCGAGTACTTCTCGACGACGGCCCGGAAGCGGTGACCGAGATCGCCCAGCCAGGTGGATAGCCTGTGCGCCATGTCCGACCCGTACGCGTACCCGACGTCGCCGCCGCCAGAGCCCGGCGAGACTGCGCAAAGCTGGCCACCGCCGCCCGGTTACCTGCCGCCGGAAGAGCAGCGGACCAATGGCTTCGCGATCGCCTCGCTGGTCTTCGGGATCATCAGCGGAATTCTGCTGGCGGTGATCTTCGGGATCATCGCGCTGGTCCAGATCCCCAAGAAGAACCAGAAGGGCAAGGGGATGGCCATCGCCGGCCTGGTACTGGCCGGAGTGTGGACGTTGATCTGGGTCGCGTTGATCGTCGTGGTCGTCATGACCAGCGCCGACCGGGACGCTGCCACCGGGGAGATCACCGACGCCGGGGATGTGTCGACGTTGTCGCTGGAGGTCGGCGACTGCGTGAACGACCTCGAGGAAAGTGAGGCAGTCGCCACGCTGCCGGCGGTTCCGTGCGACCAGCCCCATGAAGGCGAGGTGTTCGCGCTGTTCGACTTACCCGAGGGCGACTATCCGACCGAGGCCGAGTTGATCGACCAGGCGGAGACCGGATGTGTCGACCGGCTGATGGTGTACGCCCCGGAAGCCGCCCAGGATCCTGCCATCGGATTGTTCTACTTCTACCCGCTGGAAGCCTCCTGGCCGGCAGACCGGCAGGTGGTGTGCATCGCCGCGGCAGCTGAGACGATGACCGGCTCGATCGCGGAATGAGCCTTCGCGCCAAAACCCGATGACTTCCCGCGTGCTCGGCGAGCGTGACCTCAACCGGGCCGTGCTGGCCAGGCAGGGGCTGCTCGAGCCGTTCGACGAGCCGCTGCCGAGGGTCCTCGAGCGCGTCGGCGGCATCCAGGCGCAGTATGCACCGGTCATGTACATCGGGTTGTGGTCACGGATGCGGAGCTTCGCACGCTCCGACCTCACCCGGGCACTGCAGCAGCGAACGGTGGTCCAGGGCACGCTACTGCGCGGCACCATCCATCTGGTGTCACGCGAGGACTACTGGCCGTTCGCGGTCGCGGTGCGGCCGGAGCTTCGGGAGTGGTTCGTCAAGGTATCGAAGGGCGATCCATCGCAGGAAGGGCTCGAGCGAGCCGCGAAGACCGTCCAGGCCGCGCTCCACCACCGACCATTGCGCCAGACCGAGATCGACGAGCTGGTCGGCCGGCGCAACCGAGCCGGCATCAACATGGTCCTCGACATCGTGCGGGTCCCACCGTCGGGAACCTGGGAACGTCGCAGAGCAGATCTGCACGCAGACGCTGAGGGCTGGCTTGGCCCACCCGATGTGTCCGTGCTGGATGCCCAGGTCCTGCTCGTGCGCCGCTACCTCGGCGGGTTCGGGCCGGCCACCCGGGCCGAGATCGCGAACTGGGCAGGGCTCCCGGTGCGGTCCGTCGCCGCCGCGCTGAACCGAATCGACCACGTGACCTACGAGGCGGAGGACGGATCGACCTTGGTCGACCTGCCGGACGCGCCGCTGCCCGATCCGGCCAGCCCAGTCCCGGTGCGGTTCCTGCCGACGTGGGACGCCACGTTGCTGGTTCACGCTCGGCGCGCGCGGATCCTGCCTGAGGCGTACCGGCCGAAGGTGTTCAACACCAAGACCCCACACTCGGTCCCGACATTCCTGGTCGACGGGTCAGTCGCCGGCACTTGGCGGTACGAGGACGGCCGGGTCGAGCTCACGGAGTTCGACCCGTTGTCTCGGCGGGTCCGGCGCGAGGCGGAGCAGGCTGCCGATGCGCTGGCGGCGTTCCATCGTTAGCAAGTCGTCAGGTTCGCCACGGTGTCGGGGAGCCGACAGCCGCCTGGCGGGGCTGGAACTGACGAGCGCGACGTGACCCGCAGCCGGAAAGGGCGGCCAGCCAGAACAGCCCGAACAGCAGCCAAGGCATCCCGGTGAGGATCGCCGCTGCAACCAGGCCGATCACCAGAACTGGGAAAATCGGTGCGAACGGACGCGGCGACTGCCGAGATCGCGCAGTGGGCCCATGGACCGGCCGCACCTGTGCGGGCACTCGTGCCCACGGGCTCGGCAGGTCGGCGAACAACGGCTCCAGGTCGGCCTGGAATCGCGCCGTCCACACCTGCTCGGACCGCTCCTCGTACTCCTCCTTGGAAAGCCGGCCGGTGGCGTAGTGCTCACCGAGCGCTTTTGCGGCGTGGTCGCGCTCGGCATCGCCGATTCGCAGCTGGGCGCTCATAACGTCGTCGCTCCTGTCTCGTCCGCATCGTCACCATCGGCGAGAATTCCGTACAGCGTGCGTCTGGTCTCCGCCAGTACCTCACGGGCGCGGGCCTTCTGGGCTGGGCTCCCGGTAGCCATGATCTGCCAGAGAGCGGCGGCGGCTTGGCCGATCAACGGCCGCACGTCGTCGGACTCGTCGTCGGCCGACGGCGACATCGCTTCCCAAACGGCTGCCATCTCGTCGGCGTGCGAGTCGACGTAGGCCCGGCCGTCGTCGGTCAGCTCGAAGGTGCGGCGTCCCTCTTGCACCTCGGTGCGCGCCAGGCCCTCGTCCTCGAGCTGTTGCAGTGTCGGGTAGATGGAGCCCGGACTCGGTTTCCACATGCCGCCGCTGCGCTCGGAGATCTCCTGGATGATCTGATACCCGTTCATCGGCTGCTCGGCGAGTACGGCCAGGATCGCCGCTCGGATGTCGCCGCGGCGCGCCCGGGGTCCGCGCCACGGACCACGCGAACCGCCGAATCCGGGAGGACCCCATGGCCCAGCGCCGCCGAAGAACGCCCACGGCCCGGGGAACCCACCGCGGCGGCCACGTTCGCTCGAGTGGCCGTGGTGGCGCGACATGGCGGCCAGCCAGTCGGCGAGACCCGCGCAGGGCCCGCCGGTGTACGTCGGTGCGTTCATCGCGAATGCTGTAGTGTGCATCGCCCTCATCCGATCCGGTCGCGAGCTTTCACGATATATCGGCGAACGCTCGGGGGCAAGAGCCAGCCTCCGTGCCAAAGCGGGGCTTGCACACCATAGGATCATCCGCGTCGTCGAACGGAGGAGTCCTCACTCGCATGGCCACGATTAGCCGTGCCGAAGCCGAACACCTGGCCCGGCTCGCCCGTCTCGACCTGGCGCCCGAGGAGCTCGACCAGCTGGCCGGTCAGCTCGACGCGATCGCCGGATACGTCGCCCGGGTGGCGGAGGTAGTGGCCGATGACATCCCACCGACGTCGCATTCAGTGCCGGTGACCAACATTTTTCGCGACGACGAGTTGCGCCCCGGGTTGACACCGCAGGCGGCGCTGGCCGCCGCTCCAGACACCGAGGACGGGCGTTTTCGGGTTCCTCGCATCCTCGCCGAAGAGGTCTGAGATGACCGAACTGACCCGGCTGACCGCCGCTGAGCTGGCGAGGACGATTGCCACCGGTGAAACTTCCGCAGTCGAGGTCACCAAAGCGCACCTGGACCGGATCGCCGCAGTCGATGCTGTCGTCCACGCATTTCTGCACGTCGACCATGACGGTGCGCTGGCCGCGGCGCGTGTTGTCGACGAGCGCCGCCGTCGGGGCGAGAGCCTTGGCCCACTCGCCGGTGTGCCACTGGCACTGAAGGACATCATCTCCACGGCCGACATGCCGACGACGTGCGGATCCAGGATTCTGCAGGGGTGGCATTCGCCGTACGACGCCACCGTCACCGGAAAGCTGCGGGCGGCCGGCATCGTCATCCTTGGCAAGACGAATCTCGACGAGTTTGCGATGGGATCGTCCACGGAGAACTCGGCATTCGGCCCAACCCACAATCCGTGGGATCTCGATCGCATCCCCGGCGGTTCGGGCGGCGGATCGGCCGCGTCCCTCGCGTCCTTTCAGGCTCCCCTCGCGATCGGGACGGACACCGGCGGCTCGATCCGGCAGCCCGCTGCGGTCACCGGAACCGTCGGGGTCAAACCGACATACGGGGGAGTGAGCCGCTACGGGCTCGTCGCGTGCGCCTCGAGCCTCGACCAGGCCGGCCCGTGCGCCCGGACGGTACTCGATGCCGCGATGCTGCATGAGGTCATCGCGGGCCACGACCCGATGGATTCGACGAGCATCGACGAGCAGGTTCCCGCGGTGGTGGCGGCCGCCCGGGCCGGCGCGAGCGGCGACCTGTCCGGCCTGCGAATCGGCGTCGTCACGGAGATGGGGGGCGAGGGGTATCAGGCCGGGGTCGAGGAGCGCTTCCGGGAGGCGGTCGACCTGCTCGTCGATCTCGGCGCTGAGGTCAGCGAGGTCTCGTGCCCGAGCTTCAGCTACGGCCTGCCCGCCTACTACCTGATCCTGCCGAGCGAGGTCTCGTCGAACCTGGCGCGGTTCGATGGAATGCGCTACGGCCTACGGATCGGCGACGACGGTGTCCGCAGCGCGGAGGAGGTCATGAGCCTCACCCGCGGCACCGGGTTCGGAGCCGAGGCGAAACGCCGCATCATGTTGGGCACCTACGCATTGTCCAGCGGGTACTACGAGGCCTACTACGGACAGGCGCAGAAGGTGCGGACCTTGATCGCCCGCGACTTCGACCGAGCCTTCGAGCAGGTGGACGTCCTGGTATCGCCGACGACGCCCACCACGGCATTCCCGATCGGCGAGCGCGCCGACGATCCGCTGGCCATGTACATGGCCGACCTGTGCACCGTGCCGAGCAACCTCGCCGGCAATGCGGCCGCATCGATCCCGTGCGGGCTGGCCGCCGAGGACGGGCTCCCGGTCGGATTACACGCCATGGCGCCGGTGCTGGCCGACGACCGCCTCTACCGGGTCGGCGCGGCCGTCGAGCAAGCGTTCCTGAACCGGTGGGGCGGTCCCCTGCTGTCCCGCGCGCCCGAGCTGGAGGTCGTCCGATGAACATCATGCACATCGCCCGGATCGGCGGCCAGGCGATGGCCGTCGGCTCGCTGGTACGAGAGATTCGTAGGGCCCGAGCCGAAGGGGACAAGCTTCGGCTGCTGGACGCCATTGTGAACTTCCTAGCAGTTGCGACAACCATCGCGATCGTCGTCCGGGAGATCCGCAACCGACGCGCCGAGGACAACGATGACGACGGGAATCCATGGTGACGTCGACGACGGTTGCGCTGCCGTCCTTTGAGCAGGCCATCGCGCAGTACGACCCGGTGATGGGCCTCGAGGTACACGTCGAGCTCGGGACCACCACCAAGCTGTTCTGCGGCTGTTCCACCGAGTTCGGAGCGGAACCCAACGCTCAGGTGTGCCCGGTCTGCCTTGGTCTTCCTGGCTCGCTGCCGGTGCTCAACCGGGCGGCGGTCGAGTCGGCAATCCGGCTCGGGCTCGCGCTCAATTGCACCATCGCCGAGTGGTGTCGGTTCGCGCGGAAGAACTACTTCTACCCGGACATGCCGAAGAATTTCCAGATCTCCCAGTACGACGAGCCCATCGCCTACGGCGGCTGGCGGGACATCACCTACGAGGGGGAGACCTACCGGATCGGCATCGAGCGGGCGCACATGGAGGAGGACACCGGCAAGTCGCTGCACGTCGGCGGCACGACCGGCCGGATCCACGGTGCCAGCTACTCGTTGCTCGACTACAACCGGTCCGGTATTCCGTTGATCGAAGTCGTCACCAAGCCGATCGAGGTGCCCCCTCCGCTCGCGCCCGCGATCGCCAGGGCGTACGTCACCGAGCTCCGCGAACTGGTCCGTGTACTCGGCATCTCGGCGGCTCGGATGGAGCTCGGCCAGCTGCGCTGCGACGCCAACGTGTCGCTCAAGCCGACTGGTTCGATGCGGTTAGGCACTCGGACGGAGACCAAGAACGTCAACTCGCTTCGTTCGGTGGAGCGCGCCGTCGCTTACGAGATCCGCCGCCAAGCCGCGGTGCTCGCCGAGGGCGGACGCGTGGTTCAGGAGACCCGGCATTGGCACGAAGAGACCGGAGAGACGACGTCGGGTCGATCCAAAGAGCAAGCCGAGGATTACCGCTACTTTCCCGAGCCCGACCTGGTGCCTCTCGCGCCGTCCCGGGATTGGGTAGAAGCACTCCGGATGACACTGCCGGACATGCCGTCGGTCAATTGGGCGCGGCTGCAAAGAGAATGGGGATTCTCCGACCTGGAGATGCGCGACATCCTCAACGCCGGCGCTGTCGAGCTCGTCGCGGCGACTGTTGCCGCCGGCTCGGACGCCGCCGGGGCCAAGAAGTGGTGGCTGGGCGAGATCGCCCGGCTCGCCAACGAGCGTGGCGTGGCGCTGGATGCGGTTGGCATCACGCCGGCCGACGTTGCCCGGATTCAGGAGCTCGTCGGGGCGGGGACGCTCAACGACAAGCTGGCGCGGCAGGTGATCGAGGGCATCGTGGCCGGGGAAGGATCGTCCGACGACGTGGTATCCGCACGTGGGCTTGCCGTCGTGTCTGATGAAGAGGCCCTCGCTGCCGCCGTAGACGCCGCCATTGCCGCGATGCCGGAGGTGGCCGCCAAGGTGCGAGCGGGCAACCTGGCCGCCGTCGGTCCCCTCGTCGGCGCGGTGATGAAAGCCACGCGAGGACAGGCCAACGCCGCCCGCGTTCGCGAATTGATTCTGGAGCGGCTCAGCTGAGCCGACACCGATCATCGCGCCGTGAACAGCCCGACCAACTGGCCTTTGGCAACAGCATGTTCGCTGATCGCGTCCAGCGCCTCGTCGGTGTCCGCGCCATCGCTCAAATCCAGCGGCTCGTCGAGAGCAAATACCGTGAAGCGGTAGTGATGCGTGCCGCTGGGTGGGCACGGCCCGGCGTATGCGGCCCGGCCAGCAGAGTTCTTCGCTTGTTTTGCCTCCGCTGGAGCGGTGTTCTCGTCGAGGGACGACGTCGACGGTGGCAGGCCGTACAGGATCCAGTGGGTGAAGGTGCCTCGCGGAGCATCTGGATCGTCGACGACGACTGCCACCTCGCGGGCGTCGTCCGGAACGCCTGACCAGGCAAGCGGTGGCGAGATGTTCTGGCCGGCGCAGCTGTAGACGACCGGGATCTCCTCGTCATGCGCGAAGGCCGAACTCGTCACGTCGATGTCACTCGGCACGTCTGCGCTCACCTCGTCGCCACCTCCACATGCGGCCACGGCGCAGCAGGTGAGCACCGCCGCGAGCCTGCGCACCCGCCCACAGTAGTCGCGGCACGGTCCCGGCTCCTCGCGACGCTCAACCGGCAGTCACCGTGACGTCGCCGGCACTGGAGTGGACGCGGACGCGATAATCCGAGTTCGGGTCGGTCGGTACCTCGATGCGAACGTCGCCGGCAGAGGTATCGGCGTCGAGGTTGTACTCCTCATCGGGCAGGGTTACGCGCACGTCGCCGGCACTCGACTCGGCCACCAGGTTTCGCGGTGGCTCGACGGCTGTGACGTCGACCGTGCCTGCGCTGGAGCTGATCTCGGCGTCGTCCGAAGCCAGCCCCTCGACGACGACAACGCCCGCCGACGAGTGCGCTCGTAGTTCACCGCTGTGATCGCGGACGTCGACTCGGCCGGCGCTGGACTCCAGATCTGCCGAACCCTCCAGGCCGGTCGCACTCACGCGGCCAGCTGAGCTCTTTGCCGTCACATCCACATCGGCCGGGACGGTGAGGGTCACGTCCGCGCGGCAGTAGCCGAACGGAAACCGTAGGAATCCGTTGCAGTCGGCGTCGATGACGAGTCGGTCGCCTTCGATCCGGCGAGTCACCCCGACGTCGCGCCAGAGGCCGGACTCCGTGCGGTAGGCGAGCGTGGTCTCGTCACTGTCGCCGGCCTCGATCACTATTTCACCGATGCTGACGTCGACCTCGACCTGGTCGTAGGACTCGGTGATCGAGACCGAGTCCCTTTCGGTGGTGCGAAGCGCCCAGGACACGGCGCTCAATGCCGCGATAGCCAGTAGGACAACCCCGGCGATCGCGAGGATCCGCAGGATCGGGCGGCGACGACGTTCTGGGGTCTCGGTAGCCATTGGCGTTACTCGTCCGGTTCCAGGGTCACCCGCAGAATACGGTCGTCACCGTCTCGAGGGGTACCGCGAGCGGTGTTGTTGGTCAGCACCCATAGGGACCCGTCGGGCGCGACCTCCGCGTGCCGCAACCGGCCGAATTCACCGACGGCGAAGTCGGCGGGCGAGCCGGCGGTGCCATCCTGGACCGGGATCTGCCACAGTCGCTCGCCGCGCAACGCCGCCATGAACACGGTGTCCCGGACGAAGGCGATGCCACTCGGGGATGCCTCGTCGGTCGACCACTGCGCGACCGGGTCCACAAACCGGTCGTCTCCACCGACGCCCTCGACAACCGGCCAGCCGTAGTTTTGACCCGCCTGGATCAGGTTGAGTTCGTCCCAGGTGTTCTGCCCGAACTCACTGGCCCAGAGGTTCCCGTCCTCGTCGAACGCCAAGCCTTGGACGTTGCGATGGCCGTAGGAGAACACGGGCGAGCCGTCGAACGGGTTGTCCGCCGGAATGGATCCGTCCGGGTTCAGCCGAAGGATCTTGCCGCCCAGCGACTCGAGGTCCTGGGCCCGCTCCGGCCGCGAGGCATCACCGGTACTGACATACAGCTTTCCGTCCGGCCCAAAAGCCAGCCGCCCGCCGTTGTGGTTGCCCGCCTTGGGGATTCCGTCGACGACGACCTCGGCCGCCCCGAGCGCACCGCCTAGATACGGCATCCGAACGACGCGGTTGTCCTCGGCCGCCGTGAAATAGGCGTAGATGGTTTCGGGAGAATCTGGAGCGACCGCGAGTCCGAGTAAGCCACCTTCGCCGCCGGGCTGCACGCCCTCGACCGGGCCAACCTCGGTAACTCCGCCGTCGGCGGACACCGACAAGATGCGCGCGGTATCACGCTCGGACAGCAACGCTGATCCGTCCGGAAGGAAAACCAGTCCCCACGGCACGTCGAAGCCGGTGGCGACGTCCTCGAATGCGGCCGGCACGACCGGACCCGGCAGCGTGGTCGAGGTTGCTGTCGACGGCGTAGACGTCGGTGTGCTCGGCTCGGAGGCGGCGCCGGTCGGCGTTCGGGTGGTCGGAGCGCTGCCCGGCTCGTTGTCGTCATCGGAGCATGCGGCCGCGACGAGAGCGATGACGAGGAATGTCATTGCGGTCGGCAAGAGTGGCCGTCGACGCATGGAGGGGATCTTCGCACGCTCTGATCGAAGAACGAACCTCCCATTGAGCGGGGTGGTTGGGGTTTCGGGGTCGTCGGGTGGGACGTAGGTTCGGGCGGGTGACCGGCCGGATAGTCGTGCTCGAACCGTTTGGCGTCGCGGCGCAGATGGGCGCTGGGCTGGAACGGCTGGAGATCCTGACCTGGGACGGGAGCGGGCCGCCGCGGGCCGACGACTTGGCCCGAATTGAGTTCTACGTGATGCCGTACACATTCGAGCAGGTAACCGGCGAAGTGATCGCGCGGATGCCACGGCTCCGCGTCATCCAGACCCTGACGGCGGGCGTCGAACACGTCACCCCGTTCCTGCGAAAGGGCATCACGTTGTGCAACGCACGTGGGGTCCACGATGCGAGCACCGCAGAGCTAGCCGTGGCGCTGACGTTGGCGGCGCTGCGCGGCGTCGCCGACTTCGTTCGCGCCAAGGAGCGCGCCGAATGGGCTCACAGCGAGCGTCAGTCCCTCGCGGACAAGACGGTGCTGATCGTCGGGTACGGCTCGATCGGCGCTGCCGTGGAGACTCGGCTTCGTCCGTTCGAATGCGACGTGCTGCGGGTGGCCCGACGTGCGCGAGATGGTGTCGCAGGGTTCGGCGAACTGCCGACATTGGTCGATTGGGCGGACGTGGTCGTCCTCACCGTGCCTCTGACCGATCAGACTCGTGGTCTGGTCGACGCAACCTTCCTGGCGCGAATGCGCGACGGTGCGGTCCTGGTCAACGTCTCGCGTGGCGCGGTGGTCGACACGGATGCATTGCTCGCGGAACTCTTCGCCGGCCGGATCGGGGCCGCGCTCGACGTCACCGACCCGGAGCCGCCGCCGGCCGGCCACCCGCTGTGGTCGGCGCCGAACCTGATCCTCACACCGCATGTGGGAGGAAACACCTCGGCGTTCCGACCGCGAGCAGTGCGGCTGATGACTGCCCAGCTCGAGCGGTTCGCGCGCGGCGAGCCACTCGCCAACGTCGTCGTGGACGGCGGATCGCGGTAGCGGGGACTTCACCCGTTACGGGTGAGTGTTCCTCCCTGTCGGTCGCGTACCTGTGCTGCTAGTTTCACCTCCGCAACCCACGCGGATTGTCCGCGACGGGCGACCGCATTGAAGGAGCGAGGATGAACGACTACCCACTGTTGAACCTGTTCTGGACGATGCTCTGGTTCTTCCTGTTCGTGGCGTGGATCTATCTGCTGATCGTGGTCGTGACCGACATCTTCCGCAGCGACGACCTGTCCGGCTGGGCCAAGGCGTTGTGGGTGCTGTTCGTCGTGATCGTGCCGTGGCTCGGCATTTTGGTGTACCTCATCGCCCGCGGCGACGAGATGAGCGCTCGGGCCGCCTCGGACTACCAGCGCCGGGACGAGGAGATGCGCGCATACGTGCGGGACGCCGCCAGTACGTCTGGGGCGAGCACGGCAGACGAGCTGACCAAGCTCGCGGCACTGCGCGATTCCGGCACGATCACCGCGGACGAGTTCGAGCAGCAGAAAGCCAAACTTCTCGGCTGAGGCACACCGCCAGATCCACGTTCTCGGGCGGGCTGGGGCACACTGCGCGCATGACGGTGTTGCTCATGATCGGCACGCGCAAGGGCCTGTGGATCGCCCGCGGCGACGACGAGCGACGAGGCTGGGATCTCGGCGAACCGCATTTCCTCATGCAGGAGATACCCGCCTGCGCCATCGATACTCGCGGCGGCACGACGCGGCTGCTCGTCGGCGCGCGCAGCGAGCACTGGGGGCCGTCGGTTTTCCACAGCGACGACTACGGCAGCACGTGGAACGAGCCCGACGGTGGAGCGGTCCGGTTCCCGGCCGAGGCGGACGCTGCGGTGAAGGCGGTCTGGCAACTGTCGCCGGACACCGAGGCGCGCACCGGGACCGTGTGGGCGGGCACCGAGCCGTCCGCATTGTGGCGATCCGACGACCATGGCGAGACCTTCGCCCTTGTCGACGGGCTGTGGGACCATCCGCACCGCCCGACCTGGAAACCGGGCGGCGGCGGGCAGGCGATCCACACCGTCTTGCCGCACCCCGCCGACGACGAGCAGGTGCTGGTGGCCATGTCGACGGGAGGGGTCTACAGAACGGGCGACGGGGGGCGGTCGTGGACACCCTCGAACACGGGCATCAAGGCGTACTTCCTGCCTGACCCGTGGCCCGAATACGGCCAGTGCGTGCACAAGGTCGCCCGAGATGCCGCCGACCCCGATCGGCTCTTCGCACAGAACCACCACGGGGTATACCGGTCAGCCGACGGAGGCAGCAACTGGACATCGATCGCCGCCGGGCTGCCCAGTGACTTCGGGTTCCCGATGGTCGCGCACCCCAGCCGCGGCGGTACCGCATGGGTCGTTCCACTCGTCGCCGACGGCGAGCGGGTGCCGCCCGCCGGTCGGCTTGCCGTGTGGCGCACGACCGACGCCGGCGATTCCTGGTCATCGGCATCAGCTGGTCTGCCGCAGGACGAATTCTTCGCGTCCGTGCTCCGCGACGCCTTCACCGCGGACGACGTGGGCGATCCGACCGGGCTCTATCTCGGTGCGCGCGACGGCTCGGTGTACGCCAGCGCCGACGAGGGCGAGTCCTGGTCGGAGATCGCCCGGCATCTGCCTGACATCCTCTGCCTGCGCGCTGCGACCGTGTCGTGAACGTCACCGTGCGGCTACCTGCCGCGCTTCGCGGGCTCGCCCGCGGTGAGCGCGCGGTGGTCGTCGAGTTGGCGGACCCGGCGACGGTGTCCACCCTGCTCGATGCTCTGGCGCAAACTCTGCCGGCCGTCGAACGACGGATCCGCGACGAGACCGGCAGGCAGCGCCGTCACGTCAACGTGTTCGTCGGCGAGGTCAACATTCGCGACGGCGCTGGGCTCGAGGAGGCCCTCGCCGACGGCGCCGAGGTATACGTGATCCCCGCCGTCTCCGGCGGGGTCTAGCGTGAGCCCTCATGACGACGTTCCAGCCGCCTGTGTCCGCTCCTGACCTGAAGCCCCGGTCTCGCGCCGTCACCGACGGTCTCGAACGCGCTCCAGCCCGCGGCATGCTGCGGGCCGTCGGCATGACCGACGACGACTGGGAAAAGCCGCAGATCGGCGTGGGATCGTCATGGAACGAGATCACCCCGTGCAACCTTTCGCTGAACCGGCTCGCGAAAGCGGCCAAGGATGGCGTGCACGCCGCCGGAGGGTTCCCGATGGAGTTCGGGACCATCTCGGTCTCGGACGGGATCTCGATGGGCCACGAGGGGATGCACTACTCCCTGGTCTCCCGCGAGGTCATCGCCGACTCGGTCGAGACTGTTTTCGGGGCAGAACGACTCGACGGCGGTGTTCTGCTCGCCGGCTGCGACAAATCCGAGCCGGCGATGTTGATGGCAGCGGCGCGGCTCGACGTCGCCGCTGTGTTTCTCTACGCCGGATCGATCCTGCCCGGCCGGGTCGGCGACCGTGAGGTCACCATCATCGATGCTTTCGAGGCGGTCGGCGCGTGTGCCCGCGGGCTGATCAGCCGAGAGGAGGTCGACGCGATCGAGCGCGCGATCTGCCCCGGCGAAGGCGCGTGCGGCGGAATGTACACCGCCAACACGATGGCCAGCGCGGCAGAGGCGATGGGAATGGCGCTTCCCGGTAGCGCCGCGCCGCCCGCGGTCGACCGCCGCCGAGACGGCTACGCTCGCCGCTCCGGCGAGGCCGTGGTCGAACTGATCCGTCGCGGTATCACGACGCGCGACATCCTCACGAAGGAGGCGTTGGAGAACGCCGTCGCGGTCGTGATGGCGCTCGCTGGCTCGACAAATGCGGTTCTGCACCTGATGGCTATCGCGCACGAAGCCGACATCCCGCTCGGTCTGGACGACTTCAACCGCATCGGCGATCGCGTCCCGCACTTGGCCGACGTCAAACCCTTCGGCCGGTACGTCATGACCGACGTTGATCGGATCGGTGGCGTTCCCGTCGTGATGCGCGCGCTGCTCGACGCGGGCCTACTGCACGGCGACTGCCTGACGGTCACCGGGAAGACCATGGCCGAGAATCTCGCCGCCCTAGCTCCTCCAGATCCAGATGGCAAGATCATCCACGCGCTGTCCGAACCGATCCACCGGACCGGCGGCATCACGATCCTTCGTGGCTCGCTCGCCCCGGGTGGTGCCGTTGTCAAGACGGCCGGTTTCGAAGACACGGTGTTCGAAGGAATCGCCCGCGTATTCGACGGCGAGCGGGCCGCTATGGACGCGGTTGAAAACGGGACAGTGCGGGCTGGCGACGCGGTGATCATCCGGTACGAGGGGCCGAAGGGCGGGCCCGGAATGCGCGAGATGCTCGCGGTGACCAGCGCGATCAAGGGCGCCGGTCTGGGCAAGAGCGTGCTGCTCGTCACGGACGGCCGGTTCTCCGGTGGCACAACCGGCCTCTGCGTCGGCCACGTGGCGCCGGAGGCGGTCGACGGCGGGCCGATCGCATTCGTGCGGAACGGCGACCGGATCCGGTTGGACGTCAACGCCCGCTCAATGGACCTGGTGGTCGACGCTACTGAGTTGGCCGTTCGGCGCCATGGCTGGTCGGCGCCACCGGCCAAGCACCAGCGTGGCGTGCTGGCGAAGTACGCACGGCTGGTGGGCTCGGCGTCCATCGGGGCCGTCTGCGACTAGCTGCGCTGGTCGCTGCGCCGAACGTACTGGTTCTGGCCGCCTTCGATTGATGCCGCGAAGCCGCGCGTAGCGTCGATGCCATGTCGTGGCACCCTTTCCGGCTCGCGGCCGCCTACGCCGTTCCCGTCGCCTTCGTGATCGCCGCGATGATGGGGTGGCCGGCAGGCAGCCCGACGGGCGTCGCGTTCATGACCACTCTCCTGATCGCATGCCAGGTCTGGTTGTTTCAGGCGCACCTGAGGAGCGCACACGCGGCGCGGCTCGATCCACTGACCGGCTTGCCGGGCCGGGCGTTCCTCGTCGACCGTATGCGACGCGCGCTTGCCAGCCCGGCCGGTGTGGGCCTCGTGTTCGTCGACCTGGACCACTTCAAGGCCGTCAACGACACCTACGGGCACGTGACCGGAGATGTGGTGCTCGTCGAGACGGCCCGTCGGCTGCGCCAACTGGTTCCCGCCGGAGCAGTCGTGGCCCGCTATGGCGGTGACGAGTTCGCGGTATTGGTCCCGGTGGGATCGGGCGAAATCACCGACATCGCGCATCGCATCCAGGTCTCCTTGCCGCATCCAGCCAGCGTGGGCACCGCACAGTCGAGGGGCGGGTCCATCGACGACATGCTGGCCGCGGCGGACCGGGAAATGTACCGAGCAAAACGGGTGACCGGTATCTGGACCGCCGTCCCGAATGGCGAGACGGAGCGCACGTGACCTTGACGGCGTCGCGCCGAGTACGAAAGCGTGCGCTTCGTGCTTCCTGACGTCCTCGTAATCGGACTGCGCGTCGGCTGACTCACCGTACCGACGCGCGACCCCTCTGAGCCTCTGGGCCGAGGGGTCTTTTCTTGCCCACCTGCCAACCCACGACGACAAAGAGGCCGGAGATGTCGCACCAACCGAGCCAGCCGCCGGCGCCCTCGGCCCGGATGACCGGCGCCGCGAGCCTGATCCGATCGCTCGAGGCGGCCGGGGTCGATACCGTGTTCGGGATCCCGGGCGGGGCAATCCTGCCGGCGTACGACCCGTTGATGGATTCGACTCTGATCAGGCATGTCCTGGTCCGCCACGAGCAGGGCGCCGGCCACGCCGCTGAGGGCTACGCGCTTGCTACCCGGCGGGTCGGCGTGTGCATGGCGACCAGCGGCCCCGGTGCCACCAACCTCGTGACGCCGATCGCCGACGCGCACATGGACTCGGTGCCGATCGTGGCCATCACCGGTCAGGTCCCGAGCGCGGCGATCGGTACCGACGCGTTCCAGGAAGCCGACATCCGCGGGATCACGATGCCGATCACCAAACACAACTACCTGGTGACCGACCCGGACGAGATTCCCCGGACTGTGGCCGAGGCCTTCCACATCGCCGGAACTGGCCGGCCCGGCCCGGTTCTGGTCGACGTGGCCAAGGACGCCTTGCAAGCACAGACCACTTTTGCCTGGCCGGGTGAGATCAACCTGCCCGGATACCGGCCGACGACCCGCCCGCATTCCAAGCAGGTCAGGGAGGCGGCTCGGCTGATCGTCGACGCCCGTCGCCCGGTGTTCTACGTCGGTGGCGGGGTGATCCGAGCGGGCGCATGGGCAGAGCTGGGCCGGCTGGTCGAGCTGACCGGCATCCCCGTCGTGACGACGCTCACCGCCCGCGGCGCGTTCCCGGACAGCGACCGGCGCAACCTCGGGATGCCGGGAATGCACGGCAACGTCGCGGCCGTCACCGCACTGCAGCGGTCGGACCTGATCGTTGCGTTGGGTGCCCGCTTCGACGACCGGGTCACCGGAAAGCTGTCCACGTTCGCCCCACAGGCCGCTGTCATACACGCCGACATCGACCCGGCCGAGATCTCCAAGAACCGCACCGCTGACGTGCCCATTGTGGGCGACTGCCGCGAGGTCATCGCCGATATGGTGGTCGCCGTCGAGGCCGAGCACGCGGCCGGCCGGCAGGGTGACTACACCGCGTGGTGGCGTCAGCTCGACGGTTGGCGGCAACGATTCCCACTCGGGTTCACCCCGCCGGACAACGGCGAACTGTCGCCGGAGTACGTCATTGAGCGGCTCGGCAAGCTCGTCGGTCCCGACGCCCTGTACGTCGGTGGAGTCGGCCAGCACCAGATGTGGGCGGCCCAGTTCATCTCCTACGAGAAGCCGGGTACCTGGCTGAACTCCGGAGGGCTGGGCACCATGGGATTCGCCGTTCCCGCGGCGATGGGCGCCAAGGTGGGCCGGCCGGACGCCACGGTGTGGGCGATCGACGGCGATGGGTGCTTCCAGATGACCAACCAGGAACTCGCCACCTGCGCCATCGAAGGCATCCCGATCAAGGTCGCAGTCATCAACAACGCCAGCCTCGGCATGGTGCGGCAATGGCAGACCCTGTTCTACAACGAGCGCTATTCCAACACCGATCTGGACAGCCGGCGTATCCCTGACTTCGCGAAGCTGGCCGAGGCATACGGGTGCGTCGGACTGCGCTGCGACACTGCTGCCGACGTCGACGCCACCATCGACAAGGCGATGGCTGTCGACGACCAGCCGGTGGTGGTCGACTTCGGCGTACACAGAGACGCGATGGTCTGGCCCATGGTTCCCGCCGGCACCAGCAACGACGACATCCAGATCGCGCGCGGCATGGCGCCGGACTTCGACCGGAGCGAACAGTGAGCAAACACACCTTGTCGGTTCTGGTCGAGAACAAGCCCGGCGTGCTGGCGCGCATCGCGGCGCTGTTCTCCCGACGCGGCTTCAACATCGACTCGCTCGCGGTCGGTCCGACCGAGCACCCAGCCGTGTCCCGGATGACCGTCGTGGTCGACGTCGAGGAGAAGCCGCTGGAGCAGGTCACCAAGCAGCTCAACAAACTCGTCAACGTCATCAAGATCGTCGAGTTGGACCCGGCCCAATCCGTGCAGCGAGAGTTGTTGCTGCTCAAGGTAAAGGTCGACGCGACCACGCGTTCGCACGTGTTGGAGACGGTCCAGTTGTTTCGGGCGAAGGTCGTCGACGTGGCCGCCGATGCGGTCACCGTCGAGGTGACCGGCTCCACGGAGAAGCTGACCGCCTTGCTCCGCGTGCTCGAGCCGTTCGGAATCCGCGAGCTCGTGCAGTCCGGTGTGGTGGCCGTCAGCCGGGGCACCCGCTCGATGACCGACCGCGCCTTGCGCCCAGTCGACCGATCCGCCTGACCTACCGACTCGAGGGAGAAACCTGTGGCAGATCTCTACTACGACGACGACGCCGACCTGTCGGTGGCCCAGTCCCGCAACGTGGCTGTACTCGGATACGGCAGCCAGGGTCACGCGCACGCACTGAACCTGCGCGACTCGGGCGTGGACGTTCGCGTGGGCCTTCCGGAGGGCTCGAAGAGCCGGCCCAAGGCCGAGGCCGAAGGACTTCGCGTGGTCACACCGTACGAGGCGTGCGAGGAGGCTGACCTGACCGTGGTTCTCGCGCCCGACCCGGTCCAGCGTCACCTCTACGCCGAGGCTGTCGAGCCGAACCTGGTCGACGGCGACGCCCTGTTCTTCGGGCACGGCTTCAACATCCGGTTCGGGTACATCAAGCCACCAGCCGGTGTCGACGTGTGCATGGTGGCGCCCAAGGGCCCTGGGCATTTGGTTCGCCGCGAGTTCTCCGACGGGCGCGGAGTTCCGGTCCTGGTCGCGGTGGAGCAAGACGCGACGGGCGACGGCTGGCCACTCACGCTGTCGTATGCCAAGGCGATCGGTGGCCTGCGCGCGGGCGGGATCAAGACAACGTTCGCCGAGGAGACGGAAACCGACCTCTTCGGGGAGCAGGCCGTCCTGTGCGGCGGGTTGTCGCGGCTGGCACAGCTCGGCTACGAGACGCTGACCGAGGCCGGGTACCAACCCGAGGTCGCGTACTTCGAGTGCTTGCACGAGCTGAAGCTCATCGTCGACCTGATGTACGAAGGCGGCATCGCCAAGATGCGCTGGTCGGTCTCCGATACTGCCGAGTATGGCGACTACACCTCCGGTCCGCAGGTCATCGACGAGTCGGTGAAGGAGCGGATGCGGCAGACGCTGCGTGAGGTGCAGGACGGATCCTGGGCGGCAGGGTTCATCGCCGACCAGGACGCTGGCGCTCCGGAGTTCGCTCGACTGCGCAAGGAGGGCGAGCAGCATCCGATCGAGGCCACCGGCCGGCAGTTGCGCAAGCTGATGAGCTGGGTGAAATCCGACGACGACTACACCGAGGGAACGGCTGCTCGCTGATTGTCACGTCCGTTCAGGGACGCCTCGGACGAGGCTGAACGGGGAGATAGGCTGACTGCGCCGGGCCCACTGCTGCGCTCGCTACCGCCGTACCAACGCGAAAAGGGTGCACGCACCGTGAGAAAGCCCGTGATCGTGATCGCTGAGGAGCTCTCCCCAGCCACCGTAGAGGCCTTGGGGCCTGACTTCGAGATCCGGTTCTGCGACGGGACAGTCCGGAAGGCCTTGCTGGCAGCGGTCGTCGATTGTGAGGCGCTGCTCATTCGCAGTGCGACCAGGGTCGACGCAGAGGTCATCGCCGCTGCCGGTCGGCTCAAGGTCATCGCCAGGGCCGGGGTCGGGCTGGACAACGTCGACGTACGCGCAGCCACCCAGGCCGGCGTCATGGTGGTGAACGCGCCGACGTCGAACATCGTCAGCGCCGCTGAGATGTCCGTCGGCCTCCTGCTGGCCACCGCACGGAACATCCCGTCGGCCAACGCTGCGCTTCGGTCCGGAGAGTGGCGGCGTAGCAGGTTCGCCGGTTCCGAGCTCTACGAGAAGGTCGCCGGGATCGTTGGGCTCGGCCGGATCGGCATCCTGGTTGCCCAGCGGCTGTCGGCATTCGGCATGCGGGTCATCGCCTACGACCCGTACGTGCCCACCGCCCGCGCGGCGCAGATGGGCGTACGCAGCGTGGCTCTTGACGAGCTGCTACGGGAAAGCGACTTCATCTCCGTCCATCTACCGAAGACCCCCGAAACCGTGGGCCTGATCGGCGAGCAGGCCCTGGCCATGGTGAAGCCGACGGTTCGGATCATCAACGCAGCGCGTGGCGGCATCGTCGACGAGCACGCGCTTGCGCTCGCCCTCAAGGAAGGCCGGGTTGCAGGCGCGGGCATCGACGTCTTCTCCAGCGAGCCGTGCGTCGACTCGCCGTTGTTCGACTTCGACTCCGTGGTGGTCACGCCACATCTGGGCGCCTCCACCGCCGAGGCCCAGGAGAAGGCGGGTGTCGCCGTCGCGCGCTCGGTGCGGCTGGCCCTGGCCGGTGAGATCGTGCCCGATGCGGTAAATGTGAAGGGCGGTGCCATCGCCGAGGACGTCCGGCCGGGAATCCCACTCGCGGAGAAGCTCGGCCGGATCTTCACCGCGCTGGCCGGCGGTGTTGCCACCCAGCTCGACGTCGAGGTGCGCGGCGAGATCGTGGAACACGACGTCAAGATCCTCGAGCTGGCTGCCCTCAAGGGTGTCTTCGCCGACGTCGTGGAAGATCCGGTCACCTACGTGAACGCACCGGTGATAGCGGCCGACCGCGGGGTTGCCGTCCGCCTGCTCGCCGACGAGGAGTCGCCCGACTACCGCAACCTCGTCACCGTGCGCGGGACGCTCGCGGACGGACGAACGGTATCCGTGTCGGGCACCCTGTCCGGGCCGCGGCACGTCGAGAAGCTCGTGGAGGTGCTCGGTTACGACGTCGAGGTCCAACCCAGCGAGCACATGGCGTTCTGGCTCTACGACGACCGGCCGGGCGTGATCGGCACCGTCGGCCGGATTCTCGGCGAGGCCAACGTCAACATCGCCGGAATGCAGGTCAGCCGCGACGCCCGGGGGGGACACGCGATGGTCGCGATGACCGTCGACCAAGCCATTCCGGCGCGGGTGATGGACGACATCGTGGCGGCCATCGGCGCGCAGTGGGGGCGGACAGTCGACCTCGACGACACGTGATCAGGAATCTCGGCATCCGAGACTGCTGTCCACATATCGCGACACGACGAGCTACCGGTTGGTAATTTCGCCGGGTCATGGCGTGGTCGGTCATCATCCTTCGCCGCCGCGACGGGTCCCGATAGGCCGGCTCCCCGTCGCGGGGTTCGGCATCGCCGCTGGCCACCTGTTCGTGCAGCACTGACGAGGGACGCCCGCGACCCGGGACCACCGCCGGATGACGTACTCGGATCACACCACCCCCGTGCACCGAGGTCCGGCGGGTACCGCGCCCCGTCGCCCAGCACCGATCGACCAACGGAGCGCGATCATGACCGAGGAACAGCAGAACGCCCAGCACGCGCTGCAGGAGGCTATGGACCGCCGCGACAACGGCGGCGAAACCGGCCACTGAACCATGCCGACAGCTGGACCTACGAGCGGGGCCCGCGCCGACGGGGGAGGCGCGGGTTCTTCCATGCCCGTCCTTCGGCCCGGGCGTACGGTTGCGCGCATGGCGCGCAGCATCAACCTTGCAGTAATCCCCGGTGACGGAATCGGTCCGGAGGTCGTGGCAGAAGCGCGCAAGGTCCTCGATGCGGTGTTGGCCGGCTCGGACGCCAAGGTCGAGACGACGGAATACGACCTCGGGGCGCAGCGGTGGCATGCCACCGGGGAAACCTTGCCCGATTCGGTGCTGGCCGAGTTGCGCGGCCATGACGCGATCCTGCTCGGTGCAGTCGGCGATCCGGCAGTGCCAAGCGGCGTGCTCGAACGCGGCCTTCTGCTACGGCTGCGCTTCGAGCTGGACCACTACGTCAACCTTCGACCGGCTCGGCTCTTTCCCGGCGTCGTGTCGCCGCTGCGCGATCCCGGCGACATCGACTTCGTCGTGGTTCGAGAGGGAACCGAGGGACCCTATGTCGGCAACGGCGGCGCCGTCCGAGCAGGCACCCCAGCCGAGATCGCCAACGAGGTGAGCGTCAACACCGCATTCGGTGTCGAGCGAGTAGTGCGTGACGCATTCGCCCGAGCCGAGCGGCGCCCTCGCCGCAAACTGACCTACGTGCACAAGCACAACGTCCTCGTCCATGCCGGACATCTGTGGCGACGGACGGTGGAACGGGTCGGCGCTTCGTACCCCGACGTCGCCGTCGACTATCTGCACGTCGATGCGGCAACCATCTTCCTGGTGACCGATCCGGGCCGGTTCGACGTCCTGGTGACCGACAACCTGTTCGGCGACATCCTCACCGACCTCGCCGCGGCCGTCACCGGTGGCATCGGGCTCGCCGCGAGCGGCAACGTCAACCCGGACCGCACCACGCCGTCGATGTTCGAGCCCGTGCACGGGTCGGCGCCGGACATCGCCGGACGCGGAGTCGCCGACCCCACCGCGGCCATCCTGTCCGTGGCGCTGCTGCTGGATCATCTCGGCGACGCCGACGCGGCGAGCCGGGTCGAGGACGCCGTGGCTGCCGACCTCGAGACGCGTGGTCGGGCAGCGCGGTCGACAGAGCAGACCGGCGACGCTATCGCCGCGATGTTGACCCGCTGAGGAGCACGGCAGCCATCACCGCGCGTCATGGCGATGGCCGTGATGATTGACTCCCACGGACGGCGTCCCCAGCGCTCACGGCGATCTTCACGAGCGGGTACCGTTCGGTTGGACGTCCTAGTACTTGGCCAGGGGAGCAGCGATGACCGGCTCGGCGCAGCGGCTGGAGTTCTCGACGACCATCTCGCCGAACCCGGTACCCGCCCAGCGTCGCGCCGAGATTCTGGCCGACCCGGGATTCGGGCTCTCCTTCGCCGACCACATGGTCACTTCTACCTGGACGCCGGATGAAGGCTGGCATGACGCCGGTGTGCGGCCCTACGCCACCCTCTCGCTCGACCCGGCGACGGCGGTTCTGCACTATGCCCAGGCGATCTTCGAAGGACTCAAGGCCTATCGGCACGATGACGGCTCGATCTGGGCCTTCAGACCGGAAGCCAACGGCGTCCGCTTCGGCCGTAGTGCGCGCCGGATGGCCCTGCCGGAGCTTCCGGTCGACGCGTTCATTGGTGCCCTCGAGGCGCTGGTCCGAGTCGACGCGGCCTGGGTTCCCAGCGGCGGGGAGAAGAGCCTCTACCTGCGGCCGTTCATGTTCGCGTCCGAAGTGTTCCTCGGCGTGCGGCCGGCGAAGGAGGTGACGTTCTGTGTCATCGCGTCGCCGGTCGGGCCGTATTTCGCCTCGGGCGTCGAGCCGGTCAAGATCTGGCTCTCGTCGGACTACACCAGGGCGGCACCCGGCGGCACCGGGGCCGCGAAATGCGCCGGGAACTACGCCGCCAGCCTGATCGCGCAGCAGGAGGCCTTCGCCCACGGTTGCGACCAGGTCTGCTTCCTCGACGCCGTCGAACGCCGGTGGGTTGAGGAGCTCGGCGGCATGAACCTCTACTTCGTCCATGCCGACGGGTCGATCGTCACGCCGGAACTGACTGGAACCATCCTCGAGGGCGTGACCCGTTCGTCGATCCTCGATCTGGGCGCCGACCTCGGCCACAAGGTGGAGGAACGCCGGGTCAGCATCGACGAGTGGCGCGAGGGGGTGGCGTCGGGCGAGATCACCGAGGTCTTCGCCTGCGGCACCGCGGCGGTGATCACCCCGCTCGGCCGGCTGACCTGGGATGGCGGCGAACTGGCGATCGGCGAGTCGGCGGGCCCGGTGACCATGAGCCTGCGACAGACCTTGCTCGACCTGCAGTACGGGCGGGCCGAGGACACCCGTGGCTGGCTACACCGCATCGCCTGACGAGACAGCTGCGTCCACGATGTGGTCATCGGCTCTCAGCCCGGCCGTCCGTGTGGCAGGCTCTGAGCCGATGTCCGTTCGCACGATCATTCCGTAGGCGCGCCGGCCAGCACCACGCCAGGCGCGCAGACCCTTCGCACCCGCGAGGGGTCTTTCTCATGTCAGGGGTTGGCCAATGGGATTGGCATCGACTGAGGACCGGTTCCACGTCTACGACACGACACTACGGGACGGCGCTCAACAAGAGGGGTTGTCGCTGTCGGTGCACGACAAGCTCGCCATCGCCAGGCACCTGGACGAGCTCGGCGTCGGCTTCATCGAGGGCGGCTGGCCCGGAGCGATCCCGAAGGACACCGAATTCTTCAAGCGGGCGCAGACCGAGCTGGGGCTCAACAACGCCAGCCTGACCGCATTCGGCGCCACACGGCGGCCGGGGGTCCGAGTCGAGGACGACCCCTTGGTGCGGGCTCTGGTCGAGGCCGAAACGCCGGTCGTGACGTTGGTCGCGAAGAGTCACGTCGGACACGTAAAGCGGGCGTTGCGCACCACCCTGGACGAGAACCTCGCGATGGTGGCGCAAACAGTCGCATTCCTCGCCGGCCTCGGCCGCCGCGTGTTCCTCGACGCCGAGCACTTCTTCGACGGTTACCGCCGCGACCCGGGGTATGCGCTCGCCGTAGTGCGGACAGCTGCGGAGGCCGGCGCGGAGCTGGTCGCGCTGTGCGACACGAACGGCGGGCTGCTTCCCGATGACGTTGGTGAGATCGTGGCTGCCGCCAATGACAGCACCGGCGTCCGGCTCGGTATCCACTGCCACAACGACACCGGTTGCGCGGTTGCCAACTCGCTGGCTGCGGTCGATGCCGGTGCGACCCACGTTCAAGGGACGCTCAACGGCTACGGCGAACGCACCGGCAATGCCGATCTCGTGACGCTCGTGGCCAACCTCGAGCTCAAGCGCGGCCTGCAGGTGTTGCCGGACGGCGCGCTGCGCGAGGCGACCCGGATTGCGCACGCGGTCTCCGAGGTCACCAATGTCGTGCCGTATTCGCGGCAGCCCTACGTCGGCGCGAGCGCCTTCGCGCACAAAGCCGGCCTACACGCGAGTGCGATCAAGGTCGATCCCGATCTCTACCAGCACGCGAACCCTGAGCAGGTCGGCAACGACATGCGGATGCTGGTTTCGGACATGGCCGGCCGGGCGAGCATCGAGCTCAAGGGCCGCGAACTCGGCTACGACCTGTCCGCCGACCGCGAGCTCGTCAGCAGGGTCACCGACCGAGTGAAGGCTCTGGAAGCCCAGGGCTACACCTTCGAGGCAGCCGACGCGTCATTCGAGCTGCTGTTACGGGCCGAAGCCGACGGGGTGAGCCCGCAGTTCTTCGAGGTCGAGTCGTGGCGAGTCATCACCGAGTCGCGCCCGCGGAGCGAGGCGCAGAGCGAAGCGACCGTCAAGGTACGCGCCGGAGGCGAGCGCGCTGTGGTCACCGGGGAAGGCAACGGGCCGGTCAACGCGCTCGACCACGCCCTCCGCACGGCGATCGGCACGCTTTACCCGGAGATCGACAAGCTCGAGCTCATCGACTACAAGGTGCGAATCCTCGACGCCGCACACGGCAGCGACGCCGTCACCAGGGTGCTGGTCGAAATGACCGACGGGAAGAACTCGTGGGAAACCGTCGGCATCGGCGCCAACATCATCGAGGCGTCCTGGGAGGCGCTGGTCGACGGGGTCACCTACGGGCTACTCCGGCAGGGCGCCGAACTGCCTCGATGACCAGGTCGAG
>DASSDH010000161.1:0-2900 GCA_035697245.1 Jiangellaceae bacterium
TGGGATGCGATCAGGTCCCGGCGCAACGTGCGGTCCTACGGCGAGCAGGCGATCGCGCCCGAGGACCTGGACCGGATCCTGGACGCCGCCCGGCGGACTCCCTCGGCCGGCAACCAGCAGGCGTGGGACTTCGTCGTCTGCACCGACCGGGAGCAGCTCGCCCAGCTCGCCAGGGTGTGGCAGGCCGCGCACCACGTCGCCGGCTCGGCGGCGACGATCGCGCTGGTGGCCCCCAGGTCCGAGGATGCCCAGATGCACGACCTCATCCAGTTCGACGTGGGCCAGGCGACGATGAGCGCGATGCTGGCCGCTGCCGACCTCGGCATCGGCAGCGCCCATGCCGGCGTCGGTGACCAGGAGCTCGTGCGGCGGCTGCTGGGCGTTCCCGAGGACCGGTTCTGCCCGTTGCTGATCACCCTCGGCGTCCCCGCCGACCGGCCGCTCACGCCGATGGAGCGGCCGGACCGCCGCCCGTTCAACGAGGTCGTGCACCGCGGCCATTGGTAGCGGATTGCACTCTGGTGGTCGGTACCGTCCAGGCCGCAAACACTCGGCACTCAGGTGACGCTGCGGTCCACGCCGTAGCGGCCCAGCCGCTGCCAGCCAGTGCTACCGGTAGTTTGTTGACTATGGCGGTAGGTAGAGATGGAGCGGCTGACCACCTGCCACCGCGTCAAGCAGCCGTTGCAGCTGCCGGGGCGGCGGTGCTGGCGACCACGACCGCCAGCAGCGCCGCCCCGGCAGCTGCAGCTGCTGCTTGACGCCGTGGCCACCGGCCAGCCGCTCCACCTTTACATCCCACCCTAATCAACAAACTACCGATAAAGAGGTTCGCTCGTTCCGGTGACCTGATCTGGCCCGTGCAGGCAGCATGGCGGCATGAGACCAGCCGCCTACCGCCGCAACCCCCGGGGCCTGCGTGACCGCCAGGCGTTCGAACGCATCCGCCTGCAGGCCGGTGCGCTGTTTGCCGGCGGCCGCTCCCAAGCTCAGGTCGCCCATCAGCTCGGCGTCGCCCGCCAAACGTCAGCCGCTGGCACGCCCAATGGCGAGCTGGCGGGCTGCAGGCACTGCGCAGTGCCGGCCCCACCGGGTCGGCCCCGCGCCTGTCGAAAGCCCAACTGCACACTATCGACCAGGCGTTGCGCCAGCGTTGCGGCTTTCGGTGGCGGTTCGCTGCAATTGCGTCGACGCCGGTCACTGCGTAGAGTGCTCCGATTAGAGTGATCTGAGCCGGTTCTGAACGGGGGAAGGCATGGCAGTAAAGAGGCTGCTGTCCTTGCAGCTCGTCACGGTCTTGGCATTGACGGTGCTCGTCGTGGGCGGGAGCAGGCTTGGCGTCCCCGCCAGGTCGGCGCCGGTGCCGTTCGAGGTCTGGCTGATCGATCAGTCGGACACTACCGGGCTCCCGTACGGCGGCACCCTGCGGATCTACTCGGGTGCGGATGTCACGGGCAGCAACCCGTCGGCTGCCGCCCCCACCGACGTGATCGACCTCGGCGCCGAGACCGCCGCGCTGTGCCGCGCCACGACGGGCGCCGATCCGGTGCGCCCGCACATGGTGACGTTCAACAACGCGGACACGCATGCGGCGATCGCTTTTGTCGCGAGCGGCCACGTGGCGATCCTGGACGCCGTTACCCGGCGGCCGCTTGCGTGTGTACGCACCGAGGCCGGCGCCGGCGGCGCGCGGCAGGCACACGCGCTGTGGCCGACCGAGGATGACAGGTACCTGGTTGTCGCAAACCAGAACGGCAAGAAACTCGAGCGTATCCGCACGGATTACGCTGCCAACGCGTTCGTCCAGGAGCCGGAGGCTACGCTGGACCTTGCCAACTGCACGACCCCGAACGGCCTGCCGTGCCAGGCGCCCGAGACTCGACCGGACAACGCGCCGATCTGCCCGTTCATCGCGTCCGACAACGGGCCGGTGTTCGTGAGCCTGCGCGGCGGCGGTTTGTTTGCGGTGGACTGGCGGACCACGCCGATGCCGATCGTGGCCGAGTACGACCGCGACAACATCCCGGCGAACGGCTGCGGTTTCATCGAAGCCCGGGGCATGGTCTTCGGGGATGGCGGCGGCGGTACGGCGGCCAACCTGGACCAGTTCAGCGTGTGGCGCCTGCCGATGACCGGCTACTCGGCGTCGAACCCGCCGAACATCCCGCGCGTCGAGCGGCTCTTCGACGACGACTCGCCGGGCCGGGACGCCCACGGGAACGAGACCACCAGGATGGAGCGCTACGTCTGGACAGCGGACCGCGCCGCCAACGTCGTCGAGGTCTTCGACGCCGTGACCGGCGTCCGGGTCGCCACGGTCGGTCTCACCTCGCGATTCAGCGCCGATCCGACGCCCGACCTGTTCGCCATCTCACCCGACCGCAAGTGGTTCTTCCTCTCGACCCGAGGCCCGAATCCGCTGTCCGGGGACCCGCACGCCTCCCAAGGCACGGATCCCGGCATGCTCATCGTCCGGCTATCGGACCCCGCCACGTCGGGTGAGGTGCGGGGCTTGGTACGGATTTCCAACCTGGACGCGGCCGGGGTTGAACGGGCGGACGCACACGGCATCCGCATGCGAAGGACGTAGAGAAGGACGTAGATCGGCAGGGCAGCCTTGCCAGTCTGTTGTCCGACGCACTGGGAGTGTGCTCGCTGTGGAATACAGGGGTTCGCTGCTCGATCGCGTCAGGAAGGCGCCGCGACTTGCTGAGCTGCTGGCGTCGGGGCCGTTCGATTTCGATCTTGGTTGAGCCGAAGACCCCATGCCCGTGCGGTTGCGGTCAGGGGCAAGGCTCGACGCCATTGCTGGAGATGGCGCCGGAGGCAGTTTCTTCCTGTGCGGCGAGGGTGATGAGGAACGGCCGGTGCTCTACGCGAGCTCCGAAGGTGAGGCCGGC
>DASSDH010000162.1:0-32011 GCA_035697245.1 Jiangellaceae bacterium
GACGCTCTCCGCGCCGCAGACCCGCTCTCGGCAACGGATCATCCGGTCGCGACGTATCGCAGCCACTCGATCCGCTGGACCGCGGCGGGCCGTGCGGAGATCGACGGAACCCTGGAACGCCGTCGCACTTGCGTGGTGACCACGCACCGGCTCGGTTCACACCGACGGATCCTGTGTCGCCTCCGGTACAGGCACCGCGTCGACGCCGGCTTCCTTTCGCTGCTCGGCGCTGATCGGTGCCGGCGCACCCGTGAGAGGGTCATGCCCCCCACCGGACTTGGGGAAAGCGATGACGTCGCGGATCGAGTCGCTGCCGGCCAGCAGGGCCACGATCCGATCCCAACCGAAGGCGATCCCCCCGTGTGGCGGCGCGCCGTAGGCGAAGGCGCCGAGCAGGAATCCGAACCTCTCCTTGGCATCGGCCGCTGACAGACCCATGACGTCGAAGACGCGCTGTTGCACGTCGGCGCGGTGGATACGGATAGACCCGCCGCCGATCTCGTTGCCGTTGCACACCAGGTCGTACGCCAGCGACAGGGCGTGCTCAGGGTCCTGATCGAAGCGATCCAACCACTCCGCCTGCGGCGCAGTGAACGCGTGGTGCACTGCGGTCCACCTCCCCCCGCCCACCGCGACGTCGGTCGTGGCCTCGACTGGTTCGAAGAGCGGATAGTCGACAATCCAGACGAACTCCCACGCGAGCTGGTCGATCAGACCGGCCCGCCGGCCGATCTCCAGCCGGGCGGCGCCCAGCAGCGTCTGCGAAGCGATGCGTTCGCCCGCGGCAAAGAACACGGCGTCCCCTGGCTCGGCCCCGACCAGATCGGCCAGCCCCGAGGCCTCGGCCCTCGACAGGTTCTTCGCTACGGGACCGGACAGCTCGCCGTCGGCACCAACCAACACGTAGGCGAGGCCCTTGGCGCCTCGCGACCGGGCCCAGTCCTGCCAGCCGTCGAGTTCCCGCCGCGACGTCGCCGCGCCCCCCGATTGAACGACCGCCCCGACATAGGGCGCTTGAAATACCCGAAAGGACGTCCCCGCGAAGTGCCCGGTAAGTTCAGTGAGCTCCGAGCGCAACCGCAGATCCGGCTTGTCCGAACCGTAGCGGTCCATCGCCTCCCGGTACGTCATTCGCGGGATGGGTGCGGAAACGTCGTGCCCAACCAGCTTCCACACGGCTGCCATGACCCGTTCGGACAATGCCATCACGTCGTCCTGCCGGACGAAACTCATCTCGATGTCCAGCTGGGTGAACTCAGGCTGCCGGTCCGCCCGGAAATCCTCGTCCCGGTAGCAGCGGGCGATCTGAAAGTAGCGCTCGAACCCCGCCACCATGAGCAGCTGTTTGAAAAGTTGTGGGGATTGGGGCAGGGCATACCACGAGCCCGGACGGAGCCGCGCCGGCACCAGGAAGTCACGGGCGCCCTCAGGCGTCGAGCGGGTCAGCGTCGGTGTCTCGATCTCGACGAATCCCTCCGCCAGCAGGACGTCCCTCGCTGCCTGGTTGACCTTGGATCGCAGCCGCAGCGCCGCCGCCGGACCGGGTCGTCGTAAGTCCAGGTAGCGGTACCGCAAGCGGACGTCCTCGCTGACCGAAACTGCCTCGTCGACCTGAAAAGGCAGCGGCGCCGCCTCTCCCAACACCTCGAGGGTTGCCGCTACGACTTCAACCTCGCCGGTCGGTAGGTTCGGGTTCTGGTTTCCGGGCGGACGTCGCTCGACACTCCCCTCGACCCGGATGCAGAACTCGCTGCGCAGCCCAGCCGCCACGGTCTCGTCGCGCACAACCACCTGGACGATTCCGGACCCGTCGCGAAGATCCACGAACGCCACCCCACCATGATCGCGCCGCCTGTCGACCCAGCCGGCCAGGGTCACGGTCTGGCCGGCGTGCTCGGCGCGCAGGTCGCCAGCGGGGTGGGTTCTCAGCACGAGGGGTGTTCCTTCGTCCGGGCGATTCTCGCGGGGCGGTCCGATCCTACGGAACGCGGCAATCGTCGCTCGAACGTGTTTAGAGCAGCGTCAGCTGCACGGGCTCCTCAGCCCCACCGGCTTGAACCGGCCCATGCTTGTCGCGCGGCCCGGGTGTCTGATCGAGTCCATGCCGCGCCAGCAGTGGACGCACGCGGTCGGCGAGCCAGTCCCGATACGCGGGCGGCAGGTAAGCGCCGCGCGCATAGAGGTGGTCGTAGGCGGGGACGAGATCGGGCCGGTCGCTGCGGAGCCACGCCATGAACCACTCCCGTGCACCTGGGCGAAGATGAAGAGGCAGCACGGTCAGATGGGTCGCCCCGGCGGCCGCGATGCTCGCGATTGCGGCGTCGAGTTGCTCCGCGCTGTCCGTGAGCAGAGGTAAAACAGGGGCGAGCATCACTCCGCAGTCGAATCCGGCTTGCCGAATCGCTTGCACCAGACCCAATCGGGCTCTGGGTGCAGCGGTGCCCGGCTCCAGCAGCCGGTGCAGAGGTTCGTCGACGATCGCGATCGACACACCGAGCCGCACCGGGACCGCGGCGGCGGCCTTCGCCAGAAGGGAAAGGTCCCGCCGCAGCAGAGTTCCTTTGGTGAGCACGGAGAACGGCGTTCTCGAGGACGCCAACGCCTCAATGATCCCCGGCATCAGCCGATAGCGCCCCTCGGCGCGCTGGTAGGGATCGGTATTCGTCCCGAGCGCGACGTGTTCGCGGCTCCAGCTCCGGCGGGCAAGCTCGCGAGCCAGCACCTCGGCAGCGTTGACCTTCACGACGATCTCGGAGTCGAAGCCGTGTCCGGTGTCGAGCTCGAGCCACGAATGACTCCCCCGGGCGAAGCAGTTGTGACTGACGAGACCGTTGGCGATGAAGTCTCCCGAACCGGTTGTGACGTCGTACATCGTTATGTCGACACCCAGCGGCTGGACTGACACGACCCGAACGCGGGCATCGTCGGGCATCGCGGTGCCTGCCAGCGCTGCGGCGCGGCCGAGCCCGCGCCCTGGTCCGATCACCCAGTCGTCCGCCTCCAGCCGCGGCCACGGCTCGCCATCCGGACTCTTGCCGGACGCGCACCGCCAGCCAGATGCGGTCAGGATGCGGTGATCGCCGCTCGCCACCAGCTTTGTGCCGTCCTCGAGGTCGATGCGGAACCCTGGCTGGACCGTCTGCCAATGCGCCGTGACCTCGGTGCGCACGAAGTGGCGAATTCCGTCACGCAGTTCGGTTCCGTAGACCAAGTCGCCCACCCGCACCGCTGCTAACCGCTTGACCCGCCCGTATCCCATCAGGACCTGGGTGTCCCCGCTCATGCAATAGCGGCAGGCGTGTGTGCACCCACGAAACGGATTGACAGTCCACCGGAACGGCACCACCGATGACGCCGGCACCTCGTTGAGGACGCTCCGCGCGTTCACCTCATGGAAGGTCACTCCAGCGAAACCCGGCGGTGTCACGCTGCGAATCAGACCCGGCAGCCGGGTGAGTCCTGGAAGTGCTTGTGTATCCTCGGCGTCCAGCTGTTGCTTGTACCAACGCACAACTTATTCGAACACATGTTCGACACGTGCGCAAGCCCCGTGCGTACTCAGCCTATGTCTATCAAGCGTTGGCTCAGCTCGTCGACGACGCCACCGAGCGGTAGTGCGGCCTGGTCCCCTGTCCGGAGGTTCTTGACCTGGGCCACACCCTCGGCGAGGTCGCGGTCGCCGAGGAGCACGGCGTACGTCGCGCCACTGCGGTCGGCCGCCTTCATCGCCCCCTTGAGCCCACGGCCGCCCATGGCCAGGTCGGCCGCGACCCCGGCCCGCCGCAATTCGGAGATCACGGTGAACAATCGACGTGCAGCGACCGGCCCCAATGGAACCGCGAACACCTGCACCGTCGGGAGCGACGGCACCGGCAGACTTTCGGCCTCCATGGCGAGCAGCGTCCGCTCGACCCCGAGCGCCCACCCCACACCGGGCAGCCGGGGTGCGCCGATGAGTTCGGCCAGACCGTCGTATCGGCCACCGCCACCGACGGCCGACTGCGCGCCGAGCTTGTCGTGCACGAACTCGTACAGGGTGCGGGTGTAATAGTCGAGGCCGCGCACGAGCCGGGGCTCGTCGGAGAATGCGACCCCGGTGTCCGCCAGCATCGCCCGAACGGCGTCATGGTGGGCTCGGTCAGCGGCGGACAAGAAATCGGCGATGACCGGCGCCTCCTGCAGCGCCGCCTGGATCTCGGGCCGCTTGTCGTCCAGAACCCGCAGCGGGTTGAGCTCGACTCGCCGACGGGTCTCTTCGTCGAGGTCGAGCCGGCGAAGGTAGGCCTGCAGGGCAGTCCGGAACGCCGGACGGGACTCGTCCGAGCCAAGCGAATTGATCAGCAGGCGCACGCCGGACAGGCCAAGCTTCCGGTAGGCGTCCATCGCCAGCACGATGGTCTCGGCGTCGGCGGCAGGGTCGTCCGTTCCGATGACTTCGGCGCCGACCTGCGAGAAATGGCGAAAGCGGCCCTTCTGCGGCCGTTCGTACCGGAAGTACGAGCCGGCGTACCACACCTTGACCGGCAGGCCCCGCCGGTGCAGCCCGTTCTCGACCACGGCCCGCAGCACGGGAGCGGTTCCCTCCGGGCGAAGAGTTAACTCGTCGCCACCTCGGGTGGTGAAGGAGTACATCTCTTTGGTGACCACGTCGGTTGACTCCCCGACGCCGCGAACGAACAGTGCCGTCTCCTCGAAGATCGGCGTCTCGAGGTACCCGTACCCCGCTCCGCGGACCGGTGCCGACATCGCCTCCCGGACGGCAAGAACTGCCTCGCTTCGCGGCGACACAAGGTCGAACGCACCCCTCGGAACGCGAAAATCCTGGCTCATTCCCCTTCTCCCATTAACAGTCAGTTGCCGTGTCCGCGGGCAAACTGTTCATGATCACTGGTCGGGAGGCCGCGCAGGAAGGGATTGGTCGACCGCTCCGCGCCGATCGTCGTGGCCGGGCCGTGGCCTGGCAGCACGACCGTGTCATCCGGCAACGGCAGGATCTTCGTCGCCAGACTTCTCAGCATCGCCCCGTAGTCTCCGCCCGGAAGATCGGTGCGGCCGATGCTCCCCGCGAAAAGCACGTCACCGGACAGGCACGTCTCGGCCGAACCACTTCTGTCGCCAGGCAGTCTGAACAGCACCGATCCTTCGGTATGGCCGGGCGCGTGGTCGACTCGAACTGTGAGACCCGCGAGCGGGAGCTCGGATCCATCGAACAGCGGCTTTATGTCGTCGGGCTCAGTCCAGCTCGCCTTCGTACCAAACTGCTGTTCGAGCATTGCGACCACCATCGGGTCCAGCAGGGAGAGCGGGTCCGCCAGTCGATAGCGGTCCTCGCCGTGGACGTAGGCCGGAACGCCGCGGGAACCGCAGACCGGTGTCACGGAGTAGACGTGGTCGAGGTGCCCATGCGTGAGCAACACGGCGGCCGGGCGCACGCGGTGGTCCCGCAGAGCGTTGTCGAGGGAGTCGACGACGCCGACGCCTGGGTCGACGACCAGGCATTCCTCCCCGGCGGCCGGCGCGAGCACATAGCAGTTGGTGCCGAAAGCGGCAGCCGGAACGGTGAGGACGAGCACTCCGGCAGGCTACTCGCCGGTCCGACCCGACTCCGATTCGACGCGAACTCGTGACGATCACGACAGGGCCGCTGCCTAGACTGTGCCAACCCCGGCACACCTCGAGTGGTTGGTGCCTGGGCACAGCGACGAGACCGGCGAGGAGATCAGGTGGCGAGCACGAGCCAGCGACGGCGCCAGCTCGCTCGACAGCGCTGGGAAAAGCAGCAGGCCCGGCGTTCGGCAGCCGCCGAACGCCGCAGCCGACGTCGGAAGGTAATTGCCGTCCTTCTGATCGTCGCACTGGTGGTCGCAAGCGTCGCGGCCGCGGTCGTGTGGTGGCCGTGGGGTGGCGACGACGCGACAACGGCCCAGGAGACACCTGCACCGACGCCGGGTGCCTGCGCTTACACACCGACGGGAACTGGCGAGCCCGCGGTAGGGCTGCCGCCAGCCGAGCCGACCCCAGCTTCCACTGCCAGCCTGGTGTTCGCCGGCAAGCCTGTGACCGTTGAACTCCTGCCCGACGCCGCGCCGTGCACGGTGAGCTCCTTTGCCCACCTCGGGGCCAATGGATACTTCGACGCCACCACCTGTCACCGGCTGACCACTTCGGACACCTTGAAGGTGCTGCAATGTGGCGACCCGACCGGCGCAGGCAGCGGCGGGCCCGGGTACCAGTTCGGGGTCGAGAACACCGAGGGCGCAACCTATTCGGCCGGGACGGTCGCCATGGCCCGCGGGGACGATCCGGGCTCGAACGGCAGCCAGTTCTTCATCGTCTACGGCGACTCGCAGCTGCCCTCGGACCCTGGCTACACGGTGTTCGGACGGGTCACGGACGGCCTCGACGTCATCACCGACATCGCGGCCGCCGGCACAGCCGACGGCTCGCCCGACGGCGCCCCCAAGACACCGGTGACACTCGACGAAGTCGTGACCGTTCCGTGACGACCGAGCCGGAGTCGCGGCCGACCGTTGCCCAGAACACGTGGGGACGGGTGGACGACCACGGCGACGTGTTCGTGCGGACCGGCGACACCGAGCGCAAGATCGGTTCCTGGCAGGTCGGCGAGCCCGAGCAGGCGCTCGCGTTCTTCGGCCGCAAGTACGACGACCTCGCGGTGCAGGTGGATCTGTTGGAAAAGCGCCTGGCTTCCGGCGCCGCCGCCCCGGATGAGACCCAGAGCGGCGTTCGGCGCCTACGTGAAGCGCTGGTCGATGCGCACGCCATCGGTGACCTCGCGGCGCTGGCGCACCGCCTGGACGCCATCGACGATCAGGTGGCGGCTCGGCGCGCCGCCCGACGCGCCGAACGTGCTCAGGCTCTGGAGGAGGCACGCAACCACAAGGAGCAGATCGTCAGCCAGGCCGAAGCCATCGCCGAAAGCGACGACTGGCGTCACGGCGCTGACCGGCTGCGGACGCTGCTCGAGGAGTGGAAAGCCTTACCGCGGCTCGACCGCGCTGCCGACGACACACTGTGGCGACGATTCTCCAGCGCGCGCACCCAGTACACCCGCCGCCGGAAGACCCACTTCGCCGAGGTCGCAGAGCGGCGGGGCCAGGCCCTGGCCGCCAAGGAAGAGATCGTCGTCGAGGCCGAGGCCTTGGCCAGCTCGACCGATTGGGGTCCAACAGCGCGCCGCTACCGCGACCTGATGGCGCGCTGGAAGGCCGCGGGCCCGGCGCCGAAACCCGCCGACGACGCATTGTGGCAACGCTTTCGGGCCGCGCAAGACACGTTCTTTATGGCTCGGACCGGCGACTTCACCAAGCGTGACACGGAGCAACGCTCGAACCTGGAAGCGAAACAGGCGCTCCTGGCTGAGGCCGAGGCACTGGTCCCGGTCACGGACTGGAAAGCAGCGCGAGAGACCCTGCGTTCCATCCACGACCGGTGGGAGGCAACCGGTCACGTGCCGCGAGAGACCATGCGGTCGATTGAAGGGCGGCTGCGCCGGGTCGAGGACGCCGTGCGCGACGCGGAGCAACGGGAGTGGCGGCGCACCAACCCGCAGGCCCGGGCCCGGATCGAGGACACCGTCGCCCAACTCCGCGCGTCCATCGCAGAACTGGAGAATCAGCTCGCGGCCGCCCACGCCGCGGGAGACGCAGAGAAGGCGAAGACGGCCGAGGACGCCCTGGCGGCTCGCCGCTCCTGGCTCGAGCAGGCCGACCGCGCCCTCGACGAGCTCGGCGGCTGACGCAAGGGCCGTCAGGGGGTGGAGCGCGGGCTGGTGAGCCGGTAGGCGTCGAACACGCCTTGGACGCTGCGGACGGCCTTCAGCACATGGCCGAGATGTTTCGGGTCGCCCATCTCGAACGTGAACCGGCTCTTCGCGATCCGGTCGGAGTTCGTCGTTACCGTCGCCGACAGAATGTTGACGTGCTGGTCGGACAGGACCCGGGTGATGTCGGACAACAGCCGGTTGCGGTCAATAGCGTCGACCTGGATTGCGACGAGGAACAGACTGTTGGCCGTCGGCGCCCACTCGACGTCGATCATGCGGCCGTGCTCACGCTGCAGGGACGCGACGTTCACACAGTCGCCGCGGTGTACCGAGACACCTGATCCGCGGGTCACGAAACCGACGATCTCGTCACCCGGCACCGGCGTGCAGCAACGGGCGAGCTTGATCCACACGTCGCTCTCGCCCTTGACGACGACGCCGGGATCACCTGGGATTCGCCGGCGTGGCCTGGTCGCCGTCGCGGCCTCGGCGGCGTCGTCGCTAGTACCGGCCTCGCCGCCGAGGGTCTGGACCAGCTTCTGCACCACGCTCTGCGCGGACAGGTGCCCTTCACCGACGGCGGCATAGAGGGCAGTGATGTCCGGATATCGCAGCTCGGTGGCGACGACGGTCAGCGTCTCCTGGGAGAGCATCCGCTGCAAGGGGAGGTCTTGCTTGCGCATCGCCTTGGCGATGCTGTCCTTGCCGGTCTCGATCGCCTCGTCCCGCCGCTCCTTGGAGAACCACTGCTTGATCTTGTTTCGTGCCCGGGCGCTGGTGACGAACGTCAGCCAGTCACGGCTCGGCCCCGCGCCGGCGGCCTTTGATGTGAAAATCTCGACGACGTCGCCGTTGTCGAGAGTCGACTCGAGCGGCACCAGCCGCCCATTGACCCGAGCCCCAATGCAGCGGTGGCCGACTTCGGTGTGCACCGCGTAGGCGAAGTCGACGGGGGTGGCCTGTGCAGGTAACGCGACGACGTCGCCGCGTGGTGTGAAGACGTAGACCTCGTTCGTGGTGATCTCGAACCGGAGCGACTCGAGAAACTCGCCGGGATCCTCGGTCTCCTTTTGCCAGTCCAGCAGCTGGCGTAGCCAGGCCATGTCGCTCGGACCGCGAGAGTCGGGGTCTACGGCGGTGAGTAGTCCGCGATCGACATCGATGCCGGAGTTCGAGTCCTCCTTGTATTTCCAGTGCGAGGCGATGCCGTACTCGGCTCGGCGGTGCATCGCGTACGTGCGGATCTGCAGCTCCACTGGCTTGCCGGACGGGCCGATGACGGTGGTGTGCAGCGACTGGTACATATTGAACTTCGGCATCGCGATGAAGTCCTTGAACCGTCCGGGAACGGGATTCCACCGCGCGTGCACGATGCCGAGCGCCGCATAACAGTCCCGTACCGACTCGACCAGCACCCGGATGCCCACCAGGTCGTAAATATCAGCGAAGTCGCGGCCCCGAACGATCATCTTCTGGTAGATCGAGTAGTAGTGCTTGGGTCGCCCGGTGACCGACGCCTTGAGCTTGGCGCCGCGTAGGTCCCCCTGTACCAAGTCGATCACCGCGGCCAAGTGTTCGTCGCGGGACGGTGCCCGCTCCGCGACCAGGCGGACGATCTCGTCGTAGACCTTGGGATGCAATGTCCCGAACGACAGGTCCTCGAGCTCCCACTTGATCGTGTTCATGCCCAGTCGATGCGCCAGCGGGGCGTAGATCTCGAGGGTCTCGCGCGCTTTGCGGCGTGCCGAGTCCTTGGAGACATAGCGCCAGGTTCGCGCGTTGTGCAGCCGGTCGGCGAGCTTGATGACCAGGACCCGGATGTCCTTGGACATGGCCACGACCATCTTGCGAACGGTCTCGGCCTGGGCCGCCTGGCCGTACTTGACCTTGTCCAGATTGGTCACACCGTCGACGAGCTTGGCCACTTCGTCGCCGAATTCGTCGCGGAGATCGGACAACATGTAGTCGGTGTCCTCGACGGTGTCGTGCAGCAGCGCCGCCGCGAGCGTCGGCGGCGTCATCCCGAGCTCGGCCAGGATGGTCGCGACGGCGAGTGGGTGGGTGATGTACGGATCGCCGCTCTTGCGTTTCTGCCCGGAGTGGGCCCGAGCAGCAGCCCGGTACGCGCGCTCGATCACGCCGAAGTCTGCCTTCGGGTGCGTGGCGTGGACAATGCGGAACAGCGGCTCGATTGCAGGGTCGATCTGTTGCCGCTGAGAGGTCAGGCGGGCGAGCCTCGCCCGCACGCGGACAGGCGTCGACGCGCTGGTGGTCGGGAGAACGTCTTCTGCCAAGACCCTCCTCGTAGCCGTTCCTGCTGTTCAGTCTAGGGGCCTGTCCGAGGTCAGACGCGGAGCAAGGCGCGCAGGTCAAGTTCGCCAAGCCGGTTGCGGCCGGACAGAAAGCCCAGTTCCATCAGCACGGTGACGGCCACAACGCGCGCGCCCGAGGCGCTGACGAGTCCGGCGGCGGCCTCCACAGTGCCCCCCGTGGCCAGCACGTCGTCGACGATGAGGACTCGGTCACCGGTGGCGAACGCGTCCTCGTGGACCTCGATGGTGGCCTGTCCGTACTCGAGCTGGTAGCTCGCTGATCGGGTCCGATAGGGCAACTTGCCCTGCTTACGGATGGGTACCAGTCCGACGCCGAGCACGTGAGCAACCGGCGCAGCCAGAATGAACCCACGGGCCTCGATGCCGACGACGGTGTCCACCGTGACGGCGCCGGCCCGGTCGCGACCGGCCGCGGCGAGCGCGGAGACCATCGACGCGAAGGCGGCGTGGTCCAGCAGCAACGGGGTGATGTCCTTGAACACCACTCCTGGCTCGGGCCAGTCCGGTATGTCGCGGATTCGCGAGAGCAGCACCTCCCGCTCTGCGCCAGAGAGCACTCCGACCTCGCCGGGATCGCTCATCGGAGGGAGGTTATCGCGGCGGCCGCGCGTTGCCGCCACGCCGTTGCGACCGGGTCTGTCGTTGCGGCTGGCGGCGTTCTCCGCTTTCGGTCACCTGCGCGCTGCGGGTGGACGCCGCGGCCGTCGCCGTCGGCACATCGTCAACGGTCCCGTCCCCGCGTGGAACCTTCGCTGCTCGCCTGGCCTCGACCCGCCGAGCGAGGGCCGCCACCGTCGGCTCGCGATTCTTGAGGTCGACCAGCAACGGAGTGGCGATGAAGATCGACGAATACGTGCCGATCGCAACTCCGACGAACAACGCCAGCGACAGGTCCTTCAGGGTGCCGGCGCCGAGCAACCCCGCACCGACGAACAGGATCGAGCCGATGGGCAGCAGCGCGATGATGACGGTGTTGATCGATCGCATCAGGGTCTGGTTGAGCCCGAGGTTCGCCGCCTCCGCGTAGGTGTACTGGTTCTGCGCAGTGATGCCCTTGGTGTTCTCACGCACCTTGTCGAAGATCACGACCGTGTCGTACAAGGAGTACCCGAGAATCGTCAGGAAGCCGATGACGGTCGCCGGCGTCACGTCGAACCCGATCAGCGCATAGATGCCGATCGTGGCCACGATGTCATGGACGAGCGCGACCAGGGCAGCCGCGGCCATCTTCCACTCGTAGATCAACACCAAGAAGATGCCAACGGCGAGGATGAAGAAGCTCAGGCCAATCAGAGCCTGCCGGGTGATCTGGGCACCCCAGGAAGGCCCGATTACCTGGGCAGTGATCTCCTCGGACGGTAACCCCAGTTCGGCCGCGACAGCGTCGCGGATTGTCGTCGTCTCCTCCGCGGTCAGGCTTCCGGTCTGCACCCGGACGCTCTCATCGTTCGCGACGACGACCCGCGGCTCGGCTGCGTCGTCGATGCCGGTCGCTATCACGGCCTCGCGCACGTCGGCGACCATGGAGTCAGTGGTCTGCTCGATCCGGGCCGTCAGTTCTGCGCCGCCGGTGAATTCGATGCCGAGGTGCAGCCCGCGGAACACCAGCGCGCCGATCGCGACGACCAGCAGGACAGCACTCGCCGTGTACCACCATCTCGCGTGGGCGACGATGGGCAGAGAGGTCTCGCCGGTGTAGAGGCGGCTGCCGAGGGACCGCTGGCCCGAGGTTTCGCTCATCGGGTGGCCTCCCTCGCGACTGGTGCTGGGGCCGGCCGGCGCCCAGTGGGCCGGCCGGTCCGCGACGGTGCACCGAGTCGTTCCGGATCGAGCCCGGACCACGGGTGACCCGCGCCGAAGAATCGGCTGCGGGCGAGAATTGTGACGACCGGCTTGGTGAACAGGAAGACGACCACGAGGTCGACGAGGGTCGTGAGGCCAAGGGTGAACGCGAAACCGCGGACGTTGGCGACCGAGAACACGTAGAGGAAAAAGGCGGCGAACAACGACACCGTGTCGCTCGCCAGCACCGTCCGCCGAGCCCGGGCCCATCCGGTCTCGACCGACATCCGGACGCTGCGGCCTTCCCGGATCTCGTCACGGACGCGCTCGAAGAACACCACGAACGAGTCAGCGGTGATGCCAATCGACACGATGATCCCGGCCATGCCGGCGATGGTGAGGGTGAAACCGATCGCAACACCCAACAGCACGATGGCGGCGTACGTGATCAGGCCGGCGACGACCAGGCTGGCGAAGACGACCAGCCCGAGGGCGCGGTAATAGAACAGCGAATAGATGAACACGAGCCCCAAGCCGATCAGGCCGGCAAGCAGGCCTGCCCGGAGCTGGGTCTCACCCAGCGTCGGGGTAATCGTCGACAAATCGCTGGTCTCGAACGAGAGCGGCAACGCACCGTAGTTCAGCACCGTGGCGAGCGCCTGAGCCTCGGCTTGGGTGAATGAGCCGGAGATTTGTGCCTGGCCACCGGGGATCGGTTCGTTGACCGTCGGATAGGAGACGACCTTCCCGTCCAGCACGATCGCGAATGCGTTGTTGGGGGGGGTCTGGCCGGCAAGCTTCTGCGTCGACTCGAAGAACTTGTCCGCGCCCTCGTCGGTAAAGTCGAGGTTGACGACGAACGACACGTCGCCCTGCGGGATGATGGCGGTGGCGCTGCTGACGTCGGTTCCGACGACGTCGGCGGGACCGAGCAGGAAGCGGTTCGTGTCATCCTCGTCGCAGGTGAACAGTGACTTCGCGGGGTCATCGAGCGCGCCCCCGGGCAGCTCTGCGCAGTCGATTGCCGCCAACTGCGCCTGTTCCTCTGCGCTCGGCGGACCTTCGGCCGCTGGTGGCTGAGTGGGAGCGGCCGGCGCAGTAGCAGTAGCCGATGGGGACGGGCTCGGCGTGCCAGCGGGCTGGGCCAGCAGCCCTTCGGTCAGCGCCCTACCGGCTGCAGGGGGCGCCGTCGATTCGGGGCTCGCCGGGGCCGGGGTAGCCGAAGCGGTGGCTCCCGGCGACTGGGTGGCCGACGGTGTGGCGGCGTCACTCGGGGTGGGAGCCGGAGCCGCGCTGCCACCGGGAACGACGGCGCGAACGGGACGGAACCTCAGCTCGGCCGTCTGACCGACCAGGCGCACCAGCTCGTCCTGACCGACACCGGGCACCTGGACGACGATGTTGGTGCTGCCCTGCGTGGTGATCTCGGCCTCAGCGACCCCGCTGCCGTTGACCCGGGCCCGGACGATGTCCACGGCCTGGCGCATGCTCTCCGGCGTGGGATCGCTGCCGTCGGGAGTCTTGGCGGACAGCGTGATACTCGTGCCGCCGCGCAGGTCTAGGCCCAGTCGCGGCGTCCACTCACCGAGCACCGCCATGGTGCCGTACATCACGACGAGGAGCAGCGCGAGCACGCCCAGCGAACGCCACGGCCGCGGCGCGTTGGTCGATGCCACTGTCGGTCGGTCTCCTTCTCGTCACCACGTCATCCGGGGAACCGGCCGCTGATCGCTGGCGGTGCGGCATGGACGGTCCCCGCTCCGAACGATCGGTGTCAGGGGGAAGTGCCCGTGATGTCGTTTCTGTTCGTGCGATCCGTGCCGCGAGACGCTCCGTCGTCGGACATCGGCTCAATCATCGGGTCCTCGTCCGGTTGGCTCGCCGCCACGTCCGCGCCGTTCGGCTCGGTCGTGTCGTCCGGGACGACGCGCATGATGGCCCGCCGGACGTACCGGTTGGTGACGCCAGGCGCCACCTCGAGCGTGACTTCGTCGCCGTCGATCGACACGATCGTCGCGATCAGGCCCGACCCAGTCATCACCCGGGCACCAGGCGCGAGAGTCGATTGGACTTGGGCGATCTCCCGGCGCTGCTTCTGCTGCGGCCGGATCAGGATGAGATAGAAGACGGCGAACAGCAGGATGGGCAGAAGCAAGGTCTCCATCAGGTGCAGTGGGTCCTTCCAGTGCGCCCTTGCGGCAGCACACGACGAGGGACGGCCACCGGCCCCGGCAGCCGCTTGGGCAGTCTAAACCCCGGTCCCAGTGAACAGGTCAAGCTCCCCCTCGTCCGGTGATAGGCCACCGAACGGCGACCGCGGCGGCACGGCGAGGCCGAGATGTCGCCAGGCACCCGGCGTAGCTACCCGGCCGCGGGGGGTGCGGGCAAGCAGACCCGCCCGGACCAAGAACGGCTCGGCTACCTCCTCCACGGTCTCGCGCTCCTCGCCGAGGGCCACGGCAAGCGTGCCCAGACCTACCGGACCGCCGCCGAAACGGCGGCACAGCGCATCCAGAAGTGTCCGGTCGAGCCGATCCAACCCAAGCTCGTCGACCTCGTACACCTGCAGTCCGGCTCGCGCTACAGCGCCGGTGACGACGCCGTCGGCCCGCACTTCGGCGAAATCGCGGACCCGGCGGAGCAGCCGGTTGGCGATGCGCGGCGTTCCGCGCGAACGCTTCGCGATCTCGCGGACGCCGTCCGCGCGGACGGTGACGGTCAGCAGCCGGGCCGAGCGGACCAACACCTGCTCGAGCTCACCCGGCTCGTAAAGGTCCAACTGCCCGGTGAAGCCGAACCGGTCGCGCAGTGGACCCGGCAGCAAGCCGGTCCGGGTGGTAGCGCCGACCAGGGTGAACGGTGGCAGATCCAGCGGGATGGCGGTCGCACCTGGGCCTTTGCCGACGATGACGTCGACCCGGAAATCCTCCATCGCGGTATAGAGCATCTCCTCCGCTGGGCGGGCCATTCGGTGGATCTCGTCGAAGAACAACACGTCACCCTCGCTGACCGAAGACAAGATCGCGGCCAGGTCTCCGGCGTGCTGTACCGCGGGCCCACTGGTGATTCGCAGCGGAGCCCCCATCTCCGCGCCGATGATCATCGCCATCGTGGTCTTGCCCAGGCCGGGCGGACCGCACAGCAGCACGTGGTCGGCAACCCGGCCACGGGCCCGGGCCGCCTCGAGCATGAGGGACACCTGCTCGCGCAGGCGCTCCTGCCCGATGAACTCGGCCAGCGTACGAGGGCGCAACGCCGTCTCGATCGCGCGTTCGTCGCCGTCGGCCTCCGGAGTCACCAACCGCGGCACCGGCTCGGTGCCCGCGTCGGGTTGTCTGGTGTGGTCGGTCACGGCCGCGCCAACGTCCGCAACGCCGCCTTGAGCAGAGTGGACACGTCCGCGGCGTCCACTCCATCGCCGACCAGAGGCGTGACCTCGTCGACCGCCGCGTCCGCCTCACGACCGGACCAGCCCAGACCGAGCAGCGCGGCATGGACCTGGCCCTGCCAGCCGTGCTGTCGCGTGGCTTTCTCCTTCGCGGCTGTGGTGCCGATATGACCGACCGGCGGGCCGAGCTTGCCGGCGAGCTCCACGACGATGCGCTGGGCCCCCTTCTTGCCGATCCCGGGCACGCGGGTCAGCGCGACCAGATCCTCGGTCGCCACCGCCCGGCGCAGGTCGTCGGGTGAATGGACGGCGAGCATGGCCTGCGCGAGCCGCGGGCCGATGCCACTGGCCGTCTGCAGCAGTTCGAAAATGTGGCGCTCATCCTCGTCGGCGAATCCGAAGAGGGTCAGTGACTCTTCTCGGACGATCAGGCTTGCGGGCAACTGGGCTTCGTCACCGATCCGTAGGGCGGCTGCGGTCGACGGCGTGCACTGCAGCGCGAAGCCGATGCCGCCGACGTCGACCACCACCTCACCGGGACGAGCCGCCGTGACCCGACCGCGGACAAACGAGATCATCGCCGTCCTCCTGTTTCTACCGCGACCTGCAGCCGAGCCTGTGCTGAGCCGCGCCATACCGCACAGATGGCGAGTGCGAGCGCATCGCTCGCGTCAGCGGGATGGGGCCGCTGGGACAGAGCGAGCAACCTGGTCACCATGGCCGCGACCTGCGCCTTGTCCGCCCGCCCGTTTCCGGTGACCGCGGCCTTGACCTCACTCGGGGTGTAGGTGCACAACGGGAGTTCCCGGCGAACGGCAGCCAGGACCGCCACGCCGCTCGCCTGTGCCGTGCCCATGACCGTGCGGACGTTGTGCTGGCTGAACACCCGCTCGACGGCGACCATGTCCGGCTGGTACTCGCGAATCCACGTGTCGACTGCCGACTCGACTTCCAGAAGCCGCTCCCCCAACTGTGCTCCGGTCGGGGTCTGCACGACGTCCACTGCGACCAGCCTCAGCCGGCGCCCGGGCATGCCGTCGACCACACCCAGGCCGAATCTGGTCAGGCCAGGGTCGACTCCCAGCACGCGCATGGGCCGCCTCCCGTGCGAACACGTGTTCGCACCCCGACGCTACCGGCGGACCACCGAGTGCACTGGCATCGACGCGCCGCAATTCTCAGCCGACTGCCTCCAGGACTTCGTCGGAGACGTCGTAGTTCGCGTACACGTTCTGCACGTCGTCGCTGTCTTCCAAGGCCTCGACCAGCCGGAAGATCCGGCGCGCACCCTCCTCGTCGAGAGGAACGGTGACCGACGGAACCCACGATGACTCCGCGGACTCGTAGTCCAGACCCGCCTGCTGGATCGCGCTCCGGACCGCGATCAGGTCGCTCGCCTCGCACCGGATCTCGAACACCTCGCCCAGGTCCTCGACCTCTTCGGCGCCGGCGTCGAGCACCGCCTCCAAGACGTCGTCCTCCGTGACCTGCAGGCCGCCCTGATCTCGAGGCACGATGGCGACGCCCTTGCGACTGAACATGTACGACACCGACCCTGGGTCGGCCATCGAGCCGCCGTTGCGGGTCAGCGCGATGCGGACTTCGGACGCGGCCCGGTTGCGGTTGTCGGTCAGGCACTCGACCAGCACGGCGACACCGCCGGGACCGTATCCTTCGTAGGTGACGGCCTGATAGACGGCTCCCCCGGCCTCGGCGCCGGAGCCGCGCTTGACGGCCCGTTCGATGTTGTCGTTGGGCACCGAGGATTTCTTCGCCTTCTGGATGGCGTCGTACAGCGTCGGATTGCCGGCTGGATCACCGCCCCCGGTTCGCGCGGCCACCTCGACGTTTTTGATCAGCTTTGCGAACAGCTTGCCTCGCCGGGCGTCGACCACGGCCTTCTTGTGCCTGGTGGTGGCCCACTTCGAATGGCCGGACATGGGCTAGCTCTCCTTGACCCGGTCGAGAAACAGCCGATGCACCCGCGGGTCGCCGCTGATCTCGGGATGGAACGACGTCGCCAGCAGCGCGCCTTGCTGGACGGCCACGATCCTACCGGCGGCCGGTCCACCGGCTGCCGTCGCCAGGATCTGGACGCCTGGGCCGGCGTCCTCGACCCAGGGAGCCCGGATGAACACCGCGTGCAGCGGCTTGCCGTCATCGAGGCCCGCAAAGACGATGTCGGTTTCGAACGACTCGACCTGGCGGCCGAATGCATTGCGACGGACGGTGACATCCAGGCCGCCAAGCGTCTGCTGGTCCGGCGGTGCATCGACGATCCGGTCAGCCAACATGATCATTCCGGCACACGAGCCCAGCACCGGCAGGCCGCGCTTGATTCGCTCCCGCAGCGGCTCGTAGAGATCGAACCCGCGCACCAGCTTGTCCATCGTCGTGGACTCACCGCCGGGGATAACCAGTGCATCGACCCGATCCAGTTCGGTCGGGCGACGCACTCGCACCGCTTCGGCGCCGCAGGCGCGAAGAACGTCGATGTGCTCACGGACGTCGCCCTGCAGGGCGAGCACCCCGACAACGGGCTCGTTCACGTCATCCTTCCCGCTGGACCATGAGGCTTGTTGGTACATCACCAGGCCTGCACGCCTGGTGACGTACGTGCAGGCATGGTGAACGTGGTCATTTGCCTGGGCGGGCTGATCCTCACCAGCCGCGGTCGGCGAGCCGGTGCGGGGCCGGTATCTCGTCGACATTGATGCCGACCATTGCCTCGCCCAGCCCCCGCGACACCTTTGCGATGACATCGGGGTCGTCGTGGAAGGTCGTCGCCTTGACGATGGCCTCGGCCCGCCGAGCCGGGTCGCCGGACTTGAAGATGCCGGACCCGACGAAGACACCCTCGGCGCCGAGCTGCATCATCATCGCGGCGTCCGCGGGCGTCGCGATGCCACCCGCGGTGAACAACACCACCGGCAGCTTGCCGGCGCCGGTCACCTCCCGGACCAGCTCGTACGGCGCCTGGAGCTCCTTCGCGGCAAGATACAGCTCGTCTTCGGGCAGTGAGCCCAGCCGGCGGATCCCGCCGCGAATCGCCCGCATGTGGGTGGTGGCATTCGACACGTCACCGGTGCCCGCTTCGCCCTTGGACCGGATCATGGCCGCGCCCTCGGTGATCCGGCGCAGCGCCTCGCCCAGGTTGGTGGCCCCACACACGAAGGGAACCGTGAACTGCCATTTGTCGATGTGGTGCTCGTAGTCGGCTGGAGTGAGCACCTCGGACTCGTCGACGTAGTCGACGCCGAGGCTCTCCAGCACCTGCGCCTCGACGAAATGTCCGATCCGGGCCTTGGCCATCACCGGGATGGACACCGCGTTGATGATCCCCTCGACCATGTCCGGGTCGCTCATCCGCGACACCCCACCCTGGGCTCGGATGTCCGCAGGCACTCGCTCCAGGGCCATGACGGCGACGGCACCGGCGTCCTCGGCGATCTTGGCCTGGTCGGGGGTGACGACGTCCATGATCACGCCGCCCTTGAGCATCTCGGCCATGCCGCGCTTGACCCGCGCGGTGCCGATCTGCGGGGTTGTTGCCTGCTCGGACACGCTGAACCTCTGGACAGGAGCGTCGGGTGGGTACGCCTCAATGGTAGACAACATCGTCGGCCGCACCGTTGCGATCTTGGGACGGTGTGCCGGTCCGACCGCCACACCTGTCGCGAGATCGCTGAGAACAGGTCGGATTCAGGATGCAAGGCCGCGCGGCACCTCGTCGTCGAGCTCGACCGTATCCGGCCAGGGTGCGTGCCCGGCCAGCCCCAGCCACCGCACCAACGCCTTGCGTCGAAGCCGCCGGGCCGCCCGGACCGTGTCGTTGTAGAAGCGCCGCGCATGCCCCGCCCGCCGGCAGGTCGCACCCAGCTCGTCCAAGGCCTCGTCCGCTCCTGGTCGCGATCTCAGCGCCCCGGTGTAGCCGGGATCTGCCAGGGCCGCGCCCAGAGCCTCGGTGAGGTCACTTTCGGCTTGTTCGCGGCCGGACTCCTCGACCGTTCTGGCGCGCGATGCGGCGTCCGCAACCAGGACTGAGCTCGCCGGATCGAGCAAGCCGCCGCCAGCCAGATCAAGTGCCGCTCCTGACCGGCGCAGAAGCTCTGCGTCGAGTACGGCACGGGACTTGTCCACTCGCCAGTGCAGCCGGTCCAGCCGACTGGCCGTCCACGACAGATACAACCCGAGCAGGAGCACGATCATCATGACCGGCACGAGCCATTCCACGTCGGCTACCGATCCCCGGAGACGCGGTGGCGCCCGCGCCCGTGCCCGGTTCCGGCGGCCACCGCCATCTCGTAGACCGCGAGCACCTCGTCCGCGACGGTTGACCAGTCGTAGCGCCGGACGGCGATCCGCGCGCGATCGCTCAGCTCAGCCCGCCGACCCGGGTCCGCCAGCAGCTCGAGGGCGGCCTTCGCCAACGCCGGGGCATCTCCCACGGGCACGAGTGCGCCAAGGCGACCGTCCTCCACAACCGTCCGAAAGGCGACCAGTTCGCTCGCGAGGACCGGTGTTCCAGCGGCCATCGCCTCGGCGAGAACGATCCCGAACGACTCGTTCCCCGTGTGCGGGGCGACGTAGACGTCGCTCGATGCGAACATGGCGATCTTGTCCTCGTCGCTCACTCCGCCGAGGAACGTGACCGCGTCGCGACAGTCGGCCGGAATCGTGCGCCGGATTTCGTCGACGTCTCCGCGGCCGGCCACTAGCAGCCGTACACCGGGCCGCTCGCGACAGATGGTCGGCCAAGCCTCGAGCAGGACAGGCAGTCCTTTGCGCGGCTCGTCGAGGCGGCCCAGGAACGACAAGGTGCCCGTGCGGCCCTGCCACTCCGGTCGGGCGACACCAGCAGCGAACCGATCGACATAGAGCCCGTTGGGAATGACGATCGGATCGCCGCCCAGGTGCTGGACGACAACCGTTCGTGCCTCCTCGGAGACGGCGATCCGGGCCGAGATCTTCTCGATTGCGGACTGCAGGATCCCAAATGCCGCGCTCATTGCCCGCGAGCGGGGAGTTGCTTGATGAAAGGTGGCGACAACCGGCATGTCCGCCCACCACACAGCGAGCAGGCCGAGGCTCGGCGATGCAGGTTCGTGCACGTGCAGCACGTCGAACCGCCCATCGGCCAGCCAGCGCCGTACCCGGGACGCCGACAGCGGGCCGAACGTCAACCGGGCCACCGAGCCGTTGTAGTGAATAGGCACCGCCCGACCGGCTGACACCACGTACGGCGGCACTGGTGTGTCGTCATCGGCGGCAGCCAGGACCGACACCGTGTGACCTCGGCGCTGCAACTCCTCGGCCAGGTCGCTGATATGGACCTGCACCCCACCGGGCATGTCCCAGGAGTACGGGCAGACCACGCCGATCTTCACCGGTCGGTCTCCGAGGTCACGCCGGTGCGACTTTCGGTGGAACTCAGATCCGCGAGGAACAGTGACTGGAGCATGTGCCAATCGTGCGGATGGGCAGTGATCGCCGGCCCGAACTCGTCAGCAACGGCCTGGGTCATCCAGGCCACCCGGGCCGCTCCCCGCAGGTGCTGCGGCGGCATCACCTCGTCATGAAACCTGATGACGATCCGATGGTCTGGTTCCGTGCCTTCGTACCAGAGACTGGTCGGCACGAGAGCGGCCCCAGTCCGCAGTGCCAAGGCCGCCGGACCGGCCGGCATCCGGGCCAGCTCACCGAACAGCCGGACGTCGATGCCGCGCCGGGACAGGTCGCGGTCTGCGAGGAGCGGCACCAGGCATGGCTGCCGCAAGCGAGCCGCGAGCGTCGTGAACGGATCGGTCGCGCCCCCAGTCAGGGGAAGAATCTCCATCCCGAGCCCTTCGCGGTACGCCAGGAACCGCTCGAACAGCTTCTCCGGCCGAAGCCGCTCGGCCACCGTCGACACGGGAGCGCCGGTCAGGCACGCCCACGCGCCGCCGTGATCCCAGTTGGCCATGTGCGGCAACGCAGCGACGACGCCGCGGCCTTCCGCCAACGGAGCCCGCATGTTGTCTTCGTCCACGACCTGCACCCGAGACACGACGCGATCCTTCGTCCAGTCTGGTATCCGGAACGCATCACACCAATAGCGCAGATATGACCGCATGCCATGCCGGGACACCTCTCGCACGACGGCTTCGTCGGTGCTCCCGATGGCTCGGACCAGGTTTGCCTCCAGCCGCTGCACACTCGGTCCGCGGCGGCGCCAGGTGAGGTCGGCGAAACGGCGGAACGTGGCGTACGCGACGCCTTCCGGCAGATGCCGCACGGCCGACCAGCCGGCGGTGTATCCCAGCAGCGCCAGCCGGTCGCCTAGGTGCTCCTTCACGTCTGCTCGACCGTTGCTTGGGCGCGCACGGCGCGCATACGCTGCGCGACCGTCCAGAGGCTGGCCGCCGCAAGGAGCCACAGGACGGTTTCCAGCACGGCAAGCGGCAGATCGAACCAGCCCACCAAACCGGTGGTGACGAGCACGGCGACCAGCCGTTCTGCGCGCTCGGCGAGCCCGACGTCGGCGGTGAACCCGAGGCCCTCCGCTCGGGCCTTGGCATAGGAGACGATCGCCCCGAGCGCCAGACACGCCAGGCAGAGCGCCGCCAGCCGCAAGTTGTCACCGCTGCCCGCGAACCACAGCGCCAACCCGATGAAGATCGCAGCGTCGCCCACCCGATCCAGCACCGAGTCCAAGAAGGCCCCCCACGAACCAGTCGTGCCAGCGAGCCGGGCCATGATTCCGTCGATGTTGTCGGAGAACACGAACGCCGTGATCACCAGCGTTCCGACGAGAAACTCCCCGCGCGGATAGAAGACGAGGGCGCCGACGCACACACCGAAAGTTCCCACGATCGTCACGGCGTCGGCGCTGATTCCGAGCCGGAGTAAGCCCCGGGCGATCGGGGTGAACAGCCGCGTGACGGTCGCGCGGGCGATTCGGTTGAGCATGCCGGGTACGCGCTCCGTTCGGTCGGCAGGCGGCGCCATGCTAACCACGGCGGCCGAGGCGCCTGCCGACAGCCAGGCACTGTCGGGCATCCTCTTGTGCGGTACGAATGTGTCGGCCAGGGTGGCTGCACAGGGTACGTGGTTCAGGCCGGAGCGGTACCGGCATCGCCGGGCCTCCGGGCGTGAAATCTGGAGGCGATCGGCATGGCAGACAAGACCCCAGGGGCGGCAGACGGCACAGTGCTGGCGGCCGACCAGGCCCGCGACGGGCAGAACGTGCGCAACGTCGTCCTGGTCGGCCACACCGGAGCGGGCAAGACCACGCTGGTCGAGGCGCTGTTGGTCGCCACCCGGACCATCCACCGGGCTGGCCGGGTCGAAGACGGAACGACCGTCAGCGACCACGACGACGCCGAACTGCGCCAGCAGCGCTCGGTCAATCTCGCCCTCGCCCCGTTGACTCATCAGGGCGTCAAGGTCAACTTGCTCGACACCCCGGGCTACGCCGATTTCGTCGGTGATCTCCGAGCCGGGCTGCGAGCGGCCGACTGCGCGTTGTTCGTCGTCTCGACCGCCGAGCCGATCGACGGCTCGACCCGGATGCTCTGGGCCGAGTGCGCCGCGGTCGGGATGCCGCGCGCCGTCGTGCTGACCAAGCTCGACCATGCCCGCTCGGACTATGCGGCCACTCTCGCTGCCTGCCAGGAGGCGTTCGGCGCGAAGGTCCTGCCGCTGTACCTGCCGGTCGTCGACTCCGCAGGCGCGACCACCGGCCTGATCGGGATGCTCAGCGGCCGGCTGTTCGACTATGGCGGCGGTACGCGCCAGGAGTCCGACGCGTCGGCAGACGATGCGGACCGGCTGGAGGCGGCGCGCGGTGAGCTCATCGAGGGCATCATCGAGGAGTCCGAGGACGAGGGCCTCATGGACCGGTACCTCGGCGGCGAAGAGATCGAGCAGAAGGTCCTCATCGACGACCTCGAGCAGGCCGTCGCGAAGGGCTCGTTCCATCCGGTGATACCGGTCTGCGCCGCGACCGGGCTGGGGACCGCCGAGCTGCTGGAGATCGTGACCAGCGCTTTCCCGTCTCCCATCGAGCACCCGATGCCCGAGGTCACCAGTATCGACGGAAAACCCCGCAGTCGTCTCAGCTGCGACCCGGCCGGGCCGCTGGTGGCCGAGATCGTCAAGACGACCACGGATGCCTACGTAGGGCGGATCAGTCTCGTCCGGGTGTTCTCCGGCACCTTGCGGCCAGACCAGACGGTCCACGTCTCCGGGCACTTCCTGGCCGACCGCGGGCACGAGGAGCACGACGAGGACGAGCGCATCGGCGCGGTGACCGCGCCACTGGGCAAGACCCAGCGACCGGTGTCGTTCTGCGCCGCCGGCGACATCTGTGCGATCGCCAAGCTGTCACACGCAGCCACCGGCGACACGCTCTCCGCGAAGGACGACCCGCTGCTCATGCGGCCGTGGGAGATGCCCGAGCCGCTCCTGCCGGTTGCGGTCGTCGCCCACGCCAAGGCCGACGAAGACAAGCTCTCCCAAGGTCTGCAGCGCCTGGCCGCCGAGGATCCGACGCTACGGCTGGAGAACAATCCCGAAACGCACCAGCTCGTTCTGTGGACGATCGGAGAGGCGCACGCCGACGTGCTGCTGGACCGCCTTCGCACCCGGTACGGCGTCGCCGTCGACCAGGTTGACCTGCGAGTGCCGCTGCGCGAAACAGTCGCCGGCTCGGCGCGGGGACACGGCCGCCACGTGAAGCAGTCCGGCGGCCACGGCCAGTACGCCGTATGCGACGTCGAACTCGAACCGCTACCGGAAGGCTCCGGCTTCGAGTTCGTCGACAAGGTGGTCGGCGGAGCTGTTCCCCGGCAGTTCATCCCGTCGGTCGAGAAAGGCGTTCGGGCCCAGATGGAGAAGGGCACCACGCCCGCGGGCTATCCGATGGTGGACATCAAGGTCACCTTGGTCGACGGCAAGGCGCACAGCGTCGATTCCTCCGACATGGCCTTCCAGACCGCCGGCGGGCTGGCGCTTCGCGAAGCGGCCGCCGCAGCAGGCGTCAACCTGCTCGAGCCGGTCGACGAAGTCGGCGTCCTGGTGCCCGACGACTACGTCGGAGGGGTCATGGGAGATCTGTCCAGCCGTCGTGGCCGGGTGCTCGGAACGGAGCCGGTCGGCGAAGGACGCACGTTGGTGCGCGCCGACGTCCCGCAGACCGAGATCGTCCGCTACGCGATAGACCTGCGAGCGATGAGCCACGGCACTGGCACCTTCACTCGGACCTTCGCCCGCTACGAGCCGATGCCCCAGCACCTGGCCAACAAGGCGATGGCCAAGGAGGACTAGCGGGGCCAGTGCTCGCGGAGCAGTTCGCGAGTGTCGGCCAGCAACTGCGGCATGATCTTGGTCTGGCCAAGCACGGTGACGAAGTTTGCGTCGCCGCTCCACCGCGGAACGACGTGCTGGTGCACGTGTTCGGACAGCGATCCGCCGGCCACGCCGCCGAGGTTGATCCCGACGTTGAAGCCGTGCGGGCGCGACGCGGCCTTCACTGCGACGACGGCGTCGCGCGTCATGGCCGACATCTCGGCGGCTTCGGCGTCGGTAAGATCCTCCAGATCGCTGATGTGTCGGTACGTGACCACCATCAGATGCCCCGGGTTGTACGGATGCAGGTTGAGCACGACGTACACATGCTCGCCGCGTGACACGATCAGGCCGTTCTCGTCGTCGAGGGTCGGGATCCTGCATAACGGGCAGCCCCCATCCTCGTCGCGGTTTCCCGCCGGCTCGGCCTTGATGTAAGCCATCCGATACGGAGTCCACAGCCGCTGCAACCAGTCGTCGGCTGCCCGGTCCGACGGACCCGCGTTGTGGTCCGTCACACCTGGATCCGCCGCTCGACGGCGTCCACGATCTCGGCCACCGCGTCGGCGATGGGTACACCGTTCTTCTGCGTCCCGGCGCGATACCGGAACGACACCGCGCCCTTCGTGACATCGTCGTCTCCGGCGAGCAGCATGTATGGAACCTTCTGCTTCTGCGCTGTGCGAATCTTCTTCTGCATCCGCTCGTCGGAGGCGTCGATCTCGACCCGGAGGCCGTGCTCGCGCAGCGATTCGGCAACCTTCTCCAGATACCCCACGTGTTGGTCGGCGATGGGGATGCCGACGACCTGCACCGGTGCCAGCCAGGGAGGGAATGCTCCCGCATAGTGCTCAGTGAGGATGCCGAAGAAGCGCTCCATCGAGCCGAACAGCGCCCGATGGATCATATAGGGCCGCTGCCGGGTCCCGTCGGCGGCCTGATATTCGATGTCGAACCGCGGCGGGAGCTGGAAGTCCACCTGCAGTGTCGACAGCTGCCAGCTTCGCCCAATGGCGTCCGTCACGTGGACGTCGATCTTGGGCGCGTAGAACGTGCCCTCGCCCTCCCCGATCCGGTATTCCAAACCGGCCTTCTGCAACGCTTCCTCCAGCGCTGCCTCGGCAGCGTTCCACTGCTCGAGCTCGCCGACATATCGATCCGGTCGGGTCGAAAGCTCGGCGGTGAAATCGCTCAGACCGAAGTCGCGCAGCACCCCGATGACGAAGTCGAGCAGGCCCGCCAATTCTCCCGACAGCTGGTCCGGTGTGCAGAAGATGTGCGCGTCGTCCTGGGTGAACCCTCGGGCCCGAGTGAGTCCGTGCACGACGCCGGACTTCTCGTACCGGTACACCGTCCCGAACTCGAACAGCCGAAGCGGCAGCTCCCGGTACGACCGACCACGGGACTTGTAGATCATCACGTGCATCGGGCAGTTCATCGGCTTGAGGTAGTAGTCCTGCCCGGCCCTGCGCAGGTTTCCTTCGCTGTCGTACTCGGCATCCATGTGCACCGGCGGGTACATGCCGTCGGCGTACCAATCCAGATGGCCCGACGTGTCGAACAGGACGGCCTTGGTGAGGTGCGGCGTGTAGACGAACTCGTACCCCGACGACTCGTGGCGCTTCCTGGCGTACTCCTCCATCACCCTGCGAACCACGCCGCCCTTCGGATGCCACACCGCCAGACCGGACCCGATCTCCTCAGGGAACGAGAACAGGTCCAGCTCGGCGCCCAGCCGCCGGTGATCGCGCTTCTCCGCTTCCGCGAGGTGGTCGAGGTACGCCTGCAATGACTCGCGGGACTCCCACGCTGTGCCGTAGATCCGTTGCAGCTGCGGGTTCTGCTCGTTCCCGCGCCAGTAGGCGGCCGCAACCCGGGTGAGTTTGAACGCGGGGATGTGCCCGGTCGTCGGCAGGTGCGGGCCGCGACACAGGTCCTTCCAGGCGAGCTGACCGTCGCGACGAACGTTGTCGTAGATGGTCAGCTCGGCGTCGCCCACCTCGGCCTCGGCTCCGTCGGCAACGCCGGCCGCACCACCACCCTTCAGGCCGATGAGCTCCAACTTGAACGGCTCGGCCGCCAACTCTGTCCTCGCCTGTTCGTCCGTCACCGGCCGGCGGATGAAGGACTGCCGTTCCTTGACGATCTGCTGCATCCGCTTCTCGATGCTCTTCAAGTCGTCGGGATGGAATGGTTGCGACACGTCGAAGTCGTAGAAGAAGCCGTTTTCGATCGGCGGGCCGATGCCGAGCCTTGCCTCGGGAAACAGTGCCTGAACGGCCTGTGCGAGCACGTGCGCTGTGGTATGTCGCAGGATCGAGCGGCCATCCGGAGAGTCGATCCGCACTGGCTCAATCTGGTCGGCGTCCGCCAGTTCACGGGCGAGGTCGGCCAGCTCGCCGCTGACCTTGGCGGCGATCACCTCAGGATCGTCGGCGAACACGTCCGCTGCCGTCGTGCCGACGTCGATGGATCGCTCGACTCCAGCGACAACGACGCGAATCTGCTCGGACACGACTGCTCCTGAACTGGCCAATCGGCTCGTTGATGGATTCCGCCGATGGTACCGATGCCGTCGATCCCGCCGCGCTCCAGTTTCCCTTTGACGGCGCCGATCGCTAGCTGCGTACCAATCCGCCCGCCGGAGGGTCACGAATCCATGTCGAGCGACCCAGGGTCCCCGCCCCTGCCTGAGCCGTTCCGGCCGGCAAGACCGTCGGCCGGTCACCGCCCAGTAGGGCACGAGGAAGGGAAGTTTCACATGTCCGGACTGTCCAGGCGCAGGTTTATCGGTGGCGCGGCCGCCGGCGCTGTCGCCGTCACTGCCGTCGCCGTACCCGGCATGGCGGCAGCCGTGCCCGCCGACGACTCCCCAGATGACGCCCACGACGACGTGGCGCTCGACGAGACCGTTGTCGCTCGCGTCCGCGACCTGCGTACCGGCGAGATCGCCCTGTACGTGGGGACCCGAGAGATCACTCACACCGACCGGACCCTGGCCCGCCGACTGGCGCGAGCCGCCGCCCGCTGAGCCCACCATGCCAAGGAGTCACCAGCATGTCCTCCCACCGCGAAGCACCGGAAATCTCGAAGGATCCGGTCGCCGACAGCACCGACGTTTACGCATTCGTCAGTCCAGATCAGCCGGACACCGTCACGCTGATCGCCAACTACATCCCGCTGCAGGGACCGGCCGGCGGACCCAACTTCTACGAGTTCGGTGACGACGTCCTCTACGAAGTCCACATCGACAATGACGGCGACGCAAAGCCCGATGTCACGTACCAGTTCCGGTTCACGACCCGGATCCGGAATCAGCGGACGTTCCTGTACAACACCGGCCCGATCGACAGCCTGGACGACGCCGATTGGAACCGTCGTCAGACCTATTCGGTTACGAAGCTGCTGGCAGGACAGTCGCCGAAGGTTCTCGCATCACGGCTCCCGTGCCCGCCGTGCAATGTCGGCCCCCGGTCATCGCCGAATTACGTCGACCTCGCCAACATGGCCATCCGGACGCTGCCGACCGGTGAGAAGGTTTTCGCCGGGCAGCGGGCCGAGGGCTTCTACGTGGACCTCGGTTCGATCTTCGACCTCGGCGCACTGCGGCCGTTCCAGAACCTTCACCTGCTGCCGCTGCCGCCCGCACCCGGAGTCAATGCGACCGCCCAGCTGAACGTGCACACGATCGCGCTGCAAGTTCCGATCACCGACCTCACCAAGAATGGCCGCCGACCCACCGACCCTGCGGATCCAAAGGCAACGATCGGCGTGTATACGTCCGCCAGCCGGCAGAAGGTCCTCGTCCGGGAAGTTGACGACGACACCGGCATTGGACCGTTCGTCCAGGTCTCTCGCCTGGGGAACCCGCTGTTCAACGAGGTCATCGTGCCAATGGGCCGCAAGGACGGGTGGAACGCATCGCGTCCAGCAGACGACGCGAACTTCGTCGGGTTCGTTCAGCGCCCCGAGCTCGCAGCACTGCTGCCGGTGCTGTACCCGGGCGTCTTTCCCAACCTGACGGCGATCAACGCCGACCGGGCCGACCTGGTGGCCATCCTGCTCACCGGGATTCCGGCGGGACTGATCCCGGGCTTCCAAAACTTCACCGGGACCAGGCACGCCGACCTGCTGCGGCTCAACGTGGCGATCCCGCCGTCGAGCTCGCCAAGCGTCTTCGGGTTGCTGGGCGGGGACCTGGCCGGCTTCCCGAACGGCAGGCGGGTCTTCGACGACGTGGTGGCCATCGAGCTGCGCGCCATTGCGGGTGCGACCTACCCGCTGGTGAACCCGTCGTTTACACCCGACGCTGCCGCGGCCATCGTGGACGACGGACTCTCGCCCGACGATCTCGGCACACCGTATCTGCAAACGTTCCCCTACCTGGGGACGCCGTTCAGCGGCTTCGACGTCCCGGCCGCGTCGTGACCACCGACGCGCTGCTCGTCGACATCGGCGGCGACTCCGGCGCGCTGGTCGTCTACGCGTCGGAAGAGTTCGTCGGTCACGAGATCGAGATTGCCCGGGCGGAGGACCCGTCCGGGCATCCGGTCCACAACGTGGTGCGATCCCGCCGCGTCTGTGACGCGGTGATCTGTGCCGCCGTCTTCCCCACCCTGCCTGCCGGCAGGTATGTACCTCACGGTGACTGGCTGCCGAGCGGCCGGAGCGCGTTGTCGGTGGGCGTGTCACCGAGCTCGATGGGCCGGGACATCCAGCCCCATAACTAGCCGGTGGCGTCGGCCGAACGACCGACGCCACCCACGCCCGCCCGTTGGTCAGGCTTCGGGTGCCAGTACCGGGAGGACCGCTGCGCAGAAGTCGTCGGTCCTGCCGGTCGATTCCTTCACCAGGTTGAAGCTGTCCTCGATATCCACGTCGTCGGTCGGGTCGGTCGGTGTGCCGGCATGGTCGACCATGAACTCGAACCGAACCTGGCCGGGGTTCCTGGCGAGGGCCTTGCCGTCCGGGCCGAACGCGGCGACGTTTCCGGTGGTCAAGACGAGGATCGTCAGTGTGCCGTCGCCGTTGTCGGTCACGCGGAGATCCTTGTCGACAGCGTTACCGACCTCGGTGACCGTGTTGCCGTTGGCCAGGTTCGTGAACACGCCAGTGAACTTCACGTTCACATGGAAATAGATCAAGCCGTCCGGCCCGTGCGGGTTGACCAGCAAGCGAACATCGGCGGTGTTGTCGTGCTGGACCGTGAGGCCAGGAACGTCACAGAAGTCCTCGATGGTCTCGGAGAACTCGTCGAGGAACTCGGTGTGCTCGATCGGCTTGGCCGAGGCACCTCCAGCCAGCGCCATCGAGCCCACCATGGCCAACCCAGCCGCGAGCCCAAGCGTTCGTGCAAGCCTCATGTTTCCCCCTCGAAACAGAGGGGATCGGGTCATCCCCCCAGAAACCGTCTGGGCATCCGCCAGCGGGCCCCCGCACCGTACCAGCGTCCCCGACACGCTGCGGGTCAATTGCCCAAATTGCCCAGCCGGCCGCAAGTTCGGCTCGTGCCACAGGCGCCTAGGCGAGGCCGGTGCCGCGGCGGTCGACGCGGCCGGTGTGTCGCTTGAAGCGCTGTTGCACGCTTGTCCGTCGCATCCCGTCGTCGTCGCCACGACAAGTGCCGTTGCGGCGACCAGTACCGCCGGCAGTTTTGCATCCGGACCATCATCCCGGCAGGTGCGGCTTCCACGCGTCGAGCTGTCGGGTGAGCTCGCCCTGTGCCTCGAACATCGCGAGTGCCTCGTCAGGGCCGCAGTGCGAGCTGAGCGGGTTTGCGCAGCCGGTCGCTGCCCACGCCTCGTATGCGGCGCTGTATCCCGCGGCCGCTGCCTCCGTGTCGGCGACCAGCGTGGCGATTTCGGCCGGGACTTCGCCGCCCTCCTGGGCCGCCGTTAGGTCTTTGCCGAGCGCCTCGGCCGCCTCGCCGCCGGATTGGTATGCCGCCGCGCAGGTGTCCACCGCGTCGGAGTCGGCACAGAAGAAGTCGGTGTCGGTGACACTCTCGCGCCAATCGCCGTGGTGACTGGCGACGATGGTGGCCCACTCGTCGACCGCCGGATCGCCTGCCTCGGTGGTCGCAGCGCCGCTGCCGCACGCGGTGAGTGTCAGAGCCACGATGACCGCGGCGATCGAGCGTGTTGCCATACGTGGTGGCCTCCCAGGGCAAGTCGGCGCACACACTATCCGCGAATCCCTGCCGATGATTCGTGGCCATGACGGCGCGATTGCCCTACTTTCGACCCCCCAATGCGGCTCGGACGGGATCCCCGTCCGAACGTTCGGGCCCCTTGATGTGCCCGATGACTGCTCAGCGTCAACCGCTGTCAATCACTCGGAACCGTGGTCGTGGTCCTGGAAGGCGTCCCTGATCCTGCCTAGTCCCGCGACGGCGGCTGGTTGCGGAATCGCGCCTACTCGGACTCATCGCTGGCACTCACTTCCCCGATAGACTCAAAGCCAAGGAAAGGGAGCGCGGTGTCGACCGTTGTGTTCGTCATTGTCGGAGCCGTTGTTGTTGGTGCGGCCATCTCGGTCTATCTCTGGAGCCGCTGGTCCGAGCGCGAAGCCGCCTACGAGCCCGAGCAGCTCAGCGAGGAAGAGGCTGCTATTTACCGGCTCGGAACCCACCTTGGATGGGACGGAAACATCGCGGGCGGCAACGGCTGACCAGCCTTAAGACCGATCTGCGTGACGCCTCAGGCCCGCCCGCCGATCCCGCAGGCCGTGGCGCTCCATCGGTTCGCGGTCAAGTTCGGCTAGTTCGTACTCGTAGCGTCGAGTCGCGTTCCCTCATCACTTGCAGTCGTTTGCTCGCGGTCAATTCCTCAAGACGGGCCACCTTGGTGGTCGTAGTCGTGGCATGCGTCCTGATCCTGCCTATAGCCTCCGACGGCGGCAGGGTGCGGTCGACGCCAGCCGGCGCACAGCGCCGACCAGGCACAACAGTTCCAACCAGGTGTGATGGCTCCGCTACGCGGAGGCCAGGACAGCAACTGGCATGCATCTGGCAAGCCAGCTCAACGACAACAACCTCTGACCTTGCGTTTCCGCTGGTCAGAGGCCATTCGCCGTGGTGGGCGATACTGGGATCGAAGACGTATCGCATGCCTAGTGCGATACCGGGTGTGACCTGCACAGTCGGCCTCTGACCTGCGGAAACGCCATAATCTGACGCCTGACAGCCGTTGACATGGGATGACTCTCGGGTACTCTCTGAGTGACGCAACGGTGACGCGGCCAGGTTCGGAGAGACTATGACGGACGACCTGAACGAGTGGGACAAACGAATCGCGGCGGCCCATGGTGGGCTCTCCCCGCGCGACAATCTCGACCGGCTGAAGCGACAGATTGCCGCAGCGATCGCTATAGCCGATCTCAACGGCGAGGACATAT
>DASSDH010000163.1:0-2159 GCA_035697245.1 Jiangellaceae bacterium
TCCTTTCGCGGCCAGCCGGTGCCGGTGATGTGCTCGTTCGATGCCTCTCCGGTTCCCAGCGCCGCCCAAAAGCGGCCTGGAAACATGGCAGCGAGCGTTGCGATCGCCTGTGCCACGATCGCCGGGTGGTACCGCTGCCCCGGTGCGTTGACGACGCCGAACGGCAGCGAGGTCCGGGCCAGGCCAGCACCCAGCCATGACCACGCAAACCCCGAGTGTCCCTGCCGGGCGCTCCACGGCGAGAAGTGGTCCGAGCTCATCGCTGCGGCGAACCCAGCCTGCTCAGCAGCCACCACCGCTTGCAGCAGCCTGGCCGGATGAACCTGTTCCTGTGAAGCATGAAAGCCGAAGACGGTCACGCAGACTGACTACCCAGAACCAGCGCACACGACCCCGCGATTGGTGTGCGGCCGCAGGGAACGATCACAGGACTGCGCCACGAGGTGCCACTTCGACGGCCGCGACACCCCGGCCGTACAGCGCTAGGAGGCGGTCACCGTGCTTGCTGCGGAGCACACCGGTGTCGTCGGCCAGCGTAGATATCGCGTGTTCGATGACCACGTCGACGGTGTCCGTTTCGGTCTCTTCGTAGACGACGTCGATGTGGTCACCTGTCGTCAGCCGGACCCGAAGCACGATCTGCGCCATCTCGCGACTCTAGGCGTCCGCGGGCGCTGAGGGGCTCAGCACCACGACCGGGATCTCTCGATCGGTCTTCTCCTGGTAGTCCTCGTAGGAAGGCCAGATCTCGTTCATCGCGGCCCACAGCCGGGCCCGTTCCGCACCGTCGGCGGTGCGCGCGACTGCTGCGAACTTCTCCGCGCCGACCTGCACGTCCACCCGCGGATCGGCGCTGAGGTTGAGGTACCACGCCGGGTGTCCCTTGGCACCCCCCTTGGATCCGACGACGACGTAGTCCGACCCTGATCGTCCATAGATCAGCGCGGTCCGGTGCCGCGTGCCGGTACGTCGGCCGGTCGTGGTGAGCAGGAGCGTTGGAACCCCCGGCCGCCACTCGTGGCCCTTGTCACCGCTGGACTGGACATACGCCTTGATATGCCTGTTGACCCAGCCAACCGGGCTGTCCTCGACACTCGGTTCAGTCATCTCGATTCCTCCGGTGGCGTTCCCGAACACGCACGGTGACGATCTGCGTCTCCGCCGCAACGGTCTCCCAGGGTCGGCCGAACGTGAACACGATCTCGTACTCCCCGGCCCGATCCGCTCGGAAACGCACCACCTGGCTCTGCGCTGACCCGACGACATCCGTCGCCGGCGGTGCCTGCCGAGTGTCCATCAACGTCAGGCCCGGCGGAATGTCGCCAGGTGTCCACAGATACCCGGCGCCCGGTAGGTCGGCGAGCATCACCTCGAACGCATCACCGACCACGACATCGACCGACCGGCGACGCGCAGGATCATCGGCTATCCGTCGTTGACGGCTCAGTCAGACCCGCCTACTTTCGACCCGAGCGACCGATCTTGGTCGCCATGAACTGTGCGGGGGGCGTGATGGCCAAGAAGGGTAGCCGACGACGGACGGCGGCAACGTCGGCGACCAAGTCAACCAGCAACGACGACGACACCCGTCGGATCCTCAACTGCGTCCCCTCGCCCGATCCCGAAAGCGACTGGAAGTACCACAACGCCGAAGAGGCCGGTGTGCTGGCGATCGCCGAGGTTCCGTCGGCGAAAGACCTGCGCGACGACACCTGGTGGAAGATCGGCGACCAGGGCGTCACCGGCTCCTGCGTGGGCTGGGCGACCGCAGACTCCGTCTTGCGCTGGCACCTGGCCCAGGCAGGCCGGATCGCCAAGACCGACGTTCTGTCCACGCGCTTCCAGTGGATGGCCGCCAAGGAAACCGACCAGTTCGATCGGCAGCCGACATCGTTCATCGACTCCGCCGGCACGTCGATCAAGAGCGCCCTCGAGGTGGCCCGCAAGTGGGGGGCAGTCCGGGACAAGGAGCTGCCGTTCAAGAGTGGCCGGCTCTATCGCGGTGAGGAAGCCACGTTCTACGCCGTCGCGACCCAGCTCAAGATCGCCTCGTACTTCAACCTCGGACGCTCACTCGGCGACTGGCGCTCCTGGCTGGCCCGCAACGGCCCGATCGTGACTCGGCTCGACGTCGACGCGACCTGGGACGCGGCCACCGC
>DASSDH010000164.1:0-2597 GCA_035697245.1 Jiangellaceae bacterium
TCAGGAGACCGCCGAGCACGAAGGCCGCATTCATGTACGGTGCGGTCACGCCCATGCCGAGGCCGCTGATGGGTTGGCTGATCGCCGAGTACTCCTCGATCTTGATATCGAACATGGTGTAGCCCGGGCTCACAAAGCCGAGCAGCAGCCAGGCGACGGTGAACAGCACCGGCCCGGCGATGGCGCCTGCCGACAGCAGCCGGGTGGTGGCTGCGGCCGTTGGTGTGGTTGGGGATGCGAGGGATGCGGTGCTCATGATGAGTTCCCTTCGGGGTTCGTGTTGTGGAACTGGTCCCAGAGCGGGCCCCAGCCGGTCTCGGGGTCAACGATGTTGTCGATGAATCGCTCGACGAAGTCCGTCTCGGCTTCCAGCAAGGCGAGCCGATATTCCTCCTCCACGAGGAACAGGGGATGCACGCCTCCGGCGAGCGTGGTGTTGATCAGGTCGCGAATCTCGGATCGTTGCGCTGCCAGCCCGTGCAGCCGCCGCCGCAGCAGCTCGACCACGTCGTCAGGGCCCAAGGCGCCGATCAGCGACAGCGCGGCGACGAAGTGCGGGTACTCGTGCTGCGGCTCTTCGATCAGCTCACGTAGCCAGTCGAGCAGCTCCAGCCGGCCCGCCTCGGTGATGGCGTACACGGTCTTTTCTGGACGTTGACCTTCGCGGCTGGTTTCTCGCTCGGCGACGAAGCCGGCCTTGGCGAGTTGCTGGATCACCATGTACAGCGAGCTGTGGTTGAACTTGACACTGCGCGCGTCGCCGTTGTCGCGCAGGGTCCGGCCGAGTTCGTAGGCGTGCATGGGGGCGCGGGTCAGGTAGGCGAGAGCGGTCAGCCCCAACAGATTGTTGACTTTGCGATGTTTTGTCATAGTCACCTCTGTATAGTCGATGTTGACTATACCAGGACGGGTAGTCGATGTCAACTATTCGGGGCTCGCCATCGCGGTACGACAGGCCGAAGCGCAGGTACCAGCGGACCGCAAGCACGATCACATCGGGTGGGAAGCGGAAGCCGGCGAAGGCAGATCGCGGGACGGCAGCAGGGCGAGGTCGAGTTCGCATTCCAGCAGTCTCACCGTCCAGGCGCGGTCACGAGGAATGCAACAGAGCCGTGTCGCGGATGGCACGAGGACGGTCCTGCTGAAGACGACCACTTCGACCTGTTGCTGCCGGTCCTCGACGCCGGGCGCGACCAGTCGACGCGACCGGAGTACCTGGTGACGCAGACACCATTCCGACTGATGAAGATGCCCAAGGTTCCAGGGGTCGTCGCAACGATGCCCTGTTGAACTGAGAATAGGCGTTCGTTGAGAGCCTCAGCCGGCGTCTTCCATCCGACTTCTTGGCTTGCCGGTAGGACCGCTTGGTCTGTCCTTGGTATTCGTCACGGTATCCAGCGAGAAGGCCCTCAGCCGCCATCGGGCATGTCCACCGTGCCGTCGATGTTCGCAGCCTCGTGTTCGCTGGCGGCGTGCACCGCGGCTTGGCAGGTGAGCGGGTTCACGACATCGCCTGCTCGGCGGGCCCGGGGCTGGCGCCCTCGGCCAGCTTGAGTCGGGTCCAGACATTCATGTTGATGACGATCCCGATGATCTCGAGGATCTCCTCCTGCGAGAAGTGCTCGGCGAGCGCGTCGTGACGTGCACCGAAATCATCGGCGACGGTCGCGTCGGCGACGCGAGTGATCACCTCGGTGTAGGCGAAGGCGGCGCGGGCGGCGTCGTCGTGGAAGTCGGTCTCCCACCACGCGGTCAGGGTGTCGATCACCGGTCGGGGGATACCGGCGTCGCGTGCGGCCTCGGAGTGGAGGTTGAGGCAGTAGGTGCAGTTGTTGATCTGCGACACCCGCAGTCGCAGGAGTTGGGCGAGCTTGCGGTCGATGCGCAGGTTGGCCTTGTAGCCGAAGGCGTCGGCGCCGTGGCGGGCGAGCTGGGTCAGGTCCTCGTTGGCCGAGCTGTCGGCCCGGCGGTTGGTGACGGTCACGTCGGTCATGTCGTTGCTCCTGTCGGGGGTCCCAGGGTTCCGGGGGCCGAAGCGGTCAACCAGAGCTGCGGGTCACGATGAGTCGGACTGGGACGCGTTGGCAGGCGATCGCCGTACAGTCGTTGTCGACCGCCGGGCGAGCAGGACACGGCACGGTAGGTGGTGGACCTGTTTCCTGCAACAGCCCGGCAGAGCCACCTCGTTACAGCAAGGAGACGACCGTGCGGATCTTCGTCGCGGGAGGAACAGGGGTCCTGGGTCGGCCCCTGGTCGAGGCGCTGGTGGACCGGGGCCACGAGGTCACGGCCAGCACCCACCGGACCGAGAACTTCTCCGTCATCGAGGCACTCGGGGCGCGGCCGGCATTGATGGACGGGCTCGACGATGCCGCGGTGCGTCAGGCGATCCTCGAGACCGGACCGGAGGTGGTCATCAACCAGATCACGGCGCTCTCCGCGCCGTCTCGTGACTACGCTACATGGCTGGCAGTGACCAACCGGCTGCGGAGCGAGGGCACGAAGACACTGATGACGGCGGCTCGCGAAGCCGGCACCCGTCGGGTTGTTGCGCAGAGCGCCAGCTTCATGACCCAGCCGGTCGGATCGGACCCCAC